>CAUJHH010000019.1 GCA_963204725.1 Planctomycetota bacterium
GTGATGGAAGACTTCCTCACCCTCTCAAAGTCGATCGAGTCCGACCCCGCGCGCCTCGCCGACATCGACTACATCCGCGCCTCCGACCGCGCCCGCAAAGCCGCGTGGATGCTCTACCGCCTCGCGCGCCTCACACCCGTCAACGAAGA
Source organism: Planctomycetota bacterium (assembly GCA_963204725.1). Lineage (GTDB taxonomy): Bacteria > Planctomycetota > Phycisphaerae > Phycisphaerales > UBA1924 > JAHBWV01. Next base: position 150 of record CAUJHH010000019.1, read on the forward strand.
CGCCCTCGCCTGCGCCCGCTCCCTCATGCTCGAAAGAACCGTGAGCGTCAGCGAGCGGACCGCTTCCTCTCCCCCTCCCGCCTCACCTTCCTCCGCGTCCTCCGCGGCCTCCGCGGCCCTCCGCGTTGAGTCCTCCTCGCTCTCCCCCGCGTCCGCCGAACAGGCGCACGCGACGCCGCCCCTATCCGATCTGCTGACGGATTCGGGCACCCTCGATGTGTGTCAACCCATCCAGGGCCACGTGGCCCCAGCTCCCGGTTCCGATTGTGTATCGTCCGAACCGGGGCTGGCGGCCGGGGCTTCGCCCACGCTCGCCGAACTCACAGCCCAGCTCGAGCATCTCGCTCAATCGCTCGGCATCGACACCTCAGATCTCGACGATCCCGATCACCCGCCGCCACTCCCGCCCGAGTTCCTCGCCATACTCCCGCCCGCGCTCGCCGCGTATCTCTCCGAACCGATCGCGCCGATACCAACCACAGCAGAACCGCCCCCGGCCCTCTGCGGCTCATCCCCATAGCTCGATCCGATCTGACTCGCCGAACCGCCGACCCGCCCCGACACATCACCCCGCACGCTCAGGCGCGGCGGCCGGCTCCGGCGTGCCCTCTTCCTTCTTCGGCGGCACAAGACTCACAAGCATCTGCCCCGCCTCCGGCGTCACCGGCGCAACATGCGTCAGTGGCTTCATCCACCCCGACTTCTCATCGAGCACGAACAGCGACACCGACTCCGGCGACCGCTCGCGGAACTTCGCGTACGTGAACTCCTCGGTCAGAGGCGTGACCTTGATCGCCCACTCCTTCTCGAGCAGCCCGATCAGCCTCTCGTGCGTCCACTCCTTGCCGAAAAGGATCCGCCCGCGGATGTGCTCATGGCTCGACTCGCCCTTGCGCTTCCCGCTCGGCGCAAGCTGGTAGGCGTTCGTGCGCCCAAGCTCGTGCGCAAAGCGATCCGTCGCGAGCGCGTTGGCCTCGTCGTCCGGAATCATCGACAGGAACATGCCGACCTCGGCCGACTCCAGCCACTCGTCCGTGCGCTGCGACAGAATGTTGCCGTGGCGCGCGCTCAGCCCCGCCATCGACGCGATCCGCACGTTCGAGCGATCGGTGTCAACCAGCCGCACATCGAGCGACCGCTTGGAAAGAACGCCGGCAACCGCCCGCGCCAGCGGATCGGAGCCCGCGATGAGGATCGTGCCGACCCCCTTCTGCCCGACACCCAGCGCCTTGGCCAGCGGGTTCGCCCCGAGCCCGTACACCACGATCGTCGCGACAATCATCGCAAACACCACCGTCGCGATCTGCCCCGCGTTCTCCACCCCCGACTCCGCGAGGCGCAGCGAGAAGACCGACGCGACCGCCGCCGCAATGATCCCCCGCGGAGCCATGCACGCGACGAACCACCGCTGCGGCCACGTCAGCGAGGTGCCGACCGTGGAAGCAAAGATCGTCAGCGGACGCACGACCACGATCATGATCGCGACAAAGAGCCCGACGTGCCAGTCGAGCGCGGCAAAGTCATCCGGCCCGAGCCGCGACGAAAGCAGAATGAAAAGAATGCCGACGATCAGCGTGCCCAGGGATTCCTTGAACCTCGCGATCTCCGCCACCCGTGCAAACGGCTGGTTCGCCATCGCGATGCCCATCACCGTCACCGCGAGCAGCCCCGACTCGTGCGCAAAGTGGTTGGAGATTGTGAAGCACGTGACGACCGAGGCGAGCACCACACCCGACTCGATCGCGTCCGGAATCCAGTGGCGCCGGATGCCCAGAACCATGACCGTCGCCCCGGCGAGGCCCACGCCGACGCCGACCACCGCCGCGATCGCCAACTTCTGCGCGATGAAAGGGACGGCCTGCTGCTCCAGCCCCGCGCTGATCGCCTCGAAGACGAGCACGGCGAGGATCGCGCCGGTGGGATCGTTGACGATCCCCTCCCACTTCAGGATCGAGGCAACCTTGCGCGCGGGCCGCACCTGCCGCAGCAACGGGATAATGACCGTCGGACCGGTGACGACCAGGATCGCCCCGAGCAGGAGCGACATGCCCCAGTCCATGCCCAGCGTCCAGTGGGCCGCCGCCGCGCCGAGCCCCCACGCGATCGCCACGGCGAGGGTGCAGAGCAGCGCGACCGCGCCCCCGACCTTGCGAAGCTCACGAACCTTCAGCGTGAGCCCACCCTCGAACAGGATCAACGCGACACCGATGCTCACCAGCGGCTGGAGCAGATCGCCGAGCATCTTGTCCGGATCGATCCAGCCCAGCACCGGGCCGGCGACAAGCCCGAACGTCAGCAGCAACAGAATGGACGGGAGCTTGAGCTTCCACGCGATCCACTGCGCACCCGCGCTCAAGGCAAGGATCGCCGTCAGCCCCCAGAGAATCTGCTCATGCATACACCGAGGATAGACAGGGACGCATCAGCGATCGTTGCACCCGACGCGCACGCCTCCCCCGCCGCCCGCCACTTGGCACGCCGATCAGCCCGCCGCGTGGCCAACGCACCGCCGGATGCGGGCCAGCGTGCTCGGGCGTCCGAGGATCGCGAGCGTCGCCCCCAGCGGCGGCGAGACCGATCCGCCGGTGGTGGCGACGCGCAGCGGCTGGGCGATCTTCCCCATGCCGAGCCCGGATTCGGCCGCGTGCCCATCAAGCAGGGCGTCGATCGACTGAACGTCGAACGCCGGGAGCGCCTCAAGCTTCGTCGCGAGAGCCGCCAGCGTGGCGAGGCCGGAGCCGCCGTCGGCCTTCAGGTGCTTCTCGACATCCTTGGGATTGAACTCGTACCCGTCGTCGTCGACCATCGCAAAGGAAACGACCGCGCGAACGTCCTTGAGCGTCTTGCAGCGTCCCTTGATCGCGCCGACGATGAGCTTCACGCGCTCGATGCCGATCCTGTCGAGCGTCTCACGGTCGTCACGCCTCGCCCACGCCGCCCAGCGGGTCAGGAACTCATCATCGGTGAGCCTCGCGATGGCGTCCTGGTTGAAGGCGACCAGCTTGGCGCGGTCGAACTTGGATGCACTCTTGCCGACACGGTCGAAGTCGAACTTCTCGATGAGGTACGCGGTGTCGAAGCGTTCGAGGTCCTTCCCCTCGGCATCCTTCTCGCCGGGATTCCAGCCGAGGAGGGAGACGTAGTTGAGCACGGATTCGGGCAGATAGCCGCTGCGCCGGAAGTCGTCGACGGCGATCTCGGGGAGGTCGATGCCGATGACCGAGGCGAGGTCTTCCAAAGCGTGGGTCTCGAGCTGGCGGGTCTTGTCGCCGAGCCACTTCTCGAAGTCGGCGGGCGCGACGGCGTCGAACGCGGCGAGCGTGTGTCCGGCGGCCTTCGCGTGCACATCCGGTGCGGTCTTGATGCCGAGCTCGCGACACTTCGCCCGCGCGGCCTTGTCGCGATCGCGCTTGGACATCTTGCTGTTGTCCTGGTTGGCGATCACGGTCAGGTGCGCGAACTTGGGGATGCGGAAGGGCGTGCCATTGGCGTGCTTCAGCACACGCATAAGGGCGACGTGGCGGGGCGTGTTGTTGAGGTGCTCCTGCCCGCGCATGATGTGCGTGGTGCCCATGAGCTCATCGTCGATCACGACGGCGAAGTGGTAGGTCGGGTACCCGTCGGCCTTGCGGATGACGAAGTCGTCGAGCTCATCGGACGAGACAGTGATCTCGCCGAGCACCTCATCACGGAATCTGACCGGCTCAGCGGGCATCTTGAAGCGGATCGGGCAGGGCTCACCGGCCTTCATCCGCGCGAGCGCGGCATCGCGGTCGTAGCCGCTCGCGCGCCGGTAAGCAAAGGTCCGCTTCTCCTTCTCGGCCTGCTGACGCATGGCGGTGAGCGACTCGGGCGTGTCGAACGCGGGATAGGCGAGGTCGCGTTCAAGCAGCCAGTAGACAAACGGGTCGTAGACCTCGCGGCGGTCGGACTGATAGAACGGGCCGACGGTGCGCGGATCGCCGCCGAGGGTTGTGGTCGAGCCGTCGGGGTTCTCGCGATTGAAGGCCGGGCCTTCGTCCCAGTCGATGCCGAGCCAGGCGAGGTCTTCCAGGATGCCGCGGCTGGCGGCTTCACTCGATCGCTTCTGGTCGGTGTCCTCCACACGGAGAAGGAACGTGCCGCCGTGGCGTCGGGCATAGGCCCACGAGAAGAGGGCGGTGCGCCCGCCGCCGATGTGGAGGTGGCCCGTGGGCGAGGGCGCAAATCGAGTGATGACGGCGGCTGCTGGGGAAGTCATGGGAGCGAAGGGTAGTTGCGTAAATGCCGGAAGCGAAAGGAGAAGGCTGCGGAAGAGTGGATGGCCGGTGGATGGGGCTATCAAGAGACGGACGAATCCTTTATAATGGCACCGCTCGTGCGTCATGGTGGGGCGCACGAGCCGACGGCGCCTCGCGCCGGCACGTTCGTTCGGGCCGACGCGGCACGCCGCCGCAGCACACCCCGCCCTCGCGGGCCAGAAGCCCGCAGAGGCACCCCATGGCAATCCGAAATCCGGCCGACATCCGAAACATCGTCCTCACAGGGCATGGCGGGTGCGGCAAGACAACGCTTGTGGAGCGGCTGTTGTTCGGCGCGGGCCAGACGACGCGGATGGGGACGGTCGAGGAAGGGAACACGGTCTCCGATTGGACCGATGAGGAGAAGCTGCACAAGCACTCGCTGCAGCCGACCCTCGTCCACTTCGATCACGACGGGCACTACGTCAACGTGATCGACACGCCCGGGCTGGCGGACTTTCTCGGACACGCGGTGGCGTGCTTCCCGGCGGTGGAGACCGTGGTGGTGTGCATCGACGCGACGCGCGGGATCGAGCCGACGACGCGCCGGCTGATGCAGATCGCAGAGGAACGGAACCTGCCGCGGATGATCGTGGTGAACAAGATCGACCACGCGGACATCGATCTGCCGGGACTGACGGCATCGATCCGCGAGACGTTCGGCTCCGTCTGCCTTCCCGTGAACCTGCCGACCAAGGGCGGCGCGGATGTGATCAACGTCTTTGAGCACGACGGCAACGACGCCGCGGGGGACGAGACCGACTTCTCCTCTGTGCACGAGGCGCACAAGCAGATCGTCGAGCAGGTCATCGAGGTCGACGAGGAACTGACGCTGCAGTATCTCGAGAAGGGCGAGGGGTTCGACCCGGACAAGCTGCACGACGCCTTTGAGAAGGCGCTGCGCGAGGCACACCTGATCCCGATCTGCTACTGCTCGGGCAAGTCCGGCGCGGGAACGACGGATCTGATGCACGTGGTGGCGTCGCTGCTGCCGAGCCCACTGGAAGGAAATGCGAGAACGTTCCTGCTGAAGGAAGCGGACGACGCGGCGGAACGCCCCTACCACCCGAGGCCGGACCCGGAGGCGTCGCTGGTGGCGCATGTCTTCAAGGTGTCGTCCGACCGACACGTGGGGAAGCTCGGCATCTTCCGTGTGCATCAGGGCACGATCAAGGCGAAGTCGGAGGTCGTCATCGACGCGGACAAGAAGCCGATCCGCATCGGCCACCTCATGCAGCGTCAGGGGAAGGATGGGTCGGAGGTCGAGGCAATCGGACCGGGCGACCTCGGGATGGTCGCGAAGATCGACGAGGTGCGTTTCAACGCAGTGCTGCACGACACGCACGAGCTGGATCACATCCGCTTGAAGCCGCTGCCAATGCCGCGCCCGCTCTTCGGGCTGGCGATCGAGCTGAAGAACCACGCGGACGAGGCGAAGTTCTCGACGGCGATCGCGAAACTGACCGCCGAGGATCCGACGCTGGTCTGCGATCGGATCGCGGCGACGCACCAGACCGTGCTGCGCGGGCTCGGTGAACTGCACCTGCGGGTCGCGCTCGAGAAGATGCACCAGGGATACGGCGTGCAGGTCACGACCTCGACGCCGAAGGTGGCGTACAAGGAAACGATCGCGGCCAAGGCGGACGGTCACTACCGGCACAAGAAGCAGACTGGCGGATCGGGACAGTTCGGCGAGGTGTACCTGCGGGTCGAGCCGCTGCCCGCGGATCATCCCGAGGAGTTCGAGTTCGCGTCGGAGGTCGTCGGCGGCACCGTGCCGCGCCAGTACTGGCCGGCCGTGGAAAAGGGCGTGCGTCAGGCGCTGACGGGCGGCGCGGTGGCCGGGTATCCGATGACAGGGATCCGCTGCGTGCTGTACGACGGCAAGTACCACGACGTGGACTCAAAGGAAATCGCCTTCATCACGGCCGGGCGGAAGGCGTTCGTGGAGGCTGTGGGCAAGGCCAAGCCCAAGCTGCTCGAGCCCTATGCAAAGGTCGAGGTGACCGTTCCCTCAAGGTACATGGGTGACATTGCGGGGCACATGTCGACGAAGCGCGGGCGCGTGCAGGACACGCAGGTCGTGACGGGCGATCTGTGCGTCGTGACGGCGGTCGCGCCGCTGGGCGAGTTGCAAAACTACACCAACGAGCTCAAGTCGCTGACCGGCGGGAGCGGCTCCTACGCGATGGAGTACAGCCACGACGAACCGACACCGGGGAACATCCAGCAGCAACTGGTAGAGGCCTTCAAGCCGCACCATGAAGAGGACTGAGGCGAAGCTTTCAACGAATCTCGCAGGATTATCACGCGGGAGCCGGCGCGTTGCGTCGGCTCCCGCAGTTGCTACTTCTCGAGCGTGTCGGGCACCCCACCCGGAAACATCTCTCCGATGCTGGCCCTGATCCGTTCGATGCGGTTCTCGGGGTTAGGGTGTGTGCTGAAGAACTCGGGCTGCCCGCCGCGTCCGCCGGACTCGGCGAGGATCTGCATGACGCGCTCCATGGCGCGCGGGTCGTAGCCGGCGCGGGCCATCAGTGTCAGTCCCCACTGGTCGGACTCGAGCTCGTCGTCGCGTCCGTATTTCATGTTGACGACCTGGCCGATCGCGGCGGCGACAGCCGCGGCCTGTCGCGGGCTCACCGGGCTGTCGGGATCTGATGCGCCGACGGCGACGGCTCCGACGAGACCTTGCGTGAGGTTCGCCTTGGCGAGGTGCTCCGCGCCATGGCGCTCGATGACGTGCCCGATCTCGTGGGCGAGGACGCCAGCAAGTTGGCCGTCGGTCTCCAGGCGTGTGTAGAGCGCGGCGGTGATGAAGACCTGGCCGCCGGGGAGTGCAAAGGCGTTGACGGTCCGCGGATCGGCGAGCAGGTGGAACTCAAAGGGGTAGGGAACGTCCTCGCCCTTGAATCCGCGGGCGAGAAGGCGCTCGCCGACGCGATCGACGGTCGCCTGCGCCTCGGCATCTCGATGGAGCCCGCCGAACTGCTGCGTCAGCTCGGGCGCGGACTGGAGGCCGAGCACGACTTCCTGATCGACGGAGAGCGCGACATACTGGGCCTTGCCGGTGACGGGGTTGACCGAGCGAGTGGCGATGTAGGAGAGGAAGGAAATCGCAGCGATCACGAGAACGATGACGAGGCGGTCGCCTCCTCGCGAGCGTCCTTCACCGTACCGACGTGCCATGTGGGGCCCTCCGAGATCCAATGACCTTAGGACTGGCAGGTGAATCTGTGTGAGAGCTGCGCGTGAATGCCCGTTCACCTCCGAGCGATCTGGCTCCTGATGCTGGGGTCGGCGATGGTGTCGTCGGCCGCGAGCATGAACGCCTTGCTCAGGATGATCGAGAGCGTGCGGTCTCCCTCAAAGGGAAGGAAGACGCCCGGCCCGCCGGAGGCGCCGAAACTGGTCTCATCGCGGCTGGAGGGCACAATGCAAAGGTACTGATCGTTGGGCTCCATCAGGATGTTGCCGCTGCCGAGGTGGATCTTGTACGTCCGGAGCTTGCCCTTCACGACGAGGAACTGCTCCGAGAGCGTGCTGACCGGTGCGATCTTGAGGCGCGGGACGAGGCGCGAGAGGATGTCGCGCCGGGCCTTGCCGCTCTCGGACATCTCGCCGAAAGAGAAGTGCCACCAGTAATCGCGGTGCTCGTTGGTGGGGCCGCCGTCAGACCACTGCGGGTTGTTGCCGATCGATCCGACACCCACGAAGAGATCGACATCGCGCATGATCTCGGAGAAGGCGAGCGCGGGGATCTGGTCAAGCGAGATGGGCTCGTTGAGCGGATTGCCGGGCGCGGCGCGGTCGCGGACGTATGCACCGCCTCCTGCGTGAGCGGCTCCCTGTGCGGCGTTCTCGTGGTAGAAGCGGACCTGATCCGTTGCGAGAAAGTGGAACGTGCCCGCCTCGTTGGTGTGGACGCCGTAATCGTCACCCGCGCCCTCGACCCAGAACTCGGCGCGGAGTCCGAAGGCGCGGAGGTGACGCGTCGCGGGCGGATACTCGGCATCGACCATCAGGCGCAGCTTGTTTTTCCAGCTGCGTGCGCCGCAAAGGGCGTTGAACTGGTGCTGGCGGATGATGTGCGCGGCGTAGCGGTTCGAGTAGGTCCCGGTGTTCAGCTCCGCATCGGTCAGGATGTAGACCTCGCGGTGCGCCTGCTTGAAGGGCTGGCGGATCTGGCGGTCCTCGAAGAAACGGCGCCACGCGATGATGTCGTCGGTCGCGTGGGTGATCGGGTGCCAGAGCGAGACGGTCGCGTTCTCCGGGGGCGTGAACGGCGCGCCATCGACCGTGACAAGCGAGGCAGAACCACCGAGCCAGCACGCGTGAGCGGACGCGGCGTTTGAGCCCGCCGGCGGCGTGAACGTCCAGATCAGTCGGCGCGCGATCGTTCCAACCAGCGGATGATCCAGATATCGCTCACGCCACGTCGCCAGCGGCCACGACTTGTTCTCAACGAACAGCGAGTCGATGCGGTCGCGCTGGGCCGGGAGCATCGAGGCGATGTCCTTGGATGCGGCCTTGAGCTCCTTCAGGTCGTCGGCAAGGTCGGCCTTGATGGAGGCGGGGACGGACTTCTGCGGCTTGGGCGGCTTGCTCTTGGGCTTGCCATCCGCCGGTGCGTCGGCCGCCCGCTTCGTGAACGTGAGGTCGAGCGTCCCACCCGTCTCGATCCGGAGCTCGGCGATGTAGTCGCCGATCTCCTCGGTTCGCAGGCCGACATCGGTCATGCCGTACGAGGGAACGGCGAGTTCTTCGATCTCGTCGCGAGGGAGCCCCTCGCGCGTCGCCGCGGCGTTCAGGGCCTTCTCCAGCATCTTCTGGCCGACGCCGAACTTGACCTTCACGCGGAGCATCGCGAGCTGGCCGAGGGCGTCCGGCCCCTTCATCTGTCCGAGCGCGTGGATCGCGCCGTTGCCGACGAGGATGGCGCGCGGGCCGCGCCCGGGGACCTTGCGATACGCGGAGAGCACGAGCTGGCCGAGCATGCGGGCGATGTCGGTGGTGTTGGTCGGCGTGGGGGCGAGCGAGACGGCCCAGCAGAGGCCGCGGAGCGTGCTCATGCTCCGGTCGAGGAGCTGGAGACTCCCGATCGGATACTCGGTGTAGCCCGCCCGAGTCGCGGTCGTGCGGGGCTCGTTGATCAGCGGCAGCCAGCGCAGCGCCGCGGCCTCGAAGTCTCGCTTGCCGATCGTCTTGACCAACTCGCTCGCGCGGGTCGACCACTTGCCGGAAGGGGCGGAGCCGGACGAGCCCATGCAGTGGTCGATCAGATGGGTCCATGCGGTGCGAACCGCGGGCGTGGCGTCGGCGACATCGGCAAGGAGCCGTGCTGCCCACGGTTCGCCAGCGTCGAGGTCGATCACGATCTCTTCGCTCAGGAAGGGGCCAAGTCGCCGGAGTTTGCTCGCGTGGGTCTTGGGCGCCTTGCTCCAGTGAACTCTGGCAATTTGGGTCCAGGCGGTCATCTCAGCCGTGAGCGATGCCGACTTCGAGTGTTTCTCGAGGGCGCGGAGAACATCGCTCGTCATACGCTCGAGCGTGTCGGACCAATATGGCTGCGACGCGGTCCACGTGCAGAGATACTCGAGCACATCGGGCTTGCCCTCAACAGCCTTGGGCAGATGGGTCGCGATGAACTGAAGCATTGCGAGACGCTCGCGGCAGCCGGGGTTGGTGGACCAGCCGCCGGTGTTCCCCGTGCCATCGGGGCCGACGAGCTCTTCATGGCGTTCGGAGGCCTGCCTCAGCAGCTCGGGGAAGCGATCAGCGGGGAGCGCGCAAAGGACAGCGAACGAGGGACAGCCGCCGAAGACCTGGCCTCTATAGACCTCCATGTTGACGACTTCGCTGGCGAGTTGGGCGAGGAGAGCGGCGACCTCGTCGCGTATCTGTGGCGACGCTGCGGAGAGTCGTGGCAGGCCGGAGGCACTGCTCGCTCTCGACGCTCCGCCAGTGAACCGCTGGAGAACAGAGAGGAGCTTCACGTTGAGCATCATGTGTGACTTCTCGTATGTGACGCCGAGGATGCTGGATCGGATCTTCTGAATGAGTGCGGCTGTCTCGGCTGCCATCGTGGGCCACCCATCCGCATCGCGGCTGAGAGCCTCGAACGTGGCTGGAAGATGCGTCTGGAACGGCCACATCCAGAGCACCCTATAGCGCGCGAGATTGGCGAGGATGCGTGCCCAGTCCGGCTCGTCCAGCCCGAGCGGACGCTCGAGCATCCATTGGATGACCATCACGCTGACGTGGGCTCGCGTGTGCCGATGGAAGTTCAACCATTCGAAGCCGTGCTCGTCGTCATCCTTCACGCGAGCCGCGGCAGCGCCCAGTTCGTCGAAGAGCCGCAGGAGCATGGCCCGGCGTTCGGCATCGGGGAGAGCGAGGATCGCCTTGATCTCCGGACACTCGCGGAACCCCGGGTACTGCCACTCGCCCAATCGTCTCGCCTGATGCGCCGCGTTGAAGAGAGCGGCGTGGCGTTTGCGGGTGGCGGCGTCGATCGGGGGGGGTCGCCTGGCGCGATGCTTCGCCGAGCTCTTTAATGGTGCGGCGTCGCGGGCGTAGGAATGTGGCGATTGGAGCCGCGCGGCCTTGGTCTCAAAGCGTCGCAGGAGCGTTCTCAGCCGCTCGGCCTGACGCGACTGAATGCGATCGTCTTCAAAGGGCTTGCCGATTCGCGATGCCAAGAGTCGTATTTGATACGCGAGTGATGTGGGAACCGCTTCCCACATACGGGCGTCGGCCTCGAGCCGCGAGATCATGATCGGAACGTGCTTGTTCGCGGTCCAGAGCGCCACGTGCTTGAAGCAAGTGACGTTCTTGAGGATTGACGTCCACTCGTCCTGCGAGAAAGAGAGCTGGCGCGCGAGAAGCCACGCCATGAGCCGCGACCATGAGTTGAAGGCATCATGGCCCTGATGGATGTTGAGCCAGACGTTGATGTCTGCGTTTCGGCCGCTGAGCTTGGATCCCACCCTGCCGATCTCGTCGAACAGGAGAGGCACGGCTTCACGCTGCCGCGGACTCGGAAGAGAGAGGACCGCGACAACTGCTGGATGCTTCCTGAACGAGGGCTGACTCCATGAAACGCTCTTCCCCGCGGTTGCGACCGCGTGGAAGAGCTGTTTGTATCTCGTGGCGCCCGAGTCCGCGTCGCCACGCTCCGAACTGTGCGATCGCACGGTGCTTCTCGTAACCGAGTTCTTGAGCGTCGCCTTGGCCTCGAATCGCCTCACAATCGTGAGCAGGCGCTCGGAGGCCTTCTGCTCGGGCATGTTTGAGCAACTTGTCCCGATCAGCTTGGAGACGTGCTGGATCGCCTGCAACAACGATGGTGGAACTTCGTTCCAGTGCTTCGCATCTCGTTCGAGCCGCCCAAGAAGTGACGGCATATAGGGATGCGAAAAGCTGACATCGATGCACTCAAATCTTCCCAGCTCTGTGAAGATGTGCAGCCAGTCCGCTTGTGTGAGCTTGTGGTCCCGTCTGAGAAGACTTGCCACAGAGAAACAGAGCGGAATGAACACGTCCCAACTCGTGCGAGCGATATGTGTCCCTCGATGCGATCTCGCTCGCTCACCGACCAGTCCGATCTCGCGGAATAGCGCAAGAAGCGCCTCGCGCTGCTGCGGGCGACCGAGTGCGAGCAAGCTTCTCACAGGCTCCAGTTGCGTGAACTGCACATCGGCTTCCGCGGGCGCGTTTGCCGCGGAAACGATCGCCTCGATCAGATCGCGAAAGGGACCTGGCGTCGCGGCAAACGGCTCAACGTAGTCAACTGGACCCACGCCTCACCCCCCGACAAGCGGGACGAGCTTGAGGAATGTGACGTCGACGCCACGCGTGATGGTGAGGGTCTCGTCGAGCGATTCGGTCTGCCGATCGCCGACAAGCACCAGCACGCGGTTCTTCGTGTAAGCGTCGCAGGCGCGGTCGAACTGCGCCTTCCAGTCGATCTCGCGGCGTTTCTTGAGCGTGAAGCCGTTGAGGGAGACCTCGGTGTCGGTCGGCTGCACCAGCCCCTTGAAGTGGCTCTGGTCCTTGGCGCGGTTGAAGTCCTGGACCTCCTGGTAGACGCGCTCACGGATCAGCTCGCGGACGGTGATCGTCTCGGTCGGGAAGCTGAGTGTGATCGGCTCGCCGACGGAGCCGGCTGTGGATTCATCGCGGACGACAAGCGTGACGGGCATCGGGTCCTCCGGGCAGCATGGGAATCTCGGGATCAGCAGTCACCGGCGGGCAAGGCCCCCGCCCGAAGCAGCGTACTGGAAGATCGCCACCGACTGCAAGGGCAAAGAAAGCGGGGACGATGGCAGGCGGCGCGAGCTCTCTTCCGGGGTCGGGGCGGCGGGAGGCACCTACCCTCGGCCATGGCCAAACGGGCGGCGGCAAAGTCTGATGCGGGGAGCCGGGGCGGGGACATCGTGACCTTCGATCCCTCGCGCCGGGTGGTCGTGCTCCACGGAGAGAACGACTACCTGCGCCTGGAGTTTACGACACTTCTCCGCGAGCAGCTTGAGAAGCACCACGGCGGGCTGGATGTCTTTACGTTCGACGGGTTGTTGGCGTCTCCGGCGGAGGTGCTGGATGAGTGCCGCTCGTTTGGGTTGATGGCATCGCACAAGCTTGTGGTCGTCGACAACGCGGCGGATCTCGTGAAGGAGGATGCGAGGGTCCTCTTCGAGCGGTATTGCGAGTCGCCGAGCGGGGGCTCGACGCTGGTGCTCCGTGGGCCGGTCTGGCGATCGGGGAAGCTGGACGATCTGATCGTGAGGCACGGGCTGCTACACGAGTGCAAGGCGCTCGATCCGGTGAAGCTCGCGGCGTGGGCGACGAAGAGGGCGGCCAAGCGGTACAACGCGACCGTCGCGCCCGATGCGGCGCGGATGCTGGTCAATCTGCTCGACGGGCATATGACGCGGATGGACACCGAGCTCGCGAAGCTGGCGGCGGCGGGCGCGGGCATGGATGGGCACGCGACGATCACGGCAGCCCTGGTGTCGCAGTTTGTGGGCGATCTGCGTGAAGAGGAGATTTGGAAAATCCAGGCGGAGTTCCTCTCGCCGGACCCACGCGCTGCGCTGGAGGGGCTGCGGATGCTGCTCGAGACGGCACGTGAGCCGACGCAGCGGGTGCAGTGGGCCCTGAACGATCTGGGCCGGAAGATCCACGCCATTACAGCGGTCACAAAGCAGAGCGGAGAGGCGAGGGCGCGGGCGGTTGGGTCGTCGCTCCGGATGTGGGGACCGAGCGGCGAGCCGATCTACCAACTCGCCAAGCGGGCGAGCCCCGCGGCGGCGGCTTCGCTTTTCCAGGCGTGCGTGCGGGCGGACGCGGCCTCGAAGAGCGGAAGTGACCCGGTACAGACGCTCGAGGCGTTGACCCTTCGATTCGCAAGGTTCGCGGCCCATCCGACCGATGTCTGAATTGGAGATCTCGGGATCTCACGCGTTCGGAACGGGCGCGAGTGACTATTCCGTCGCACCCTGCCGCAGGAGGCGCTCTGTGCGAAAGACGATTCATGCCGTTTCTCTTCTGGTCTCGCTGTGCGGATTGGCGTCGTGCGGTCAGGGGACACGCGCGACGACCGGGCCGAGCGGCGCGGGCCAACCGGTCACGACTGGGCTGACGTCGCTCGGGAAGGGTGATTCGCCCACACCCCGGGCGACGACGCCCGACCCCAACGCCCAGCTCGATCCCGGCTCGATCGAGGGGATGGCCCAGCGCTCGGCGATGGACCTTGAGCAGGCCTTGGCCTCGGCAGCAGCGCGGGACGCGTCGCGAGCGAGCGCGAGCGGCGGGGCTCGGCCGTCGTCTGGAACCGGCACGCCTCCCGAACCCTCCGAGGTGACACCCTCGCCGAGTGGCGACGGCGTCTCGGTCGGGCTGGTCTCGGTGGAGCGGAACACGGACGCGAGCGGCGGAGCCCAGGTGAACGCGGGCCTCGGCTCGCTTACCGGCGCGGCACCGGCAGCGGAGATCGCGCCGAGCATCGACGCGGCGATCTCGACAACGCGCGACGAACTCGGAACCCTGCTGGCACAGCGAGCGGCAACGAGCGCGACCCCAATGCCCGACCTCGCGCTGGCGGCGGCGATCGCGGGGAGCGAGGGGCGTGGAGCGCCGGAGCTCGGCACGCTCGCGCCGAGTGAGCGGATGCTGCTGGACGCGATCCGATCGGTGCATGCTTCGTTCGCGGCGAGTGCGTCGGAGGGGGCAACGACGGTTGATGCGGCCGATGCGCTGCGCCTGGCGGCGGAGCGCGCAGCGGAGGGGCTGCCGCTGAGGATCACGGACGCGAAGCTCTGCACGCGTGTGACCGGATTCGCCGACTACAACGAGTTGAGCGTGAATGCGTTCCTCGCGGGGAGCGCGGCGCGGATCGTGGTGTACACGGAGGTGGACCGTTTCGCGACGCGATCCGGCGTGGGCGGGAGACAGATTGTCGAGCTGTCGCAGGAACTGGATGTCTATCACGATGCGGACGGGGCGCACTGCTGGAAGCGTCCGGCGCAGAGCGTGAGCGAGTCGTCGCGCGTGAAGCGTCGGGACTTTTTCCTGACCAATGCGATCGAGTTGCCGCCGACGCTGACCGTCGGGAAGTACCGCCTGAAGATCACCATGCGCGACCTGGCGGGGAACAGCGTGGCGGAGACGACGATCCCGTTCACGGTGGTTGCCGACGCGAAGCTGGCGCACACGCCGGAGTGAGCGGCATATCAGCGGTTTATTCGCTGGTCACCGGGGACGCGGACGCGGACGTTCTTGCGGCCATCGAATGCGCCGTTCGGGCGTTTGGCTCTGGCCCACTTCAGTCGGACCCAGGTGATTCCCCAGAGGATGGCGATGAAGGCGACGGCGGCGAGCGCCAGCCCGAACGCGATCGGGAGGAGCAGCACGAAGAGTGCGAATCCGATGATGAGGGCAAAGACGCCGGTCAGCGTGAGCGTCGCGGCGGGGTTGGTGGACCCGGAGCCCGAGTATCCGGCTCTCATGATGTCATCGTAGTTCCGATAGTGGGTGCGATCGTTCCGGAGTCGTGACAAAAAGCAGCCGGGCCCGACATAGCCGGGCCCGGCAAAACATCCGTCGCTCCTCCAGTCAGCGACGGAAGTGGACTGGTTGCAAGGCGATACGCGCGGCTCGAATCATTCGCGCCGGGTCTTTAGTAGAACAAAGCCGGCGGCGGCAATCAAGGCCATTGAGCCGGGTGGGATGATCCAATCTGCGGGTGCGTGCGTGGCCTCGCCCAAGGGGCGTGCGACGACCGGGCCCGGGTCGGGATTGGCGGCGCCGAGGACGGTGCCGACGCCGACTACCGTGATGAGAACGGCGGCGCTCGATGCGAGCGCAACAAACGCCCTTCTGCGGGACATGCTGACAATCTCCCTTCATCCGGGACGTTCGAGAGACGAACGCCCGTGTGAGCGGCACTCCCATGCCGCTCGCTCTCTCTGGAGGAGAACGTATCACAGAACCGGCGTGTTTCAAGGAACGGCGGCCGATCTCTTGGAATCTCAATGCGGTCCTTGCGGATTGTGAACCAGATCGGCCCCCGATGTCGGGTGAGAAGAAGTGGACTTGCGAGTCCGATAATGAGCCAGCGTCGGGGGTGTGCGGATCGGATTCGGGTCGGGTGTGGATGGGTAGCATGTGGGCATGCGAGATGTCAGGAGTGGGAACGGCGAGGCCTCGATTCCGATGCCCACCGGTGAGGTCCAGCGGCACGGCTCGGTGCGGACGCGGGTCCGGTACTGCGAGTGCGATCCGATGGGGGTTGCGCACCACGGGTCGTACGTGCCGTGGATGGAGATGGCCAGGACGGAGCTCTTGCGGACGGGAGGCGTGTCGTACGCGCAGCTTGAGGCAGCGGGCGTGTTTCTTGTTGTCGCGAAGCTCGGCGTGGTGTACCGGCGGCCGATTCTCTATGACGACGTTGTGGAGGTTGCGTGTCGGGTGGTTGGGGGCGGGCGCGTGAAGATCGATCACACGTATGAGATCGGCGTCGTGGAGCGCGGGGGCGCGGCGTGCGTTGAGATCGCGGCGACCGCGACGACAACGCTGGCGTGCGTCGATCGCGAGGGAAGGGTGATGCCTCTGCCCGAGTGGCTGATGGCAAGGTGAGTGTGCGTTTCGCGGATGGGCGCGCAACAGGGAGGCGCAGGCTGTGCAATCGCGTGTGCGGCTTCGGAGGTTGGAACTCGGCGATGCGCCGGCGGTTGCGTCGTTCCGATCGGATCCCGAGGTCGCTCGATACCAATCGTGGGAGGCGTACTCGCTCGCGGATGCGGAGCTTCTGTGCGCGGCGCAGGAGGGGAACGAGATCGGAACGCCGGGGACGTGGTCGCAGATGGCGATTGTGCTGGTCGAATCGGGCGAGGTGATCGGCGACTGCGGCCTGCGGTTTCCGGGGCTGGACGAGCCGGGGCGCGGCACGGAGATCGAGATCGGCATCACGCTCGGCCGGGCGTTCCACGGGCGTGGGCTGGCGACAGAATCCCTCGCGTGCATCATCGAACTCGCGTTTGGGAGGCTCAAGAAGCGGGCGATCCATGCGACGGTGGATGCCGCGAATGTTCCGGCGGCGGCTCTGTTGATGCGGGCTGGATTCTCGAGAGCGGGTGACGAGGCGCGGCGGGTGTGGTTCAAAGGAGCGTGGGGCGAGGAGTGGGATTACGTGCTCCGGAGGTCTGAAGAGGACCCGACGAACGCTGTCAGCGCGGCTCGATGAGATCGAAGAGGTTGCCGTAGAGGTCCGCGAAGACGGCGACACGCCCGTAGTCGTGCTCCGCAGGAGGTCTGACGATCCGCACACCACGCGACCGCAGCGCGGCGAGATCGCGACCGAGATCGTCGGTGTGCAAGAAGAACCCGACGCGGCCGCCGGTCTGGTTGCCGATGGAAGCCGCGTGCTCCGGTGTCGTCGCGCGAGCGAGCAGAAGGGCGGGGGCATCGGCGTGCGTGGGCCCGGGCGGGCGAACGCGGACCCAACGCTTGCCGCCTCCGCGGTCGGTGTCCTCCAGCAACTCGAAGCCGAGGGATTGCGTGTAGAAGGCGATGGCCTCGTCGTAGTCGCGCACGGTGATGGTGATGAGGGCGAGGTGCATGGACGGGCTCAGCCGTAGTGAGAGACGGAGCGGTGGATCAGGCCGCGTGGCGAGAGGAAGAAGACTTCGGCGGCAAGGTCGCCGGACATGCGTCGGTAGACGAGGATGACGCTCTCCAGCCCGGTCGTGACGTGCATCGGATCGAATCGCAGCGTCGGATTGCGCTCCAGAGCGCGGCGGAAGTAGTCGCGGACGCGGTCGATGCCGCGGAGGGCGGTGTCGTTCTCGTCGGGCATTCCGGCGTTGTAGCGCTTGATGAACGGCGATGAGTGCTGGATGTCGGGCTCGTAGCAGGCCATGATCGCGTCCAGGTCGTGCGCGTTCCACGCGGCGTACCAGCGGTCTGCGAAGGCCCTGGCGTCGGTAGGCGTGAGGGGTGTGGGCATGGCGGGAGGGTAGAGCGTGTGATCGGAGCGGAGCGCGCGACAGCGGCCCGCGAGGCGGGATGGTTGGGGGGCGAGCTGTGGGTGGTGCGCGGCGGTCAGGCGGCGGGCCGGTCGCGGGCGTGGCGGGAAGAGGAAGCGGAGTTGTTGAACGCGGAGGACGCGGAGGAACGCGGAGGGGAGGGTTCTTGAACGCGAAGGTCGCGAAGATCGCGAAGGTCTGAGGGGGATGGGGAAGAGGTGGAAGAAGGACAAGAGTCGGGCGTCATGTCGGGCGCGATGATCTCTTGCGCGGGTTGGTCGGGAGCGGGTGAAGAAGCGGAAGAAGAGGAAGAAGTGGAAGAAGACGAAGAAGACCCCGCCGAGCTCGATTGCATGGGGGCGCTCGGGGCTCCCGCTTGCGTGTGTTGATCGGCGCGTGATTCGGGAGGCACGTCGGACTTCGACGCGGGTTTGGGCGCGGGTTTGGGCGCGAGGGCGGACTTGGGCGCCAGGGCGCGGGCCTCTTTGGCGATGGTGGTTGCGGTGCGGCGGATGAGTTCGGCGTGGCGGTGGAGGGCGCGCTGGTCGGCTTCGGGGTCGCGACCGCGCGGCTCGGGGGCGGGGCTCTGGAGGACATCGAGGAGTTTGCGGATGGAGACGGGGCGTGCGGTCTGGCCGAGGAGGCGGGCGCGGAGGTTGGTGAGCTTCTCGTAGGCGTCGATCTCGGCCTGGACCTCGGGGGTGTTGACGTAGTCGACGAGCGTGAGGAAGGGGACGTTGTAGTGGGCGGCGAGCGCGGCGAGCGGGATGTTCGCCTTGAGGATGTCGAGGACCAGGTGGTGGGCGCGGAGGGCGAAGTCGATGGGATCGGGCGCGTCGGCGGGGGCGGTGTGGGTGGCTGCGTCGCGCGTCTGGTCGGGTGTTGCGATCATGGGAGCGAATGTACGGCGCGGCGGAGGCGATGCAAGCGCGGGGTGGGCGCGCCACTGACAACTGTCTGTCAGTGTCTGTTGGAACAAGTAATGGAAGTCATTGGGGGAGAAGGGGATAGAGAAATGGGGAAAATGGCAGTTGGCAATGGGCAATGGGCAAGAGGCAAGAAGTCGGGCCCGTCCGGGCCGCTCCACCAAGGAGGCCGCTGCGCGGCGGGACTTGACCAGACGCTGGCGCGTCTGGCAACCAACGCATGCGCGCTTCGCGGGCGAAGAGGCATGCGTCGCCTTCGGCGACTGAGAGGCGTTCAAAGGAGTGCCGCTGCGCGGGGGACGGTACCGGGGGTGTCGCTCGTCGCTGCGCGACTTTGCTCCACGCCCCGGCGATTGAAGAGCAGCACTTCGTGCTGTCAGGAAGGAGAGCATTGACTCGTCGGCCCAAGGGGCGGCGGAGCGAACGAGGAAGACGTAATTGAGTCGCCGTCTCCCACGGGTTGAAACCCGTGGCAACCAACTGTGCGCCGAGGCGGCGAAGAGGTGGAGCCGCGAGACTCGCTGACGCTCAGGTTGCTACGCCTTTCTACACACGTTCTCGTTGGGTGGTGTGCCGCGTGGAGTGGCGCGATTGCTCGGACGGGTCATGGCCGCGAGCGTGCCGAAGCCGATCACGGCGATAGCGCTGAGCGTGTAGAGGCCCGTCAGCATAGCGCGGTCACGGCCTTGCATGAGGAACGAGCCGGTGGAGTTGTAGGCGGTGGTTTCCGCGGCGCGGAGTTCCGCGGCGCGTGCGGCGTCGATGATGCCGAGGCGTTCCATGTCATCGCTCATCGCGACGGCCGCGGAGCTGAGCCACCATGTATTGCCCCCGACGACGGCGTAAGGGACGCCCGCGGCGTCGAGTGCCGCGGTGACCCTGCGGAGCCGTTGCTGGACGCGTTCGATCGCCATGAGGTGAAAGGTAAGGCCCATATTGCTGTAGATTCTAGTTGGAGAGAGTGGGGGCGGGCATGGGGGATTGTTGGGGGGTGATGGAGACGATGGCGAAGATGTGTCAGCCACGGGATGGTCAAGCGGACCGGTGTCGCGGTCTCCAATCAATCCAAGTGGCGGCACAATCATGCAGGCCGGCGAGAAGCCAGTTGCCCTCCGTGTCGAACAGCCATGAATCGTCGCGCCAGAGCACGGACTCGAACTCAGCAACATCCCGCGTCCGGAGGCGCGCGGCACATGCAGAGTTCTCTCGCCACGGCCACACTTCGCCGCCGGTGGGCACGCCGAGCCGCGGTATCGCGATACTCAGAGGTTCGGTGCCGCCTCGGTATGTCTGATCGCCGCGACGCAGGGCCGGCCGTACGCGATCGGTCGCGGCGTGCGAGATTCCCGCCAGACCCATCGTCGGAGGATCAAGCCGCAGGTGACGTGAGAAGATCAATGCGAGGGACTCAAGTGAGGCAACTGGCTCGATCTCATACCGCGGGGCGGGGCGACGGAATGTCTCGCGGAAGAGCTTGTCAGCAAGGGCGCGATCGTGGAGGGGCCAGAGGTCCCACGGGCGCGTCACCGAGATCCCTTTCTTGCGGGGGATAACGCAAGAACGATACCCAGCACTGCGGCGGCTCCGAAGGCTGCGCCCATCAATCGAGGCACCGTCCCAAGACCGGCCGCGATGCCGTTCGTTCGGACCATCTCCAGCGGCGTCGCGGCGTCACCGATGATTCGATACACGAACTTGGAGCGGTGATTGTCTCCGACTCGGACGCGCAGCGCGGCGAGTGTTCCAGTCGATCCGTTGTGGCTCGTGTCGCTGTAGGTCACCGATACGCTGGACCGATCCGATGTGGTGTTCGCCGCGTGGTACGCAGCGAGCCATGGCGCAGGATCGCCCGTCGCGGGCGTGAAGCGAAGATCTGACCTGCGAACGTGGAGTGTGCCAGCGGGCGCGTTCACTTCGATCCACTCTTGTCCGAGCTCAGCATGGGTGTTCATGACCGCACGGGAAAGGATGCCTGTTTCACTGCCCCCGGGCGCGTCGAACAGGGGCGTGGAGTCGGTTGCGGGATACATGAGGTAGAGGAAGTCTGCCGGTATCGGCTGGCTTCGTGAGGCGGACCAGGTCGGCGTGGGGGGTGTGAGGTAGAGAATAAGAGCAAAGGTGGCAACGGCGACGCACGCGGCGGTCGCGAGGCGATTCCACCTGTGGGTAAGTTGCAAGGGCCTGCGAGGAGAGATGGCGTTCATGCTGCGCGAGCGTGTAGAGAAACGCGGCTGTCCATCAGATCACCCGATCTTCCTTGGCGATGCCGAGGGCGGGGCGGATGTCGACCTGGACGACGACGTCGCGGCCGGCCTTGTCGCGCTGGAGTTCTTTGGCGGTGTCGGGGTCGACGTAGTCGGAATGGCAGGAGAGTTTTGCTTCATCGGCAGACCCCGAGCTTGCGCTCGGGGCTCCCTTTGAGCCGTTCACCATTGCCTTCTTGGTCTTGCTCGCCAGCTTGTGGATCTCGTCGGGGGAGAGGACGCCGCGCTTGGCGAGGATCTCCTGCTGCTCGGGCGTGAGCGCGGCGGACTTCACCGGCGCACCCGGTGTCGCCCCATCCTTGCCACCCATGCGCTCGAAGCCATCTGCCTTGCCCGAGGCAAACTCCTGGATCTCCTTGGAGATGCGGACGGAGCACCAGTCGTGGCCGCACATGGCGCAGAAGTCGGTGTCGACGTCGAGGTCTTCATCGTGGTAGGCGCGGGCGGTGTCGGGATCGAAGGAGAGCTCGAAGTGCTTCTCCCAGTTCAACGCGGCGCGGGCCTTGGTGAGTTCATCGTCGTTGTCACGGGTGCCGGGGATTCCGAGAGCGATGTCCGCGGCGTGTGCCGCGATCTTGTACGCGATGCACCCTTGCTTCACGTCGTCCTTTTTGGGGAGGCCCAGGTGCTCCTTGGGTGTGACGTAGCAGAGCATGGCCGCGCCGTGGTAGGCCATGGCGGTTGCGCCGATGCAACTGGTGATATGGTCGTAGCCGGGGAACATGTCGGTCACCAGCGGCCCCAGCACATAGAAGGGCGCGCCGTGGCAGAGTGTGCGCTGGATCTTGGCGTTCCACTCGATCTGGTCGAAGGGGACGTGGCCGGGACCCTCGATCATGACCTGCACGCCCTTGCGCCAGGCCCGCTCGGTCAACTCACCGAGGGTTTCGAGTTCGGCTAGCTGGGCGTCGTCGGTGGCGTCGGCGAGGCCGCCGGGGCGGAGACCGTCACCGATGGAGAAGGCCACGTCGTACTGGCGGAGGATGTCGCAGATCTCCTCCCAGCGCTCGTACATGATGTTCTCCTGGTTGTGGACGAGCATCCACTTGGCCAGGAGGGAGCCGCCACGCGAGACGATGCCGATGAGGCGGTTCTTGACGAACTTCAGGTGTCCCTTGCGGACGCCGGCGTGGATGGTGAAGTAATCGACGCCCTGCTGGGCCTGATGGTGGAGCGAGGCCTCGATCGTCGGCCAGTCGAGGTCCTCGAGTTTCTTGCCGATGATCATGGAGTAGATGGGGACGGTGCCGATCGGCACCGTTGCGTTCTCGATGATGGCCTTGCGGCACTCGTCGAGATCGCCACCGGTGGAGAGGTCCATGACCGTGTCCGCGCCCCACTTCTCGGCCCACTGGAGCTTTTCGACTTCCTCGTGCGTGCCGCTGGAGACGGGGGACGCGCCCATGTTGGCATTGACCTTGGTGCGGCTGGCGCGCCCGATGGCCATGGGGTCGAGTTTGTGCTTGAGGTGGTTGATGTTGGCGGGGATGACGAGGCGGCCGGAGGCGACCTCGTCGCGAACGGCTTCGGGGCCGCGGCCCTCGGCGAGGAGCGCGAAGTGCGGCTCTCGCTCGGCGACGCGTTTCATCTCCGGTGTGACGATGCCCAGGCGCGCGTGCTCGAGCTGCGTGATCGGGGTGAACGACTCTGGGTAGTAGACGATGCGCATGACGCGGCGCGTATCAAGGAACGAAGCGGCCTTGCAATCGGGGGGCACGCACGCGGCGGCGTCGGTCGCATCGCACATATTGGTGACTGTGCGGCAGAGCCAGCCCGCGGGAAGGAAGTCCCAGGCGGTTTTGTCGCTGGGGGCGGGCATGCCCGGGGTGTCGGGGGACGAGAACATGAACGGGCCACCGAGGTCGGGCTTGTTCGCGAAAGAGCCGGGCGTGGTGACGCCGGGTGCGTTGCCGGGGTTCATCGCGCCGTGGAGGGGCGCGCGATGCTTGTGCAGCGGACGGGGCGAGGCGTCGGCGCCGGATGTGGATGCGGGCTTGTCTCGGTTGGCATTGGAAGAGAGTGTGGTCATGCGGTACTCCTCGCATCATCGCGTGGCGGGAAGGGACTGGATGTCGGAGAGGACGGGCCGGGAAGCGGGCGGCTGGAAGCGCCGACCAACCCGGGAAACGCCGCTTCCCTCCGCCGGTGCAAACCGGATCAGGTTCAACGGGTGCATCTCAGCGGCTGTGGCCGGAGGGGACCGGCTGCCGCGCCCCGAGCGTTGACTTGTATAGTAGGGCTGAAGTGCGGCGACCGTGCCGCGGCGAGGAGGCATCGCATGTCCGATCGGATGCGTCGTTGGGTGCCCGCATGTTGGGTGCTCGGACTCGCTCTGGCGGCCTCGGGGAGCGGGTTTGCCGCCACGTTGCTTGGTGATGCAGATCGCGAACCCGATCGCGTGCCGCCACCCGCGCCGGGGTCGACAGCGATCATGTGCCACGCGGCGGAGCCGGGGCGACGGCTGCTCGTGGCGGGAACGGTCGTCGATGAATCCGGCCGGCCGGTGCGTGGGGCGACGGTGACCGCGTTCAACACCGACGCCTCGGGGCTCTACAACCCGAGGAACTCGCCGACGCGCGAGCCGCGTATCAGCGGCGAGGTGAAGTCCGACGCGGAGGGTCGCTTCCAGTTTCTCACGGTCGCTCCCGGTCCCTACCCCGATATCGCCGAGCCGGCGCACGTCCACTTCGGCGCAACCGCACGCTCGTTCAAGCAGACGTACGCGACGATCTGGATCGAGGGCGATCCGCTGATCACGGCGGAGCGCCGCGCGTGGGCGGATCGCGACGAGGAAACGCGGATTGTGGCGGCAGAAGCGCTCGAGGGGCTCGCGTTCGCGCGCGTGACGATCGTCATGAAGAAGGACTAGGCCGGCTCAGATGCGGGCAACGGGCGCGGGGCGACGGGCGCGGGCAATGAATCCGCCAGAATCGCGAACCGGGTCGAACGTGGCGGCGACCGGCTAAACAGCATGCATCAGATCGAACGGACGCCCGAACAGATCTACGACGAGTGGCTCGTCATCCGCTCTCAGGATGGAGAACGCGAGGCGTTTGCCGAACTCGTCGGGCGGTGGCACGCGCGTCTGGTCGGGTTCGCCGTGGGCGTGACCGGCCGCGACGACGTGGCGCGGGACGCGGTTCAGGCGGCATGGATCGCTGCGGCACGCGACATCACCAAGCTCAACGACCCGGCGCGATTCCCCGAGTGGATCTGCCGCGTCGTCAGGAACAAGTGCGTCGATTGCGTGCGCCGGGCGCAGCGTGTGCGCCGTGTGGAACGGGGGCGGGCGGCGGAGGAATCCGCCGGAATCGTGAACCCGTCCGTTGCGGCGAGCGACTTGGAGGAGGAGGCGCGGGTGCGCCGGGCGATCGCGGGGCTTGGGGCCTCGCATCGCGAGATCCTCGGGCTCTACTACGGCGCGTCGCTCGGCGTGGCACGCATCGCGGCGATGCACGGCGTGCCGCCGGGAACAGTGAAGTCACGATTGCACGCAGCGCGCAACGAACTCAGGTCGATCCTCGAAAGGAAACAGCAATGACACACGAGAGCAATAGGGCGGATGACGCGGCGCGCGACAGCGAGATGGACGCCGCGATCGGCCGGGCGATGCGGGCGGGGGCGAACGAGCCGCCGATCCTGACGCAGGTTGCGGAGGCGTTCAGCGGTCGGATGGGCGGGATCAACATGCTCGGCGTCCCGATGATGTTCGGGTTGCTTGGACTCGCCGTCTGGTCTGGCTTCCGGTTCTTCGACGCGACCGAGACGCGCGGCATGGTGATGTGGGCGACGATCTTCCTCTTCTGCTCGACCAGCATCGGCATGTTCAAGATGTGGTACTGGATGCTGATGAACCGCAACGCCGTGACGCGCGAGGTGAAGCGGCTGGAGCTGCAGGTGGCGCGGCTGGCTGGCGCGCGATCCGGCACGTGAGCGAGCAACCGAACGGGCGATGATCCGCGAGCGCGCGATCAACGCCGGCGCGAAGGCGCCTTGGATCGTGCCGCGGCCTTGCGCCTTGTCTTCTTCACGGGGCGCTTTGCTCCGGGCTTCTTGGAAGAGGCCTTCTTGGTGGCGGCCTTCTTTGTACTGGCCTTCTTGGCTTTGGAACCAGCCGGCTTCGAACCTCGTTTCGCGCGCGCGGCACCGGAGCCCGTCGACGTCCCCCGCCTGGCGGTCGCCTTTGTTCCGGACACCTTTCTGGGCTTCTTTCTGGCCGCCTTCGCTGCCTTCTTTGCCGACTTCTTCTTTGGCTTCTTCGGGGCGTTGGCGGCTGCTCTGGGTTTCGACTTCGTCTTCACCGGCAGGAGCGCTGGCGATGCGAAGCCGTCGCGAGTGACCACGCCGACGTCTCGGAGATCGCCCCCGTCGTAGCCGGAGCCGATGCCGCGGAACGGGGCATCGAGAAGCAGGTCTTTCGGACCGATGCGGCGGCACGCCTCGCCGACCAGTGCGATGGAGAGGGGCTCGATCAGGCCGCACGCGACGAGCCACGCCGCGTCATAGTCGAGTGTGGCGCAGTGGTCGCTCAGGGCCTTGAACGATGGGATCTGGAAGTACCGCTCCTCTGGCCACCACTCCGGCCCACAGGGCCAATCCATATCGCTCGGATCGAATCGCATCGAGCCGCAGATGTAGAGCGTGTGTTCGGGGTGGGTCTCCCCGCCGGGCGGGTTCCCCTCAGCATCGCCGAAGACCATCTCCGCGAGCCCGAAGAAGAAGCCGTTGACATCGAGAGACGGTGGCTCGCTGGTCAGCACGTGCGCGAACTGCTCGCAGAGCGCCTCGACGTCCTCCTCGGCGTCGAGCGTCGCGACCAGATTGCGCGTTGCCTCGGGCAACGACGGCAGAACGAGCGAGGCGATCTCTTTGAATGTCTCGGGGACCGGCGTGCCCGTGCCCATTCGCTTCAACGCAACGGCCGCGGCTTTCTCGGCAAGTTCATAGCTCATGGCGAGTTCCTGTTGGCATCGGCGACCAGACTTCTGCTCCTTCCGTGGTCTCTCCACGTCCGGGCGGAGCGAAGAAAGCGTATCGAGATTTGTGCACGGGCGTGCGAGGCGCCAATGACTGACCGGCTGTGAGTCGGTGGATGGTCGGGAGGCGTCGGGGCGACCGGGGGCCGGAGAGGTGATAATGCTCACCTGTGAGGGCGGTCACGATGCGCGTCGTCGATCCCGAATCTCTGGCGGCGTTCCTGGCCCGCACACGGCGGCGGCTCTCGGCGTGCCGCGCTGGGCCGGGCGTGGTGGGCGTTGGGGGGCCACAGGCGGAAGTCGGGATCCGCGATCTCGGGCCGGGCTTTGTCACGTGGAAGGTTGTTGACGACGGCGGGGCGACGCCGACGGCCAGTTCCGATCGGGCATTCTGGATCGCGCCCGAGCGCCCGATCACCGGTGAGGACGTGCGCGAGGCGGTGGAGTTCTATCGCGGGCTCGGGCGCGGGCGGGCGTTCTTTGTCGTCGGCCCGCAAGCGTGGAGCGATGCCCTAGGAGCCGAGATGCTCCGCGCGGGGATGAGGCCTTGGCCGTATGTGCGGTATCCGGTCTTTGTGCGCGAGACGACGGAGCGGCCGGGTGAAACGTGGCGGGATTCGGCGTTCGTCGTGCGGGTCGTGGGAAGCGATCGCGACGATCAGGGCGATCGCGAGCCCGCTCTCGACAGCGTGCTCGAAGGCATCGCGCCGTGGTACGGGCGAGAGTGGCTGCCACTGGTGAGGCGGGTGGTCGCGGAGGCCGGCGCGGAGCTGCACGTCGCGTTCGAAGGCGAGAGTGACAACGCGCGCCCGATCGCGATCGGCGGCCTGGTGGTGGATGGGGCATGGAGCTACGTCTGCTTCGGGGCGACGGAGGAGTCCAGCCGCCGCAAGGGGGCTCAGACTTCCCTCTTCCGCTCACGCCTCGCGAGTGCGAAGCGTCAGGGCGCGACATGGTGCGTCGGCGAGACCAACACCGTGGCGGAGCAGTCGCTGCGGAACTTCCTGCGCTGCGGCTTCACCGAGGCGTGTGAGATGGTGGTGTGGGGGTGGGAAGAAGAAAGGGCTGCCCCATGAATGGATCTGCATCGCACCCCACCGGCATCTACGAAACCATCCTCTACGGCGAGGACCTTCCGGCGATGGAGCGGTTTTACCGCGATGTCGTCGGCCTGTGGCTGGTGAGCGGCGTGGAGGAGCGCAGCCGCGGGTTCCGGGTTTCACCGACCCAGATGCTTCTCATCTTCCGCGCCAGCGAGACGCTCAAGGGCCACCCGATGGTGCCGACGCATGGCACCACCGGCGAGGGGCACGTCGCCTTTGCGATCGAGCGCGGCACATACGACGCGTGGAAGGAGCGGCTCGCGCTCGCCGGTGCCACGATCGAGAAGGAGGTCGAGTGGCCTGTGCAAGCCGGAGTGCCGGAGACGGTCGGTGAGCGGGCCCGTTCGATCTATGTCAGAGACCCCGCGCGGAACTCGGTGGAGCTGGTCGAGGGGGACCTCTGGCCTCGGTAGACGGGTGGATATCCGGGACCGGCCAACGAAACCGGGGCGGGCGCACTCCAAATAGTGGATTGAGCGGAGGTTGACCGGGTGCTTCCGCGGGCCGAGTGTGGCCTGCGGCGTCCGGGCCGCTCTTGGTACGATGCGGCCTGGAGATCGCCCATGATCGACATGTTCATGTCCGGACAAGCGGCGTGGTTCGGCGTCCCCGCCATCGCCGGGACTCTGATCTTCATTCTCAAGCTCGTGCTGATGTTCGTCGGGGGCGACTCGCTCGACCTCGACACCGACATCGACACGCCCCCCGATGGAATCGCTGACGCGCACGACAGCACCAGCGCGTTCAAGGCGTTCTCGCTCCAGAGCGTCGCTGCCTTTGCGATGGGATTCGGCTGGGGAGGCCTTGCGGTCTATCACGGGCTGAACGCGGGCATCATGATGAGCGTGATCGGCGCGGTGGGCGGCGGCGTCCTCATGATGTGGGTTCTGGCGGTCCTCCTCAAGGGGATGCTCTCATTGCAGAGCGACGGCACCGCCACCATGCGGAGTGCGGTCGGCACCGAGGGCGATGTCTACGTCACCGTGCCGGGCGAGGGCGCGGGGCGCGGACAGGTGAAGCTGGTTGTCAGCGGGCGTCAGCGGATCGTGAACGCCACCACCGAGGGCGATCCCCTGCCGACATCTTCGCGAGTGAAAGTCGTCCGCGTGAACGACGACAACTCGGTGTCGGTGGTCGGCGCTGGGTGATGTCAGGTTGGAGTGGGGCTCGCGGAGAGTCGCTGGCCGGCACACGGCGGCCGGGAGTCTGATGTACGCACGCGGCGCATCTCGCGCAGGTTCGAGGGAGGTCCGGTCCGATGAATGAACTGTCCTACATGCTCGCGTCGCTTCCCGCCAAGTCCGCGAACCCCGCGTGGTTCTTCGGGCTCATCGGCGCGGTGGTGCTCCTGTTCCTGTTCATGGTGATCCTGCTGGCGACGCGCTACCGGCGTTGCCCGTCCAACCGGATCCTTGTGATCTACGGAAAGGTCGGGGCCAACAAGGCCTCCCGATGCCTGCACGGCGGCGGCGCGTTCGTCTGGCCGCTGATCCAGGACTACTCATACCTCTCGCTGGAGCCGATGGTCATCGACATCCCGCTGGAGGGTGCGCTCTCGCTCAACAACATCCGCGTCAACGTCCCCTCGACGTTCACGGTCGGCATCTCGCAGGACCCGATCCTGATGAACAACGCCGCGGAGCGCCTGCTGAACCTGAACTCGCAGCACGTCCGCGAGCTGGCCCAGGACATCATCCTCGGCCAGCTCCGTCTGGTCATCGCGACGCTCACGATCGAGGAGATCAACAACGATCGCGAGAAGTTCATGACGAAGATCAACGAGAACGTCGCCGACGAGATCCTGAAGATCGGCCTCGCGCTCATCAACGTCAACGTCCGCGACATCACCGACGAGTCGGGCTATATCCAGGCGATCGGCAAGCGGGCCGCGGCCGAGGCGATCAACCGCGCCAAGGTCGACGTCGCCCAGCAGGAGCAGACGGGCGCGACCGGCGAGGCGATCGCCGTGCGTGAGAAGACCGTGAACGTCACGCGTGAGCAGGCCGCCGCGATCCACCAGCAGAAGAACCTCGAGCAGGAGCAGCGCGTCAAGGTCGCCGCGTTCGAGGCCGAGGCGGTCAAGGGCGAGGCCCAGGCCCAGCGCGATCGCGAGATCGCGATGGCCCAGCGCGAGGCCGAAACCGTCGCCGCCAAAAAGCACGCCGAGCAGGAGCAGCGCATCCGCGTCGCCGACGCCGAGGCCTCCGCCACAACCGGCGAGAACACCTCTCGCGCCACCATCGCAGAGAGCAACGCCAAGCTCGCAGAGATCCAGGCCGACGCCACCAAGCGGTCGCAGGTCGCAGAGGCCAAGGCCCAGGAAGCCATCATGCTCGCGCAACGCGACCAGGAGCTCGCCCGGCTCGCCCGCGACCAGATCGCCCCTCAGGAGATCGAGAAGCGCCGCATAGAGATCGCCGCCGAGGCCGAGGCCGAGAAGGTCCGGCGCGAGGCACAGGGCACCGCGGATGCCATCCTCGCCAAGTACGAGGCCGAGGCCAAGGGCGTCCAGCAGGTCATGGAGGCAAAGGCAGAGGGCTACCGCAAGCTCATTGAAGCGTGCGGCACCGACCCCGCCGTCGGCCCCACGCTCCTCCTCATCGAGCAGCTTCCCAAGCTCGTCGAGCACCAGGTCAAGGCCATCCAGGGGCTCAAGATCGACAAGATCACCGTCTGGGACACCGGCAGCGGCAGCGACGGCCGCAACACCACGGCGGATTTCCTGTCCGGGCTTGTGGGCTCGCTCCCTCGCCTCCACGAACTCGCCAAGCAGGCCGGGATCGAGCTCCCTGCGGCTCTCGGCAAGCTCGCCGAGCGCGACAGCACGGCGGTCACGCGCAAGGGCGCGAGCCAGCAGGAGAAGCCTCAGGCGTAGCGGCGCGATGGCGCTCAACCGGGGATCAGGTCCCGGCTGGCTTCGGGGCCGAGTCCTGGATCGCGACGCGCACGATGAGTGTGTCGTCGCGGTTTCCGGAGCGGTCTCTGAGCGGCTCGATCTCGCTCATGAGCGCGGCACAGAGTCCTGTGCCGGAGGCGTGCTGCGGATTGCGTTCGGCCGAGGCGTGCTTGCGGCAGCGCTCAACGATGGCGGTGAAGCCGTCGATGCCGAGGAGATCTCCCTCGGCGCGTTCGAGTTCGATCGCGCCGTCGGAGTAGGCGAGGATGGCGTCGCCGGGCGAGAGCGAGAGCGACTGCTCTCTTGGGTCGAACTCGGGAGGGTCGAGCAAGCCGAGGATGGGCGCGGTGGCCTCGAGTTGTCGTGCGAAGCCGGCGCGGGGGAGGAGGAGCGCGGCCGGGTGGCCGGCGTTCGCCCAGCGGACGCGCGCGGTGTCGACATCGCCGGCCTCGTTCTTCGGAACGCCGGGCTCGACGCGCATGCAGATCGCCGTGGCGTAGATGCCCTTGGTCGCGAGGAGCGCGCCGGTGAACTGGTTGAGCGTGGAGAGGACCTGGCCCGGCGGAGAATCCGGCGCGAGCGCGAAGGTGCGCTCGAGCTCGCCAAAGAGCCGGTTGACGGCGAGCGCCGCGGTGACGCCGTGGCCGGTCACGTCGATCAGGATGATCGAGATCGGGGTGCCGGGCCGGGGGAGCGCGATCGCGGCGAGGGCGGCCTCGGGATCGGGCGGCTCGCTGGCCTGGGGCGGATGGATGAAGACGAAGTCGCCGCCGATCTGCATCGCGGGCTCGTAGCAGTATTCGACACGGATCGGCCCGCGCGAGATGGGGGGCGGGAAGAGCGCCTCGTGCATGCGCCGGGCGTCGGTGAGCTCGCGGGTGACATCCTGGTAGCGTCGCGAGGCCTCTCGCGCCATGAATCGCTCGTTGAACGAGCGATGGAGCCACCAAGACCAGAGGAACCCCGGCAGTCCGGCGAGCGGCGAGAGGGCGATCAGGATGAGCTTGAGTTCCGTCGTGGTGTCTGTGATGAAGAGGGTGGCTCCGGCGTAGACCGTGAGCACGGGCATGATCAGACGCAGGCCCTCTTTGGGCGAGAGGTTCACCAGCCATGTGGAGACGAAGTGGATGACGAAGACGGCGATGAGCGTCGCGAGCCCCTGGAGGAACGCGGCGCGGGGCTCGGAGACCGGGAGAGCGTCCTTGATGAGGTTGGTGTTGTCGGTGAGCGGCGTGGCGAGGATCGCGATCACGCACGCGCTGCCGATCACCCAGCTCATGAGATGGACGAGCGACTCGCGCGTGCGCGGGTGGCGGGCGAGATAGATGAGCGTCCACAGATGGAGCGCCATGATGGCCAGATCGGAGAACAACTGCACACCTGGGCCGATGAAGGATTTGGCGGCGAGCGCCATGATGATCGCGCGCGGGAGCTTGAGCAGAAAGAACCCGACGGCGATCGCGCAGTACCAGAGCGCGCGCTTGCGGAGGGTGCGGGCGCGCTCGGTCTCATAGAGGGAGGCGAACTCGGCTGGGATGAAGTCTGGGGGCATGTCCGATTGCCGCGGGTCGCGCGGTCCATCGCGCTCGGGACGCCGTGGGAGGGGTCAGGGGAGAGGTGCGGAGAAGAGTAGGGAGTCGGTGCGTCTCGGCGCGCCGGCTGTGCGGCGTTCGTGGTCGAGGAGCCACTCCTTGCGCGGGATCCCGCCCCCGAAGCCGGTGAGCGATCCATCGGCTCCGATTACGCGGTGACATGGGACGATGATGGGGATCGGGTTGCGCCCGTTGGCGAGGCCGACGGCGCGGGTGGCCTTGGGGTCACCGAGGGAGGTCGCGATCGCCCCATAGGTGGTGGTCGTGGCAAAGGGGATCTGGACGAGTCGGGTCCAGACTCTCTGCTGGAAGTCGGTGCCGCCCGCGTCGAGGGGGACAGAAAAATGAGTCAGCGTGCCCCTGAAATAGCGATCGAGCTCGTCGGCGGCCTGGTTGAGGATCCGCTTCGCGGCGGGGTCGACACTCGACGGGGAGCTGGATGGTGGAACGCGGGACGGTGTCGCGTCGAAGTCGACGGCGCGGAGGCCGACCGGCGAGGCCGCCAGACCGAGGGGACCGATGGGCGTGTCGATGATGGTGCGGGCGAGGCGGTCGGCGGCGACGCTGGGGCTGTGGATGATCGCTCTCATCGTGGCGGCTCCCGATGCTCTCAGGCAAGGACCGACTTGAAACCGAGGGCGCGGCGCAAGTCGGAGATCTGGCCCGCGTGCATCCCGTTGTGGAATGACATGCGGAGCACGAGCATCGCCAGCGTGGTCTGCGAGCTCCCCCACTGCGTCGTCGAATCGAGCTGCGCGGGCGTCGCGGCCCGAGCGGCTGCGGCGAGTCGGTCGCACGCGGACTCGAAGATCTGGACGCAGCGCGCGAACGCGGGGTAGGTCGTGTGGTCCGAGGTGGGCGTCGAGCCGAATGCGACCGATTCGGTGCCAAATCGCTGCGAGTCGCCCTTGGGGCCGACGATGAACTCGGCATCGGGGAGGGGCTGTCCATCCAATCGCTCGGTGACGCGGCTCATCACGAGTGCGCAGTGGCCGAGGTTCCACGCGGCGTGGTTCGGGAGGGACGGCGCGGTGCGGACTCGCATCCCGTCGTCGAACCCGGCGAGGAATCGCCCGAGGAGTTGCTTGTTGGCGAGGACCGATTCGGCGAGCAGATCGTTGGCGGTCATGGCCGCATTGTACGGGCGGCGGGTCGGATTACCCTG
Source organism: Planctomycetota bacterium (assembly GCA_963204725.1). GTDB lineage: Bacteria > Planctomycetota > Phycisphaerae > Phycisphaerales > UBA1924 > JAHBWV01. Next base: position 32,878 of record CAUJHH010000019.1, read on the forward strand.
GGCTTCGCGTCAGGGGCATATAGGCCCGGACGGGCTTTGGCGCGGAGACGGCCTCGTACTCGATGGTGCGACTCTCGCCGGACTCGTTCTTCACAACGGCAACGGCCTTGGGCGGCCCATTGGGGACTCCGTCCATGCTGAACGAGACGAGGGTCATGCCGTCGCGGATCCCTGCGAGCTCGGCGCCGGAACCGGGGCGCACGCCGCGAATTGCCTTGTTCGTGCGGGCCGCCTCGAAGTCGAATCCTGGATCGGAGACGCGCATGGAGCGGGAGGTGAGCTCGAGGGCCGGGGCGGTTGTGCGATCGGGTATGGGAACCTCGCCGCCATGCTCGACGCAAGCGCGAATCCGATCGGCGAACTCCGCGTCGGTGTAGGACTCAACGAGCGCGAGGACGCTTTCGGTCGTGAACTCCACGCCGTTCTCCACGGCGCGGGTGAGCATATCTCGGGCGAGTGTGTCAACGGAACGATCGCCGATGTGTTCGGGCGTGCTGGTCCGGAGGCGTTCGTCGATGGCCAAGGCGATGAGATCGCCGCGACGGTACGGGAGGTCGCCGATGTTCCGGTTGGACCAGAATCCCTGCGCGATGGCGGCATTGTCGGCGTCACGCTCCGGATTCGAGTCGTAGCGGCTGAGCGCTTCGGAGAGGTCGGCGGCGTACTCGGCATCGCCCCAGAGGCCGGAGGCGTGGAGGACGCGCCGGGCGAGGAAGTCGGTGAATCCCTCGGAGAACCAGTAGCCGCAGGGCTCGGGCTTGTCGTTGATGTTGATCTTGCCGCCGATCCACGTGTGCATGTATTCGTGGGCGAGGAGGCGTTCGACGCGTCGGAGCTGCTCGGAGCCTGGCTCGAGCGATATGTTGGGGGCGCAGAAGAGGGCGAAGGCGTTGTTGAGTCCGGTGCCGCCGAGGGAGTACCCGCCGGGCCTTGACTCGCCCTGTGGCACGATGCTGACGAGGAACCAGGGGTCGGTGTGGTCGGCGAAGAAGTCGCGCTCGGCGTGGACGATGCGCTCGCTCAGTTCGGCAAACTCGCTGTCGTCAAACTCCCACTTGTCGGACTGGATGTAGACGCCGAGGCGATTGGACCCGATCTGGCGTTCGAGCAACCGGCCGTTGCCCGCGATGATGACCGAGTGCAGGAACTTCTCGCCCGGCATGCGGACGACACGCTTGTTCGGACCCGGGCCGTACGAGGAGACGACGCTCCATCCGGGTTGTGCGAGGCCCTCAAGATCGATTGCAATCTCGCGCGGCTCGGGTGTGCGCATGTGATCGGGGTAGGCGAGCGCGAGGTGGCCAATCGCGTGGACCATGTCGGGTGCGACCGCGGTGCGGTAGTCGTTGCCGCGGGTCGTGGGCTCGCGAACGCCCGGGGCGATGCGATACTCGCAGTTGATGCGCTCGCCGGGCGCGTGGGTGATGGTCCACGTGCGTGGGCCGGACCTGGTGATTTCAACGGGATCTCCGTCGTCGGTGGTCGATGAGATGGTGAGGATGTCCGCCGCCGGCTCGCTGGTGCCCCCCCACTCTTCCGGGAGTGAGATGGTGCTGGAGCCGTCGTCTTCTCCCTTGAAGGAGAGGCCGACGGCGAGCGCGGGAAGCTCTCCCTGCTCGTACGCGAGCGTGTACGAGAGGTCGGGAAGGTCGCCTGGGGTGTGGATCACGCCGTCGGAGCCGGCAGTCGCCTGCACGATCGCGCCGACGATGGCGATGAAGAGAACGCGGATGATTTCGAGGATTGCAGCCATGGGGAGTGAGTGGGGCGAAGGGCGAGAGTCGTGGAATTGAGACCTGCGGGTCTCGGGGTTGTACCCGTGGAGATGCCAAGACGGGGCGGTTTCCGTCAGGAAAGCACCAGAATATGGTGTCGGGATGTGGAGCGGGGCAGGGTGAGGGGCGAGTGTGAGGCCGGTCGGGTACGCTGCGGGGGTGAAGACCTCAGCCATCCTCCGAGTCGTTCTGTTGGGCCTGCTTGTTGGCATTCTCCTTCCCGGTCTTTCAGCGGGCGCTGATGCACCGAACCGGATGCTGGTGTTCAGCCGCACGGCGGGGTTCCGGCACGACTCGATCACGAAAGGCGCCGAAGCCCTGATGAAGATCGGGGCGGAGATGGGGCTGGAGGTCGAGTGGTCGCAGGACGCGGCGGCGTTCACCGACGATTCGCTCGCTCGATTCGGCGTCGTGGTCTTTCTGAGCACGACCGGTGATGTGCTCGACGACGCGCAGCAGGGCGCGATGGAGCGATTCATCCGGTCGGAACGGGGCTGGGTGGGGATTCACGCCGCAGCGGACACGGAGTACGAGTGGGCGTGGTACATGGGGCTGGTCGGGGCGGCGTTCAAGAGCCATCCGGCAACACAGGTGGCGACGATCCGAGTCGTGGATCGCACGCATCCGGCGACGAAGCACCTCCCGGCACGATGGACGCGTACGGACGAGTGGTACGACTACAAGGAGAGCCCGCGCGGCAAGGTCCATGTGCTGATGACACTCGACGAGGCGAGCTATCAGGGCGCAACGATGTCGAATGATGCGCCGTTCGATCACCCGATCGCGTGGTGCCACCACTACGACGGCGGGCGGGCGTTCTACACCGGGCTCGGGCACACCAACGAGTCGTTCGCGGAGCCGCAGTTCGTCGAGCACTTGCGTGGCGGCATCGCGTGGGCACTCGGGAACGATCCCGGGGCCCGGCACGACGCGGGCGGGACGATCAATGACCACTACGAGGTCGTGACGATCGACGACGAGACGCTCGATCCCATGGAGCTTGCGGTGACGCCGGACGGGCGTGTGATCTACATCGAGCGGGGCGGGCTGGTGAAGGTCTGGTCGGAGGATGCGGGAACGCACGTGGCCGGTGCGCTCAACGTCACGACCGAGTTGGAAGACGGGCTGCTCGGGATGGCGATCGACCCAGCGTTCACGGAGAACGGGTGGATCTATATCTACTACTCGCCGGTCGGCACAACGGCGCACAATCGGCTCTCTCGCTTCACGATGGTTGGAGACACGCTCGATCTCTCGACTGAACGTGTGGTCATCGATGTCGCAACGCAGCGTCTGGAGTGCTGCCATAGCGGCGGGTCGGTCGCGTTCGGGCCGGACGGGCTGCTCTATCTCTCGACGGGGGACAACACCAACCCCTTCGCCTCGGACGGCTTCGCGCCGATTGATGAGCGCGCGGGGCGTATGCCGTGGGATGCACAGAAGAGCAGCGCGAGCACGGGCGACCTGCGGGGAAAGGTGCTGCGGATCAGGCCTTTGGCGCAGGGGGGATACGAGATCCCGGATGGGAATCTCTTTCCGAAGGACGGGTCCGGCGGGAGGCCGGAGATCTATGTGATGGGCTGCCGCAATCCGTTCCGGATCGGGATCGATCCGACAACCAACTGGTTGTACTTCGGTGATGTGGGGCCGGACTCGGATTCGGACAAGCCGGAGCGCGGGCCGCGCGGGCAGGACGAGTTCAATCAGGTGCGGAGCGCCGGCAACTTCGGCTGGCCGTACTTCATCGGGAACAACAAGATCTATCGCGACTACGACTTCGCGAAGGAGGCCTCTGGCGAGATGTTTGATCCGAAGTCGCCGGTGAACGAGTCGCCGAATCGGACGGGTGCTCGCGCGTTGCCTCCGGCGACGCCGGCGTGGGTGTGGTACCCCTATGGGAAGTCGAGCGAGTTCCCGGTCATGGGCTCCGGGGGACGGTGCGCCATGGGCGGGCCCACGCTGAGGCGGGAGTGGCTTGAAGATCGCCATGGCGCGCTCGGCGAGCGTGCGCTGCCTCCGTCGATGGAGGGCGCGACCTTCATGTACGAGTGGGCTCGCGGGAAGATCTACGCGGTGCGGAAGGATGATGAAGGGCGCGTGCTGGAGATCGAGCCGTTCCTGTCTGATCGATCGTTTCTCAGGCCTCACGAGCTGGAGCTGGGGCCGGACGGCTGCTTGTATCTCATCGAATGGGGGAGCGAATTCGGGGGACTAAACACGGATTCCAGGATCTCACGGATCGAGTTCTTTGAGGCGGGGAAACGGCCTCCCCGGGTGGTCGTCGGCGCGAACCGAACAGACGGCGGCTTGCCGCTGACGGTGGAGTTTGATGCGAGCAAGAGTGAGCCTCGCTCGAGCGCCGGTTTGGGAAGGGCGCTGGCGTTCGCGTGGGACTTTGATGGAGACGGCGCGCCCGATGCGGACGGCGAGAAGGTCGCGCACACGTTCAACTCGCCCGGAGAGAAGCGAGTGCGTGTGATGGCGCGGGACGCGGCGGGCGTCGAGGGCGCGGGTGCTGTCACGGTGCTCGCGGGTAACACCAGGCCTCGCGTGCGATTCGAGTCGCCCGCGCCTGGGACTTTGGTGCGTGAGGGTGATCGCGTGCGATACCGCCTGCGGATCGATGATCCGGAGGATGGCGGCTCGATCGAGGCATCGCGCGTGAGTGTTGAGCTTGGGCTCCGGCGCGGCAACCTGACGACGGTCGTCGACCGAGCGAACGCGACGTCGGGCTCGCTCCTGCTGGGGCCCGAACCGGAGGGCGATCCCAACACCGCGCCGCAGTTTGTGCTGGTTGCGACCTACACAGACGGCGGGGGCGAGCGTGTGGGCCCTCTGACCGGGCGTGCCGAGGTGGTGTTGCAGACCCGTCGCATCGAGGCCGAGCGCGCGACCACGACCAAGGGAACGCAGGTCGAATCGAAGGATGACAACGCGGGGAAGCCGATCACCGCTCTCGCGTTTATCGAGGACGGCGACCACGCGGTGTTCTCCCCCGTGCGGATGGATGGCGTGCGTGCGGTCCGCGTGCATGTTGCTTCCGCGACGAAGGGCGGCGCGATCGAGATGCGGCTCGATGGGGCGAAGGGGCAGCTGTTCGGCATCGCAGAGGTGGCGGGCACCGGCGGCTGGACGTCGTGGATTGAGCTCGAAGTTCCGGTGGTGTCGCCGGGAGGCACGCACGACCTGTGGCTCGTCTTCAGGGGTGAGAAGGGGTATCTCTTCAATGTCGACTGGATCGAGCTGGTCACCGAGGACTGAGCGATCTCGGGCGACCTGATCGTCCAACAATGCACCCCTGTCAGGCCTCTCTGAGCCTTTCGAATGTGAGGAGTTTCGCCCATGCGTCATGCATCCATCGGTTTGTTGTCTGCTCTGGCGCTCGGCGTGGTCGCGATCTCCGGCTGCGAGTCGGGCGACGGAGGCGAGCAGAACTCGAGCGGTCGCTCGGGAGTGCTGGGGCTCATCGGCGGGCGTACGCCCAATGCGCCGTGGTCCGGCCCGGTGGTGCTGGACGGCGACATCTCGGAATGGCCGAAGGAAACCGTCGCGTTCGCGGATGAGGCGTATCTCTATCTGCGCTTCTCCGTCGAGGGCGACCAGCGTGCGTTGCAGGCCTCGGACCAGACGGTGACGATCCACCTGGATGTGGACGGCTTCGGTGGGACGGGCGCTTCGCTGCTTGATCCGATCGATGCGGCGGGCATGGGCGTTGACCTCGAGATCCAGTTCTCGCCGCGCCAGTCCGATGGCAAGCTCGCGAGCGGGGCTGCGGCGTTCGTGGTCGATGCATCCGGCACGCGCACACCGATCCCGGTTGCGGGGCTCGACCTGCTCTTCACGCCGACATATGCGTCGAAGTGGTACGAGGCGCGGATCTCTCGCCACGTCGCAACGGGCACGGACACGACGCCTCTCGAGATCGATGGCCCGTGGGAAGGCATCATCACACTCTCAGACGGGAGCGGCGTGATCCGGGGCTGGTCGGACGCGTTCCTCGCGACCAAGCCGGTCGCCTCGGCACAGCCGCCCCTCGCGGACGTGATGCTCCCCGCGAAGCCCGCGGGCGCGATCCGTGTGCTGGACTGGAACGTGCTGCGAAACTCGCCGGAGAAGAGTCCTGCCGGGTTTGTGCGCATCATCGAGGCCGTGAAGCCCGATGTCATCCTGATCCAGGAGTGGGAGGCGAAGGAACCGGCGCAGATCGCCCGCTGGTTCACGGAACACGTGGAGAGCCCCACCGGCTCGTGGCACGCGCTCCACGGGAAGGCGTGGGGCGTGGCGATCGTGGCACCGCATCCGATCACGCCGCTGCTCCCGGACGGGATCGACTTTCCGCAGAACGGCCGGGATCACTCGACGCGGATCGTCGCGGGTGTTGTGCCGCTCGCCGTCGGGGACATTGTGGTCGGGAGCACGCACCTGAAGTGCTGCGGCACGGCGGGGAGCGTCGAGGATGGGACGCGAATCGAAGAGGCACGCGTGATCGCGCGGACGCTTGGGAAAGCGATCGATCGCGATCCAACGTGGGTGCGAGTAATCGCGGGTGATCTGAATCTTGTCGGCTCGCGGACGCCACTGGACGAGCTTGGGCGCGGGCTCGATGTCGATGGCTCGGACCTTGAGATCGCGCCGGTGCGTGTGCTCGGGGAGCGGGCGACATACACCTGGGCGGATTGGCAGACGCCGTTCACACCGGGACGCCTGGACTGGGTGCTCTACAGCGGCGCGGGGTGCGATGTGCTCAACGCGTTCTCGATCGATACGCGGCGGCTGAGCGATGCCTCGCTGGCGCGGATCGGGCTTGATCGCGGGGACTCCGCTTCGAGCGACCATCTGCCTGTTGTGGTGGACGTGCGGATCAAGAAGTAGCCACGAGCGCGGTCGAATGGAATCAGTTCCCGTTCGCCGACTTCACGACGCGGACCTCTCCATCGCCGGAATGCGCGACGATGCCGAGCTCGTGCAGCGCAATCAGGGCGGCCTCCTGTTCGGCCTGCTTCTTGGACTGGCCCCAGCACGGCTCGAAACGGCGCCCGCCGACTTCCACGCAGACCTTGAAGCACTTGGCGTGGTCCGGGCCCTTCTCGTCGAGCACCTTGTATGTCGGCGTCTCGTCGTATGCCTGCTGGGCGTGCTGCTGGAGCACCGACTTGTAGTTGTGCTGGTGGCCGCTCTCTGCGGCGCGATCGACGAGCCCGATCAGCAGCGGGCGGAGGAACGCCCGCGACGCGTCGCACCCGCCGTCGAGATAGACAGCCGCGATGACGGATTCGAGCACCGCCGCGGCAAGCGAGGGGGGAAGCGACTCGGGCCTTGTGCTCTGCATCCCCTTGCCGAGCACAAGCAAGGAGGCCAGGCCGAGCTGCGAGGCGATCAGCGCACAGGTGCGCCGAGAAACGATCGTCGATTTGATCTTGGTCATCTCGCCTTCGAGCAGATTGGGAAATCGCTCGTAGAGCATCTCGCAGACGACCAGACCGAGGACGGCGTCACCGAGGAATTCCAGTCGCTCGTTCGAGTTGAGCCGATCCTCGGAAACCGATGCGTGGGTGAGGGCCAGATCGAGAAGCTCCTGCCTCTTGAACGTGTACCCGATCGCCGATTCCGCCGCCCTGAGCGTCGTGTGGTCCATGCGCCCGATTTGCCGGCCCGATGAGAGCCGGCCCTCCAACTTGGATGGCTCGTTGCCATCGCGAAGTGCGGACGCGGGCGCTCATCTGTCGTCCGAACGAACGTCGAACGGATTGACGGCAGAGGAGCGGACGCGTCTGCGGCCGGGTGTGAGCCCGACGCCGCCAAGATACCACCGATCGGCACTCAGGGCACGTCGAATCGAGCGCGAACGAGGCAAAGCGATGCTTATAGTCCTATAACCATTGCGCGAGGGGCCTCTCTCGGGTTCGGGTTGGTAGACGACCCGGCGAAATGATAGTGGCCATTCGGGAGATGCGGGGCTATTGTCTCTGCCCCACCCGGCTCGCTCTGTGCGCTCGCGGTTGGCAGGTTTCAGGAGACCGTCATGCATTATCCACACCGCATCAGCCGCCTGAAGAGGAAGCGTTCCATCGGCTTCCGAGCGCGGATGAGGACGACAAACGGCCGGAAGATGATGAACCGCAAGCGTGCCGTTGGCCGCTCGCTGAACGTCGCCGACAAGTGATCAACGCTTCGCGTTCGATCTGACATGCTCGCATCCACCGCCTCGGTTCTACCGGGGCGGTTTGTGTTTTTGTGGACCGGAGCAAGCATTGAAATCCGCAATCGAGATCATGTGAGGCCGCGGGTTGCGCCGCCATCGACGAGGAGACTCGTGCCGGTGATGAAAGATGCACGTTCGCTGGCGAGGAAGGCGACAGCGGCGGCGAGTTCGGCGGGATCGCCGAGGCGGCCGACCGGGATCGCTTGCGAGAGCTTTGCGTACTCCTCGTCGGGCGTGAGGCCGGAGATCTTGGCGCGGGCCTCGGAGACATGGGCGAGCCGATCGGTCGCGTGCATGCCGGGGACGACGCAGTTCACGAGGATGCCGTGCGGGCCGAGCTCGGTGGCGAGCGTCTTGGAGAGCCCATGCACCGCGCCGCGGAGGGCGTTCGAGAGCATGAGGTGGTCGATCGGCTGCACAGCGGACGTGCTGGTAATCGTGATGATGCGCCCCCACTTGTTCTTCTTCATGTGGGGGATGCAGAGCTTTGAGAACCGGACGACGTTCATTAGGGTGGAGTCGATCGCGTCCTGCCAGAGTCGCTCGTCGGCGGCATCGAAGGAACCGGGGGACGGGCCGCCCGAGTTGTTGACGAGGATGTCGACGCCCCCCCACTTTCCGACGACCGCCTGAACCAGGCGCTCGCAGTCGGCGGCCCTGGTGACATCGCAAGGCAGGCCCATGACCGCTCCGGCCTCGGCGCCGGTCTCCGCCACGATCGTGCGAGCGGCCTTCTCGGCGGCCTCGGCCGTGCGGGAGCTGACGCAGACGCGGCACCCTTCGGCTGCGAGGGCGCGGGCGACGGCGTAGCCGAGTCCCTTGCTGGAGGCGGAGACGATGGCGACCTTGCCGGTGAGTCCGAGATCCATGGATTGGCCCCTCCGGGGATTGGAGACGCGGAAGATTCAGATCCTAGCGGCGGATGGGGCATGATCCCGGTGACACGTCGCAGACGATCTGGTAGAGTTTCAGTTCACAATTCTTGCTGAGGACGATCATGTCGGATGAAACTGCGACGAAGGCGTGCTGCAAGTGCGGGATCGATGTCTCCAAGGCCAAGCGTCACAAGGACGCCAAGTCGCGGTACTGGTGCGAGCCATGCTTCGCCCGTGCGGCGGAAGAGGCCAAGGCAAAGGCGGACGCAAAGGGCGGCGGAGCGAGCAAGGGGGGCGGTAAGACCGGGAGCGGCGCGACACCGGCGTGGCTCGCGGGGAGTCTGGCCGTCGAGGGCAAGCGGTGCACGGCGTGCTCGGCGGCGATGCCGACCGACGGCGTGATCTGCACGTCGTGCGGATACAACACCGAGACCGGCAAGTCGTTGGCTACGAGGGTGGTCGCCGCGCCCAAGGACAAGGCCGACAAGCCGTCGAAGCGATCCAAGAAATAGGCCTGGCGGTGAGGACTTCGTTCAGCGTGGCGTCACAGGACGTCGGCAGCAAGTCAACACGCCGCGATTCGCAACACGAATCCCGTTCGCGCGCTCAGCGCACGCCGAGCGGCAGCGGCTGCGGGCGGACGACGTGCGTCGGCTGCACGGCGATGTTCAGCGGGATGCGCTTGCCGTCGGGGCCCTTGGGCGGGATGCCCTCGTTGTCGATGTGGCGCTGGATCGCCATGATCCCTTCGATGAGCATCTCGGGGCGGGGCGGACAGCCGGGGACATAGACGTCCACGGGGATGAACTGGTCGCACCCCTGCACGACGGCGTAGGTGTCGAAGACTCCTCCGGTGGAGGCGCACGCGCCCATGGAGATGACCCACTTGGGCTCGGTCATCTGCTCGTAGATGCGTTGGAGGACGGGCATCATCTTGACGCTGATGCGGCCGGCGACGATGAGCAAGTCGGACTGGCGGGGACTGAAACGCATGACCTCTGCGCCGAAGCGGGCCAGGTCGTATCGGGAGCAGGCGGTGGCCATGAGCTCGATGCCGCAGCAGGCCGTGGCGAATGGCATGGGCCAGATGGAGGAGCGGCGTGCCCAGTTGATCACGCGCTTGAGCTGCGTGGTCAGGATCGCGTCGGTGGGTAGCGCGGCTTCGATGCCCATGGGTCGGTGCTCCGTAAGAGAGGCATGATAGGGGCGGAGGGCAATGGGCGGTGGGACGCGGCTATGGCAGCGGCTCGATGGCCACGATCGCGGGTTCGATCTCGCTGACGCGGAGGATGCATCGCGGGCCAAGCCCGGGGCCGCGCTGGGCAAGGTAGACGTAACGGATGTTCACGCGGACCGCGGCCAAGGCCAGAGCGATCTCCCGGAGGGCGTTCGGGCGATCGGACATGTCGACCACCACGACATCGGCCTCAACCACGGGGCTCACGCCCGAATCGACAAGTGACTCGCAGGCGTGGCGGAGGGATTCGGTCTCACGCCCGAGGATCCGAACGACGCCCCGGCTGTTGTGTTCGGCGACGCAGACGGCCGAGGGTTGGGCTCCGTGCTGGTCCAGCGCACCGAGCACACCGGCGAGCTCGCCGGGACGCTGGTCGAGATAGATAGAGAACTCGGTCTGACGCTCGGCGTGCATGAAGATCCTCGCGTGGGATGTTGTGGAGTGACGGAGACCCATGCACCCCTGATGGGCGAGGATCTGGGGAGAGGGCTCCCTCAATCGCGGTTTGTGTATCCGCCCGGACGCCTGGAGTTGGCTTTGGGCTCGCCGCCGAAGATCGCTCGATCGATCGCGGTGTCGGATCGGTTGGGCTGTTGCACGGTGACGCCATCGGCACCGAAGCCCTCGGCCTTCACCACCCGCTTGTAGCAGCCGACGGAGCACGCCAGCATGGAGCAAGCGCCGAGGGCGCTGATCCAGACAAGGCGGCGGCAGCGGGATCGATAAAGCATGGCCTGCATGTTATTCCGGCTTCCGACGGGATCGGTTCGCGCCGGGACGATTCTTGGGCGCGATTCCGGGCCTGGATCGGCCCGTGGCACCCTTGGAGCCCTTGATTCCGGAAGCGCCGCCGGATGCCCGTTTGGGACGTGGATTCTCGCCCGCACGGGGGTTGGCGCCTCGGTGCGTTGGCTTTGGTCCCGGAGCGGGTTCGACGCGCTCCGACCGGTCCGGACGGGCCTGGGTGGGACGCGAGGGACGTGAGGAGCCAGAGCGGGCGTTCGACCTGGGCTTCCGCTTGCCGGCCTTGGAAGCGAGGCGGGCACGCTCGGGGAGAGCGACGGGCTCGGTCGCTCCACGCTTGAGGGCGACGATCTCGTGGCGTTCGAGGTCCCGCCACTCGCCCCGCGCGATCCCCTTGAGCAGGAGCGGGCCGAAGGCGATCCGCTCGAGCCGCTTGACGTGGTGCCCGATTTTGGCGAGAAGGTCCTGAACAGAACGGCCGCGCGATTCGCGAACGGTCACACGGAGGACGGTCTTTCCGTCTTCGAAGCCGACGATCGAGACCGGGGCAGGGTCGCCCTTGTTCTTGGATCTGCCGGCGAGGCGTCGATTCAGTTCCTGCATGGTGCGGGGCGGGACGACGCCGGAAACGGCGGCCTCATAGACCCTGAGCCCGCCGAACCTCGGGTGGGTGAGCTTGTGGGCCAGGTCCCCGTCGTTGGTCAGGAGCAGCAGCCCCATCGCGTCGTAGTCGAGGCGTCCGACCGGATAGAGACGTGCGCCTGAGTGATGGCGCACGAGATCGACGACCGTGAGACGGTCCGCACCCGGCTCGTCGCTGACGGCGCAGAGCGTCCGAGGCGGCTTGTTCAGCATGACGTAGACGGGGTCTTCGGCGGGCTTGATCGGTCGGCCCTCGACGAGGATCCGATCCTGCGACGGATCGACCCAGATCGGCAGGTCCGTGAGGACACGCCCGTTGACCCGGACTTGTCCATCCTTGATCAGCTGTTCGCAGGCGCGACGAGAGGCGACGCCCGCATCGGCGAGGACGCGCTGGAGGCGCTCGCCCCGCGAGGCGTCGCGATAGTCATCTACCGGGCGCGATCGACCCTTGGCGGGGCCTTTGATAGGGTGGTGCACCGCGGAGTGTAGCGCACGGGCAGGCCGATCCGCGTGTATCGTGTGGGTCGAGGCCTGCGGGAGCGCGGGCGGCTGGTAGCCGGTGCGTCGTCATGGAGGGCGGCCAAATGACAGAGAAGGTTTCGCGTCAGGAAGCGGCGGCGGCGGTCGAGGAGATTCTCGTCACGCCTCGCGTGCTCAACACGGAGCGATACGCGCGCCTCGTCGATGAGCTGGGCACGCTGGTCCGCAGCGCCGCGTCGCAGACGGGCGCGATGAGCGCCGCGGCGGATGAGCTGAGGGTCGCGCAGGTCGCGGCGGCCCGCACGCTCGAAGAGCTTCGCACGCGCACCGAGACTCTGGGGCGGAGCGTGTCGGTGATCGATCAGCGGCTGGCGCGGAGCGAGTCGCTGCTGGCGCGCGCGGTGGAGCAGGTGCAGACGGCACAAGAGGCGGCGGCCCGCGTCGAACGGATGGCCTCGGCGGACTTCGGCGAGATGGAAGGGCGGCTCCGCGAGGCGGAGCGCATCGCGCTGGCTCGCGTTGAGTCCGCCTCTCAGGAACTCATGTTGCGGCTCCGCGCACAGGCGGAGGAGACCGCCACGGTGGTTGAGGCATTGACGCGGGATGGCGCGGCACGGGCAACGGCCGGCGCAAGCGAAGCCGCGCACCGCGCGGCCACGAAGGTGGCCGAGGCGATCGTGGCCAAGTCGCAATCGACGCTCGAGACGCGGGCGGACGCGATCGCGAAGTCGTTCCAAGAGCAGGGCGCGGGGGCTGTTGCGTCGATTGAGCGCGCGGCGACGGAGGTCGCTGCGAAGATCGATCGGGCGTCGCGGGAGGCCGGAGAACGACTCTCGGCAGACGCGAGCGCCGCGACCCACGCGTGCGCACTCTCGCGCGACGGGCTTGAACCGTTGATTGAACGCGCCGAGACACTCGGGCGAACTGAGACGATGGAGCCCGTGCGGGCTCTGGCAAGGGAACTCGGCGAGGGGATCGGAAACGCCGAATCGGTCGGTGTCGAGCTGCGCACGCTTCTTGCGCAGGTGGATGAGGCGAGGGCGGCGATCGAGTCCGTGCTCGAGCGTGCCACCGCAGCGAGCGTGCCGGCCACGCCTCTTGCGAACCAGCCCCCGGCGGGAGCGGACGCGATGTCGAACCTGGAATCCAGGTCGAGCACGTTGATTCGGGAGACCGACGAGCGATTGAGCGCAGCGACGGCCCACGCGGAGCAGCTCGGCCGGTGGCTCGGCCAGTTGCTTGGCCACGCCCAGCAGACCGGCACGGCGCTCGACGCGCTTGTGCGTCGAGCGGAAGCGGCTCGCACACTCGAGAGCTGATCGAATCGCATGGCCAAAAGAAATGACCCGCGCCCTGCGTGAGCAGGACGCGGGTCCGCAGGGGGTCCGCGCTCGAACGTACGCCGCTCGAGCGCGGTGTGGGGGGCGGGATCAGTCGGAGGCCAGGATGCGATCGAGGAGCGAGACGCTGCGCTGGCGTCCGAGGAAGAAGTTGGTGTTGTCGATCGGGTCGATGCTTGTGGAAAGCAAGCGGCTGGCGTTCGAGTAGTTGTATGGCTGATCGACACCGGGGATCGTCTGCACGCCGTTCGCGGCCATGAGGTCCGCGTCGGTGACGGTTGAGTATGAATTCGACATGCGGAGTCCGAGGAGCTCGCCGACGCGCCGTCCGACGGCGGCGGTGAGCGACTGGCTGAGCTGCTCCAGTTCGGCCTGGCTCTGGTTGTAGCCGAGCACGGTGGCGGATGGAACGAAGACAACCGCTTCGTCGCTGGTGTCCGTGTTCAACGGATCGGATCGCTCGCTGTAGCCGAAGGGCTGGTTCGTGATCGAGCCGATGCCGAAGAATGAGAACCCGCTGTTGATGAAGTTGAGGTTGTCGAAGCTGCTGGACAGGAAGACGGTGGAGTAGTCCTGGAACTCGAAGTCGGCGGGGTTGGTCGAGATCCGAACGTCGATGCCAGCTGCGGCGTACGCGTCCGACAGCTGCGAGATGATCGAATCGAGCAGGAACTGATCGACCGTGCGGCCGTCGGAGACCTTGCCTGAGTATCCGAGCGACTTGGCGTCGAAGCCGGCGAGGTTGGTGGTCAGGCCGCCCGCCTCGAGCCAATCGACCGATCCGCCGCGGGTCTCGAGGAGGATGTTCTGCGAGATCTGCGGCGCGGCGGCGACGGTGCCGCCGTATTGCACGACCTCGATCTGGTAGTCGGTGTTGAATGCACCCTGGAGGTAGACGGCGTATTTGGCGGCGACGGTGCCGTCGGAGCCGATGGCACCGGGCGTAACGAAGTCGATGAAGAAGTCGCCGTTCTCGTCGAAGCCGTACGAGTTGGTCCCGTTGTCCGCGATCGTTCCCGGGACGCCCTCGCGGCCGGTGAAATCGGTCGGAGAGAAGACCAGCACGCCGTCGTCGATGCCGGTTGAGTTTGTGGTGTCGAAGATGCCGAACTGGACGAAGCCGCGGTAGTCGAAGAAGGAGGAGAGGAGGAAGATGTCCGCGACCGACCGCTGGTTGCGGGAACCGAGGTCGGCTCCGAACTCCGAGAGCTTGACGGTGGCACGGATGTGGGTGCCGGCGGCGATCGCCTGGCGGTTGTTGAGATGGAAGATGTCGACATCGGCCCAGACATCGCCCGGCACCCCGGCGTGACCGGTGGGGCCGATGGCGGAATTGATGGTGACCGTGCGGACGGCGGTGTTGACGCCGTCGATATTGGTGACCGCGTAGTTGGACGAGACGCCGTCGGGGCTCGTTCCGAGGACAAAGTCGTCGGCGTTGCCCTTGATCCCGTCGGGACCGGCGTTGTAGGTGAAGGTGTACGAGCCGATGATCCGGGTGTTGACATCGTCGGCGGTGTTGAAGATGCGATCGGGCCCGGCGAAATCGATGTTCGCGGGTGCGTAGACGATGGCGTTGCCGTCGCCCGAGTTGGTCGGCGCATTGAAGCCAGAGTCGGCGTCGTCGAAGATCTCAACGCTGAAGCGGTAGGTGCCGACGGCTCCGGGGATGGAGTCGATGTTGGGCACGGATGTGTCGCCGAAGGCGGTGGAGTTTCCGATGGCGATGTAGTAGACGCCGGACTGCTTGACGAGATACGAGAACTCGCTGACCAGATCGAACTCGCTGAGGCCGCTGACCGGGAGCGCGATGAGCGACGCAGAGGTCTGTCCCTCGTCCACGATTGCGCCGCTCGGATCGACGATGTATCGGCCGGCGAGAAGGGCCGAGCCCTCCATCTTTCCGAGTCGGAGGATCTGCCCCGCCTGCAGAGAGACACGGTAGAGATCGACATCGCTCGCGGGCTTGAAGAAGTTGATGTCGGTGTCCGGGTGGTCGCCGATCGACCCGCGGATGGTGTAGGCCCGATTCGCGTCAGCCAGGCCGTCGGACGCCCGGTTGTTGTCCATCACGATATCGAGATTGAAGGGGCCGTAGAAATCGATGCCGAGCAGCGCGTTGCCGAACGTGTTCGCGATCGTCGACCGCTGTGAAACGATCTTGTCACCCGCGTCGCCGACAAAGCTGTCGTCGGAGAAGCTGTCGCCGGACTCGGCGATCCCGTTCCCGTCGCCATCGAGGCGGGCGTTGACGAGAGAGGAACGCAGGAAGTTCTGATCGAGCTGGAACCGGTACACGCCCGGGCCGGGCACGCCCACGACCTGGGGCAGGTTGCGCTCGGTGACAGCGCGGGAGAACGAGACGGTCGCCACGCGCGTCGACGCGTTGTAATCGAGCGTGTAGTCGATGCCCTCGATGAGACGGATCGTGACGCTTCCCGTGCCTCGCACCTCGGAGACCGAGAGGGCCCGGGAGAGGGTGGCGACATCGAGGGGCAGATTGAACGTGAGTTTGGCGCTGTAGAGACGTGTCGCCTCATCGACCTGCAGGTTGGTGACCTGGATGGACTCTGGGTTGTAGCCGATCGGGCCGAACTTGAAGTTGCCCTGGTCCTTGGCCGGCAGCCCACCGATGCGAGCCGAGCCGATGGTGCCCGTCGAGGAGATCGCGTACGACTCGGAATTGACGTTCGATCCGACCTGGTTGCCCGCGATGGTGACGGATGTGATCGTCGAACGGCCCTCGGCGACGAGATCGTCGGCGTTGCCGAAGAACGCGTCGGAACCACGGTGGATTCCTGCGACGATGTCCGACTCGAGGAAGGTGCCGCCGACCGTGACGGTCCCGATGCGACCGGTCGTGACCAGATCCGCGGCCGAACCCGTGCCGCCGAAGCGGCCGTCGGTGCCGAGATCGATGCCGGCCATGATCGACGAGTCGAACATGTTACCGGAGACAGAGATCGAATTGATCGCGTCGCGTGCGGAGATCCACGCGCGATGCAGAGAGCCGGCTGTGAGCGATCCGACGGTGTCGCCCGCACGGACGAATCCCGTGCTGATGGCGCCGCCGATGGCAACCGAAGCGATGGAGCGATCGGCCGAGATCAGCCCCAGCATCGCGCCCGACACATTGACGGAACCGATCTCGATCGCGGAGATCGAGGCCTCGCCGGTGACACTGGGCGTTGCGTTGCCGAAGAAGCCGGAGATGTTGGTCGCCGTGATGGTGCGGGCCTCGACGTGGCCGCCGAAGAAGTTGCCCGACACCAGCGAGGAGAGCGTCCCGCCGACCAGGATGGTGCCTGTGCTATCGAACGCGGAGAGATTGATGGTGCCGGCGTTTCCGTCGACCTTGATGTTGCTGTTGCCGACGAGCTGGCCGGTCACGATGATCGACCCGATGCTCACATCGTCGCGGCCGACGATGTTGAGGCCGGACAGATTCGCTCCGTTGTTGGGTGCGACGCGGAGCACGGTGGCCAGTGTGGTGCCGGAGAACGTGATGGTGCGCGTCGCGGCGTCCCAGCGGATCGAGCCGGGCCCGGTGAACGAGATGCGGGTCGAGACGCCTCCAACGCTGACCGTGAGCCCGGCGCTCGGCACGGCAACGCCCGGCTGTGCGGCATCCGGGGCGAGGATCTGCGAATCGGTCGTCGGACGTGCCTGGCTGGCGCGGATGATGCGACCGTCGATGCCGCCGGCGAGGGAGTCTGCGGTGAGGCGGACCGTCGAGACGGGGCCCCCGATCGCGATGTTACCCGCGCTCGAGAGGCCAACTGCGGTGCGGTCGTCTCCGCCGATGTACATGCCGTCCGCACCAGCGTCGACGCCTGCGACGATGTCAACGAGCGATGCGGCGCCGGCGAAGATGCCGTCGATCACGCCGGAGCCAACGGTGTCGGCGTTCGCGCCGGTGCCTCCCGGGAGATTGTCGGCACCGAGCGAGAAGATGCCCGCGCCGATGAACGCGCGATTGAGACCTCCGGTGAACGAGACGCCACCGACGAAGTCGCCCGCGGCGATGATGTTGGCTCTCTCGGTGGTGCCGCCATTGTTGGCCGCGCCGCCGTTGACCTGAACGGACAGGACCGAACGACCGGCCCAGACAAGCGTCTCAAAGAGCGATCCATTCGTGACAATGAAGGAGACGACGTTGTGTCCGGCCGTGATCTTCGGGCCGTCGACGCCGAGGGTGGCTGCCGTGCCGGGCGGGAGTTCGTTGCGGCGCGCGTCGTAGCTGCGGAAGGCGGAGAGAGCCGGGTTGATACCGACATCGCCGAAGACGCCGTCGGCGCTGGCGACCACGCGGAGGGACGTGATGTCCCAATCGGCGTGGACATCGCCGAGGAGGTGGCCGCCGCTGACGACCATCGAATCGATGGAGCCGTCGTACGCAGCGACCTTGCGGCCCTGGTAGAAGGAGCCGTTGCTGATCGTGACCGAGCCGATGCCGCCGGACCAGGAAACGATGCTGCCGCCGAAATCACCGGCGGCGGTGACCGCGTTGATGCGACCGAAGGCGATGATCGAGCCATTGCCGACGAGGTTGTTCGCGGCCTTGGCTGAGACCGCACCGATCGCGATGGTCCCGGAGATCGCCTGTCCGACGCGGATGTCGCTGTAGAGCGCTCCTCCGGCCGATGCGGAGCCCAGGTTGCCCTTGACGAGGATCACGCCGGGCTTGGACTTGTTGCCGATGTTGCGGCCGGCGACCATGGAGGTCACGCCGGCGCTGATGCTGGTCGTGATATCGAGATCGCGTGCCGCGGAGAGCAACGAGATGGTTCCGAACGATGTGATTGTGGTGATCTTGGCGCGGATGTCGCCAACGGACGTGCTGATCGTGCCGACCGGTCCGGCCGAGGCGATGCTGCCGGAGATCAGGTTTGCAGCGGTGACGAGATCGAGACGGCCGCGCGGGCCGGTCACGCTGATCGATGTGTTGATGATGCTGTCGGCGGCCGTGATCGAGTTGATCGGTCCGGAGATCGCGATGGTGGACGAGACGATGCTGTCTGTCGCGCTCATCTGAACAAGTTCGCCCGCCGTGATGTTGCTTGAGCTGAGACGGCCGGCCTGGAAATCAAAGATCGTTCCATCGACATCGAGCGAGATTCGGAAGCCCTGGCCAGCGGCGAACAGGTTGAGATCGCCGACGACGTCGATCGTGATGTCCTTCACCGTTCCGAGCAGCGTCTCGGTGCTGCTCGTCGAACCGTTGACACGGAACTCGCCGAGGTTTCCGTCGACGACGATCGCGTTCGGGAAGAGCTCGAGCGATGTGCCCGTGAGCGTTGAGTTGCGGTATTCGTCGGCGGTGATCAGCCCGATATCACCGTTGGCCTGGATATAGACAGCGTCGTAGACGCCTCCCAGAACCTGCAGGCGGGCGAGGCTGCCGAAGAACATCTCGGTGCGGAAGATGTCCGCATCGCGAGTGATGATGTCGCCGGCGGTGCCGCGTGCGATGTTGTCATCGCCGTAGAGCATGCCGGTCCAGAAGTTGTCCATGTTGGCGACGCAGATAAAGGCGTCGATGATGCGGCCGCCTCGGGAGAGCTCGACGGCGCCGATGCCGTTGACCTCGTTGATCTCGCCGGGCGTCTGGTTGGAAGCGGAGATCGTGCTGGAGATGGAGGCATTGTCGATGCGGTCGCCGATGACGTTGCGGATCTCATTGGTCGCGAAGATGCCGGTGATGGAAAGCGGCGAATCCGATCTCGCACGCAGGCCATCGCCGATATCGACGTTGGCGATGTTGTTGGCGAAGATCGTGCCGACGATGCCCTCGAACCGTCCGAGCGGCGTGATGCCGTCGGCGTTGGCGACGACGCGGGAGATCTCGCCCGCTGCGTCCTGGAGGATCACGTCGCCGATCGCGCCGTTGGTGCTCACATCCAGGATCCCGCCCGTGCGGACGACGATGCCGTTGAGATAGGGATCGAACGGCGAGCCGACGTCGTCGAGGAACGCGGCTCCTGCGTCCGTGACGGTGTTGTTCGTCGGGCGGAAGATGCCGCTGCCCCAGTCGGCATCCATCGCTTCGGCGGGGATGCCGAGGGCGGCGCCGACCGTGCCGTTGAGGCCGGAGGCAAGGCCCAGGAAGGGACCGATCAGCTTCGGTCCGAAGGGCACGACCTCGGTGCGACCAAGGTCGCCGGAGTCGAGCGTGACGGTCTGAACGCCGATCACGTCGATGGCGACGATGTCGCCGTTCGGCGTGAGGTTCTCGATGCGATCGAACGCGGTGCCGCCGGTCTGCTCGATCAGCCAGACATCGATCTCGCCGGTTCCCGAGAACCGGACGCTCGACGCGGCAGCCGCGTTGGTGATGATCAGGTGGCCGATCGAAGCGGGCGTGCCCGTGCGACCGTCGCTGATCACGTCAAGACGCAGCCCGCCGGACAGATCGATCTGGACTTCGCCGATGGCGCCGCCCTGCGACCCATCGACCGGGAGCACGCGGACAAAGCCGAGGTTGGCGCCGGCGGTTCCGCCGACGACATTGAACGAGACCTTGGATCCGCCATCGTCGACGATCTCGAGCACCTGGCCGCCGATGATGGGGAGCGTTGTGTTGACGCTGTTAACGGCGACCTGGGGCGCATCGAAGAACCGCACATCGGAGCCGAAGCCCGTCGAGAACGAAGAGAGACCGCTGCCGCGGTTGCCCCAGATGCCGATGAACGTGCTGGGCGGATCGTTGAGATCCTGGCTGACGAGGAACGCGCCGACGATCGAGCCCGGCGAGGTGCGAAGCGAGACCGATGGACCGTGCACGTGTCCGCCGACGCGGATCATGCCGATCGAGCCGTCGCCGCCGTTGACACCGGTGCGGAGCACAAACTGCGAACCGGTCTGAGCGGAGATGTCCGAGTCGCGATCGACGCCGATCGAGCCGCGGATGTCAATGACACCGACGCGCCCGCCGACCGACATATTCAGGTTGCCGAGGTCGCCCTCGAGCCCGTTGTTCGCGCCCGCGCCCGCAGCGGTCGCGATGCCGGTGACGAGATTGCCGAAATCGCCACCAATGAAGATGTTGATGACATCCTGACGCAGGCCCTCGAACTCGATGTTGAGGTCCGAGCCGGTCGTGATGTTGTAGAGATTGCCCTCGACGGAGACTGTGCCGCCGCCCCAGGTCATGAGGGCCTGGACATCGTCGACATCGGTGTTGATGTATCCATTGGGGGGCGCATCGGCGCCCTGAGATGTGCGGATGCCGGTGCCGACGCGAATCGCGCCCATGGAGCCGGTGAGGACGGCGATGTTGACGTCGTTTCCGAGGCCGTTGCGGACGTTGTCCTGGCCGAGCGAGCCGCCAGTGTGCAGGCCGCCGAAGGTGACGGGGGCGAGACCGCCGATGGTGATCTCGTACGAGGTCCCGCTGGTCTCTGCGCCGTCAACGACGCCCGGCACCGAGACGACCATGTAGTACATGCCCGGAGCGTTGGGCGTGAAAGTGATGACAGAGACCTTGGAGCCACGGAGGTTCGTTGAATTGGCGGCGAGTGTGCGGCCGTCCTGATCGACGATGCGAACGTACTCGTTGGTAGCGTTCGAGATCTCGACTCGGACATCGTTCTGTCCGTCGACAACGAATCCGAAGACATCGGCGGCGTCCTCGTTGGTGTCGATCGGATCCATCAGGCCGAGGGTGCCGCTGATGATCGAGGTCGTGCCTCCCCGGTTGATCATCTCCGCGCCGATGATGGTGTCGTTTCGAGAGAAGCCGAGTCCGTAGTAGAACGCCTGGCCCCCGCCTCCCGCGCTGTTGACGCTGTTGCGCTCGAGCTGGGCGCGGACCGAGGCGGCCTCGGTCGCCGAGAGCAAGATGCCCTGAACCGACTCGCGCTCGCGATAGCGAAGCGAGTCGAGCAGCGGACGGTTCTGCGGGTTGGAGGTGTCGCCGAGGACGGTGACCTCCATCAGCGAGCGTCCGGCGACGGCGAACTCGCCGAGCGTGCGTCCGACGACCAGACTCGAGTTCGTCTTGGTGATCACGTCGAGATCGGTGACGTTGCTGAGATCCGCGCCCGAATCGGGGACCCAGATGCCGGCATCCGTGGCGGCGATAAACGCGCCAAGGTCGCCCTGCACAGAGAAGCTGCCAAAGGGAGCCGAGATCGCCAGGGTCTGCACAGCGCCCGTGAACTGGCTCGACCCGAAGACCGCGCCGTGGATCGAGATCGACCCGACTGACGAGCCGTCGGTCACGAAGATGCCCTGCTCGGGATTGGTGAAGCCGCTGGTCACGAATCCGCCGGTGCCGATGGGGAATCCCTGCGGGTTGTAGCTGTTCTGAGGCCGGACCCACGGACTTCCGAGGATGAGCGAGCCGGGGCCGTCGGGCAATCCGATCACGTTGCCGTCGACGTCGATGGCATAGCCGAACCCGGCGTCCTCGAAGTCGTCGAAGTAGCCGCGAACGTTGTCCAGTACCTCGACTTCGCCCTGCTGGATCTTGAAGCCGACCATCGAGAGCGCTGTGCGCGAGTCGCCACCGGTGATCTCGATACGTCCGATGCCGTCGTTAAAGTTGGGGATGCCGTTGTCGTCGAGATCGACCAGCGGAACGGATAGTCCCTGCGGCGCACCGAGCGCGATCGTCTGAACGATGTCGCGGCCATAGAGATCGAGGAATCGGATCGTGGATCCGACGGGGCCGCTGAAGACCATTTCGGCGCCGAAGATGCGCGCCGTGACGTTGTCGGCGAAGTTGCCCGCCGGGACGACGTAGTTCACGTTATCAACTGCAAACGAGTTGGTGCCCAGAGAGTTGAAACGGATCTGATCGAAGACCGGCGTCTGCGCGCTCTGTGTGGTGAACTGGAAGGTGCCGATGCCCTGATTGGACGGATTCGATATGTTCAGATTGCGCAGAGCCGCACCGGTGTAGGTGGCGACCACCTGGCCGCGGAAGGTCAGATCGACGCGCATGAGCGACGAGTTCAGACCGATGTTGTTGCCGACGCCGTAGATCTCCAGCGTGACCGACTGCACACCGACATTGGCCGTGCCATTCTGGCCGCGGAAGGTGAACGCGAACTGCTCGCCATTCACGAGATTCGCGTCCAGGCCGATCTCCTGGATCGTTTGGACGAAGGTGGGCGCCGGCCCCTGAGCGATGTAGTTGGGACGGTTGCGGACGGCGAAGCGACCGGCCGAGGTGATGTTGTGCGTCACGCGGAGGCCGCTGCCGCCGAAGATTGTGCCGCTGTTGATGGGCTGCACCGTCGTGCCGGCGGCAAGCTCGTCGTTGAAGTCCTCATCGAAGTCGTCGGGGTCGGAGAGCTCGAAGTCCTCCTGCGAGATGAGCGTCGGGATGGTGTAGCCGAACTGGGCCCGCACCTCGCCGATGTCGCCGGAGACGAGATCGCTCGGAGAGATCGTGATGGAGAAGAGGAGCTGCCTCGGCTCGAGCTGCTCGACCATCGCGAGGCCGGCCACGTTCGAGAGGCGTGACGCACCCGCTTCGGATCGCTTTCCGATCGTGGAGGCGGCGCGGGCATAGGGACGACGGGAGCGACGGGAACCCTTCATGGCTGCTCCTGAGTAACGAGCGATCGCGGACCCGGCAAGCCGGAGCCGCTTCGAAGTTCGACTGTTCCGGACCGTGGCGAGCGACGCGATCGCTTCCAAGCCCGCCCATGGCCGCGCCTCGCCATTGCGGCGGGGTTCGACAGGGGCGTGGATGGTAGCGACAACGTCATCACCGTGAAGTCCTTCAAGGCCCGGTTCGGACTCGTGCATCGCACGAGGCCGACTTTTGTCTGACTGGTGTGCCCGGCGGACGCAAACCCGAATCGTTTCGAGATCGCATCACCTGGGGTTGGACGCGGCTTCCGCAGCGTTCAGAACGCTCTCGAAGCACTCGTCCAGGCCCGATGGCGACAAGCGGGGGTCGCCCAAGGGCCGGGGTCGCGCACCCGGCGCGTCCCACTGGCTGACAATCTACCCATACGTCGTCCGGAAAGCAAGGTTCCCAGACCGTCAACCCGATCTCAGACGCAGAATGAGGCGTTGACCCCGAGCGGCAGACCGCGGCCTCGGAATCCGCCCAAATACCGAATCGATGACCGAGGTCCCCACCGATACGCCGCTACAGGATTCGAGAGGCCCTCGGATAGCTCCCGAGCACCACCATCTCTTTGCAGTGCTTCTCTGCCTCGGTGATCGCCGCCGCCATCGCCTTCTCGTCGCGGTGCCCCTGCGCGTCGATGAAGAACGCGTAGGTCCAATTGCTACGCCCTGCGGGACGCTTGTCGATGTGGGTCAGGTTGATCCCCGCATCCCGCATGACCGCCAGCACATCAACCAGCGCACCGGGCTTGTTGAGCGTCGTGAACATCATCGAGGTCTTGTCGTCCCCCGACTTCTGGGCCTTCTGCCGCGAGATCACGAAGAACCGCGTGATGTTGTTCGGGTTGTCCTCGATCTTCTCAAAGAGCGCACGGAGCCCGTAGATCTGGCCGGCGAGAACGCTCCCGATCGCAGCGGTTCGGCCCTCGGCACCGATCGCCTCGGCCTGTTTGTATTCCTCGGCCGCGATCTGCGCCGCGCGGCTGCTGCTCGGCGCAGGGATGAGTTCCGCTTGCGGGTATTGTGTCGCGAGCCACGTGCGGCACTGCGTGAAGACCTCGGGCTTCGAGTGGATCCGCCTGACGAGGCTCGGCTTGCAGTTGGCGAGAAGTGCGTGATGGATCTCGATCAGCACCTCGGCGTAGATGTTGATCTGGCCCTTGTTCTCGATGAAGGCGTCGAGGGTCTCGACGATCCCGCCTCCCGTCGAGTTCTCGATCGGTACCAGGCCATAGTCGACGTGCCCGCGGATGACCTCGGTGAAGACGCCGCGGATCTCGTGGAGGTTCTCGTAGTCCACAGACGATCCGAACTGCCGGACCGCCGCGAGATGCGAGTAGGAACCCGCCGGACCGAGGAACCCGATCCGGAGCGGACGCTCGAGCGCGAATGAGCCGGACATGATCTCTTTGTAAACCCCCTCGATGGTCCGATCCGGCAGAGGCCCGGCGTTCTGCTTCAGAACGCGCGAGAGGACCTCCTGCTCCCGGTGCGGCGTGTAGATCGGCACGTTGTGCTTGCGTTTGACCTTGCCCACGCGCACCGCGAGCCGGGCCCGCTGATTCAGCAGTTCCACGATCTGTTCATCGAGCTTGCTGATGCCGACGCGCAGCTTGTCGAGCGCGATCGGCGCCTTCGTCGGCGCGGGCTCTGCAGAAGCGGCGCGCGAGCCCTTCGGCTTTGGCGCAGTTCCCGCGCTCGATCTGGGCTTGGCGTGCGCCTTCCCGCGCTTCTTTGAACGATCTTTTGAGTTTCCGGAACGACCCATGCCATCTCCCGATTCGTGTGGCACAATAACGCATGCGGGACGGAAGATCCGGACCTGCGCACATGTCGCGCCCGGAGTATCGGTCAGGACCGCCATCATGACCAGCCCCCGGGCCAAGCAATGCCTTGAAACCCGGGCAGGAGTCGCCCGAAGCACAGGAGCGTGGAGGACTTGCGCTCAACATTCCCAATTCACGGCATGGAGGCGATCGATCGCCTCCTGGCCACTCTGAGCAACCTGCCCGTGGGGATGCACGGCGGCGCACTTCTTGCGCTCCTGGCGGGTCTGGCCCTCTGGCTTTTCGGCGCCAAGATCCTGAAACCCATGTTTGCGCTTCTGGGGATGGCCCTGGGCTCTCTGGCTGGAGCAATCGCTCTCCCTTTGCTCGGCATCATGCAGGTCGGGTCGTTCCCGTCGGTCTATGTGGGGCTTGGCGCCGGAGCACTCGTCGGCCTCGTGGTCGCCTGCCTCCTCTTCCGGTTCGCGCTGATTGTGGCATCGGGAATCGTCTTCACCGCTGCGGGTGTTCTCGGCGCCGCGACGTACCTCAATTTCCAGAGTCCGGGCATGATCGATCCACCTGCGCGGCTGCTCCTCGCGCCCGCGCCGGACCGGAGCATCGACGAACACGCCACGCCATCCACGTTGACAACCATCGGGGCGGACGGTGCGGTGACGACAATCCAGCCCACCGAGTCCTCCTTGACCGGGCTCGGCGCAGAAGGGGCCGACGCCATCGCCGGCGTCACGCTGCCAAAGGTGCAGGAACAAGCCGCCAAGGCCCGGGCGTTCCTCGATGAGATGGGCCAGCGCGGCAACACAGCCTGGGCGTCGGTCGGTGCGCGCGAGCGTCTGGTCCTGACCGGGGGCGGCGTGCTCGGCGCAACCATCGGCGTCCTCTTCGGCATCATGATGCCCAAGCGCTCTGGAGCGATGGTCACCTCGCTCTTCGGCGCTTCGGTGGTTCTCTTCGCTGCGGTCTGGCTCGCGGGCGCTACGGACGCGCCAGGAAAGTCGCTCCTCGAGCAGCCCCCGATGACGGTCGCGATCGGCCTCGTCGTCGCGACGATGCTCGGCATGCTGCTTCAACTCACTGTCACGAACAAGCGTGCAGCGGGTGCGCCAAAGCCGGCGGGCGCGTAGCGACGATGCGGCACGCTCGAGCCTCATCCGAATCAGGTGGCGATCACGCCCCGACGCGCTGGGCAACGGACGTCGAAGCGTCCTTTGCGGGATCGGAAGCGTCTTTGTGCTCATCGGCGTGCTGGCCGGGTTGCTGGGGCGTGTGGCCTGGCGCTCGCACGCCGCTGCCCTCGACAACCGCTGCGTTCCGGCTCGCGTTCAGGAGCCCGTTCCCGAAGAACGAGAGCGAAACGACGAGCACGAGCGCGATGAGCCCCGAAATCGCACGGGCGGGGAACGGCGCGAGCCCCGGCTGCGGCCCGTCGGTCGCGTCCTCGAGCATCGCGACACCCGCGAGCCGCAGGTAGTAGAACGCGGCAACCGCGGAGTTGATGCCCAAGACGATCACGAGAACGATCTCGCCCGCCGCGATGCCGGAGGTGAAGAGCGTCAGCTTGCTGAAGAATCCGAGCAGCGGGGGAAGGCCGAGCAACGAGAGCGAGCAGACCACGAGCGTCCAGCCGAGCATGGGATGCGTGGCGCAGAGCCCTCGCAGGTCATCGAACGAGTCGATCTCCACCGGGCGTCCGTCGCGCCCGCGCCGTTCCAGACCGGCAAGAGCCGCAAACGCGCCGACGTTCATCAGCCCGTATGCCGCGAGATAGAAGAGCACCGCCGCGATGCCGTTGTGCGAGATGCTCGCTCCGTAGGCGCCGGGCCCGGCGATAAGCCCCACCAGCATGTAACCGGAGTGCGCGATCGAGGAATACGCGAGCATACGCTTCGGGCTGCTCTGCAGCAGGGCGAGCACGTTGCCCACTGTCATGGTCAGCGCCGCGACCACCCAGAGCAGCAATCGCAGTTCCGAAGGGAGCGCGTGCCCTGCGGCGATGACGGAGCCGTGGTCCCAGCCGACGATCGCGAGCAGGAGGATGAGACTGAGGAACCCTGCGGTCTTCGGGACGAACGCGAGAAAGGCCGTGACGGGCGCCGCTGCGCCCTGGTAGACGTCGGCGGTGTAGAAGTGCATCGGAACTGCCGCGATCTTGAACGACACGCCGATGATCGCGAGGATCATGCCTGCGAGCGTGATGGGGTTCATGCCGTGGTCGGCGATGGCCGCAGAGATGTCAACAAACTTGGTCGAGCCCGTTCCGCCGTAGATCAGCGCAAAGCCGTAGAGGAAGACGGCGGCGCCGAGCGCACCCAGAAAGAAGTACTTGACCCCCGCTTCCTGTGAGCGTGTGCCGCGAGTGGACATCGTGACGAGCACATAGGTCGGCAGGGACGTCAGCTCGAGCGCCAGGAAGAGCCAGATCAGATCAGTCGCCGAGGCGCAGAGCATCGCACCCGTCAGCGAGAAGAGGATGAATGAATAGAACTCGGCGCGGTTGGTGCGGAGCGCGTCGAAGACGCCTCCACGGGCCACACGCGCGTCCTCTTCGCGATCGACGGTGCCGGCGACCAGCAGCACGAGCAGCACCCCAACGAGCGCGATCAGCGCCTTGGCGTATGGGGTCATCGCGGGGAGCAGGCCGTCGCCGGCCGGCCCATTGACCGCGAAGATCGCGGCGAAGACCAGCCCGATCGCGCTGAGCAATCCGCACGAGCGCCTGACCGCCAGATTCGGCGAGAGCCCGACGACCATGACGATGCACGTGGTCAGAAAGACGATGATCTCGGGGATCAGCAGGGGCAGCTTCTCGCTCACTTGTCACCCCCAGCAGCCGTCGCGTCGGCCACGGCGGTCTCACGCTCGCTCGTCGCCATCGCGTGCGCCCCACCGGGGCTCGCGGGGCGTCGGCCCGCCGCTTCGATCGTCTCGACAATGTTGTTCACAGGTGGCTCGAGCGCCTTGATCACCGGACCCGGGAAGAGCCCAAGCACGAGGCAGAGAATCGCGAGTGGCAGCAGCACGAAGATCTCACGCTCGCAGAGATCGGTCGGCAGCGGGCCGTGCGAGTGATCTCCGTGGCCGTGGTCGTCGTGACCGGGCGGCAGCACCAGCGGCCCCCAGACCACGCGTCCAACCATGTAGAGCAGATACATCGCTGCGATGATCATTCCCAGACCCGCGACCAGCGCGTACCAGAATCCGAGGTCGCCGCCAGTCCCGCCGGGGAGCGCGCCCCACGCATCGCCCGCCTGGAACGCGCCGAGAAGGCACATGAACTCGCTGATGAATCCGTTGAGTCCCGGCAATCCGACGGAGGCCATGGTGAAGAAGATCATGAAGGTCGCCCACACGGGCATCTTCGCGGCGAGCCCGCCGAGCTCCTTCATCGAGCGCGTGTGATACCGCTCGTAGACCATGCCGATCAGAAGGAAGAGCGCGCCGGTCGAGAGACCGTGGTTGATCATGTAGAGAATCGAGCCGGTGATGCCGATCGTGTTGAGCGACGCGAGCCCGAGGATGCAGAATCCAAGGTGCGCGACGGAAGAGTACGCGACGAGCTTCTTGACGTCGGTCTGCACCCAGCAGATCAGCCCGCCATAGAGAATGCCGATGATCGAGAGCGTCGCAATAAGCGGCGCGTGCTCGACGACCGCCGCAGGAAGGAACGGCAGCACGAAGCGGAACATGCCGTAGGTGCCGAGCTTGAGCAGCACGCCGGCCAGCACAACCGAGCCCGCCGTGGGTGCCTCGGTGTGCGCCAGGGGCAGCCACGTGTGGACCGGGAAGAGGGGGATCTTGATGGCGAATCCGCACATCATCGCGAGCAGCAGCCAGCCCTGCACATTGGCGGGCATCGCCTGGGCCGCGAGCTCCAGCGCGCCGATGTCGAACGTCCAGCGTCCGGCGGTCTCGATCCCGACCGACTCGAGCTGCGTCGCGTTGAACCACGCGATGTAGATGAGGCCGGCCAGCGTGATGACGGAGCCGGTGAACGTGTACAGGAAGAACTTGGTGGCGGCCGCCTTGCGGTTGGTCGACCCGAAGAGCGAGATCAGCACGTACATCGGCACGAGCGTGAACTCGAAGCACGTGTAGAACATGACGATGTCGCGCGACGCGAAGACACCCGTCATCGCGGCCTGCAGCACCAGCAGCCACGAGTAGTAGGTGCGCTCCTGCCGCTGGATCGCCGTGAAGGAGCAGAAGACGCAGATCGGCCCGAGCAGCAGCGTGAGGGCGATGAGCATCATCGACACCGAATCGACGCCCACCGAGAGACGCAGGCCAATTGCCGGAAGCCAGTCCCACGCCGCGGCGAGCTGCATCGATGCCGGCGAGCCCCAGTCGAATCGACCAAGGGCGTTCACGCCGATGCCCGCCGCGAGTAGCGTGCCGATCACAGCGTGGAACTTGGACTCCTGCGCGGGGCGCAGCGCGATCAGGATCGCGAAGGCCAGCGGCACGAGAATCAGCAGGACCAACTCCACCAGAGACTCCTTCACGCGGCACGTTCAGACGCCGCGATCGACACTCACAAGCCCGCGATCGACGCGAGGTACACGATCAAGAGCAGAACCGCCACGCCCCCGGCCATCTGCACGGCGTACCCGTGCAGGTTGCCCCCTTGGAGCGGACGGAGACTCGAGCCAAACGCACGCGGGATCCAACCAAAGAGATTCACGAGCCCGTCGACGAGCAGCTTGTCCACATACGCGAAGACAATCGAGATCAGGTGCAGCGGCTTCACGATCAGCAGGTCGTAGAACTCGTCCACGAACCACTTGCCCTGCGCCAGTCGGGGAATCGGCCCGAGCATGGGGAGCAGCTTGTCGGCGTTGGCCGTCGCGGCGGTCGTCCGCCCGAGGTAGTGCAGGAAGAACGCCACACCGATCCCGATGAAGCCGATGACACCCGAGACGTAGTACATGGCCTTGTGCGGGTCCATGCCAAGGAACGTCCCGTGGGCGACGGCGTGCGCGGCCTCACCGTGCCCGTCGGCGGCGTGTGCGGCGTCGTGCGCAACGGCAGGGATCGCGGCCGAAGAATCGTGCACCATCTTGCCGACCCAGCCGCCGTGATCGCCCATGAAATAGAGACCGGCGGCGGCGATCGAGCAGAGCGTCAGCGTGCCCAGCACGAGATTGATCGCCCAGCCGGGCGCGTGCGGATGGAACTCATGGGCCTTGCCGTGACCGTGGTCGGTCTCGGGCGCGTGCGCATGGTCGTGATGATCGCCGTGGCCGTGGTCGCCGTGGCCATGATCGTCGTGCGCGTGCGCCTCATCGCCGGGCTCGAAGTACTTCGGGCCGACGAAGACGCGGAAGAAGACGCGGAAGGTGTAGTACGCCGTAAGCCCTGCCGTGAGAAGGAGAATCCAGCCGATCGGGGCCATCCCCGGCGTCACAAACGTTTCGGCAAGGATCATGTCCTTCGAGAAGAAGCCCGCCGTAAAGGGGAAGCCGGAGAGATTCAGGCAGCCGACGAGCATGGCGATCGTGACGACCAGCCACCCCTTCATCTTGCCGACGCCGGAGAGCTTGCGCAGATCGAGCTGGCCCGCGAAGCCGTGCATCACCGCTCCGCAGGAGAGGAAGAGCGATGCCTTGAAGAACGCGTGCGTGAAGACGTGGAACGCGGCACCGGTGCTCGTCAGCACACCGAGGCCCGCGAACATGTACCCGAGCTGCGAGACCGTCGAGTACGCCATGATCCGCTTGATGTCGAACTGCGCCATGCCGATCGTCGCAGCGACCAGTGCGGTCAGGGCTCCTACCCAGGCCACGATCGGAAGGGCATACTCCGACACCAGGAACATCGGGTAGGTGCGGGCGATCAGGTAGACACCCGCCGTCACCATCGTCGCGGCGTGGATCAGCGCGGAGACGGGCGTCGGGCCCTCCATCGCGTCTGGCAACCAGACATACAGCGGCAACTGGGCCGACTTGCCGAACGCACCGATCATCAGCAGGATCGGGATGAGCTGGACCGTCGCCGGGATCTCGGAGAAGTGGCCGGCCTGTGCCGCAGCGATCCAGGGCTGCGCCGCCTCCAGGATCACCTTGTATTCAACCGAACCGAACTGCACGAACGTCAGGAAGACGCCGAGCGCCAGCCCGAGGTCGCCGATGCGGTTCATGATGAACGCCTTCTTCGCGGCGGCGACCGCGGAGGGCTTCTTGTAGAAGTATCCGATGAGAAGGTACGAGCAGAGGCCGACGCCCTCCCAGCCCAGGTAGAGCAGGATGAGGTTGTCGCCCATGACGAGGCACGCCATGGAGAAGACGAAGAGAGAGAACGCCGCGAAAAAGCGGCAGTATCCCGCGCCGACGTCGTGGCTCATGTACTCGCTGGCATAGAGCGCGATCAGCGTCGCGAGCCCCGTGACAAAGAGCATCCAGAGGCACGTCAGCGAATCGACATAGAACCCGAAGTTCGCGAGCAGACGCTGCTCACGCCCGTGCGTGTCGGTCCAGCCTATGTTGATCCATTCCCAGGCGACCGTCACCGACCGCCCACCCGCGAGCTGCTGGAACATCGCGACCGTCAGCGCGAATGAGACGCCCAGACACCCGACGGTGATCCATGCCGGGAGCTTGCTCTTGACGCGCATCGCGGCACACACGCCGCACAGGATGCACGCGAGCATCGGCAACGCGGGAATCAGCGAGACCCACCACGGGCCGGGCTCGACCGCCGACGCGACTGCGTGCGCCGATTCGGGCGCAGCGAGGGCCGCCGAAAGGACCGAAGCCATGATGTCCGAGACGATCGTCACGATCCGAACCTCTCACCCGCGACTCGCGGGATCAGCCCTTCATCTCCGTCCACTCGTCCGCGTCGAGCGACTCACGCTTCTTGAAGAGGAGCACGACCAGAGCGAGCGCCATCGCCGCCTCGGCCGCCGCCACCGTCAGCACGAAGATCACGAACGTCTGCCCGCTGTACTCAAGGTGGTAGCGGCTGAACGCAATCAGCGCCAGCCCGGCCGCCTGGAACATCAACTCAGTGCACAGGAACATCACGATCAGGTTGCGCCGGGTCAGGAACCCGATCAGGCCGATCGCGAACATCAGCGCCGAAACCAGCAGATAGTGCGCGAGCGTCGCCGCGGCCATCGGCTCGGGGAACCCTTGCTGGGCGAGCACAAAGAAATCCGTGTGCATCATGCCTGCCCCTCCGCCCCGCGGCCTTCCATCAGGTTGCGGGCCTGCTGGGCCTTCGCTTCCTCGTCGATCTCGACTTGGCGCCTCGACAGCACAACCGCTCCCAGCATCGCCATGAGCAGGATCACACCGGCGATCTCGATCGAGCCGGGGTGGGCGTTCAGCAAGTTGAAACCAAGGGCTTCCACGTTCCGGGGGGAGAGATCGGCGGGAAAGTCGACCCAACGCTCGCCGCTCGGACCAGCCACCAGCGCCCGACGACCCTCGACGTCGATCTGGAGATCGCCGTCGCGGTCAACGATCCGGTCCTTGAACCCGATCGCGCCAGTGTCCTTCATCGCATCTTCAACGCGGCGAGGGAGTTGCGCGAGAAGCGCATCCTGCGACGCGCCCGCCATGCGCGGCTCGAGCTCCATCGATCCTGTGAACAGCATGCCCGTCAGCACGGCGACCAGTGCCATGCTGGCGATCGTCGCCGCCATCGGCTCGCGCGCCGCCGTGTCATACCGCTCCAGGCCCTCTGTTCGCTCTTCCGTGGGAGCCTGCGTCGCCAGCATGATCACAAAGAGATACGTGATCAGGATTGCGCCGGCGTAGACGATCACGAGCGCGAACGCCATAAACTCCGCAGATAACAAGAGATAGAGACCGCACGACGCCAGAATCGTCAGAATGAAGTAGATCGCGGAGTAGACAGGCCTGGGGTGTGTGACCACCCGCAGCGCGGCACCGAGCGCCACGAACGAGAACACATAAAAATAGAGATTGGGCAACGCGTCCCGAGCGTTGAGGCCCATCAGAACCAGAATCACGCCCACGCCGGACGCCGCGAGCATGGCTCCGATCAACTGGGGGCTCACCTTGGCGCGGGGCAGCGCGACGCACAGCCCGAGCCCCACGAGCGCCAAACCGAGATACAAGGCGATCGGATGAATGAGATGGTCCAACGGCGGCCCTTCTCGAGGACAAATCCCGGCGGCACAGCCCGCGCGCACAGGAGCGGACGCTCCGGTCCTGTGAACGGGTCCAGAGGATAGATGGGAGACCCCCGCCCTTCAACCAACCATCCCTTCATCCACACAGGCCCTCGCCGTGTTGGAGATCGGCCCTGTGCGCCCGCCGCTACCATCGACCATCATGCCCGATCCGGCCGGACCCCGCCCCTCAACCGATCCGAGTGAACGCCCCGGCCCCGCACGCTGGCAGGTCCACCTCCCCAACGCGCTGACCATGCTGCGTGTGGCGTTGACGGCTGTCTTCGTCGCCATGCTCGCCCTTCGACCCCGCCCATTCGGCGCGCCTGATGGCGGAATCGACACGGCGATGCTGCTGTCGTGCGCCGTTTTCGTGCTGGCTGCGGTCACCGACGCGCTGGATGGCTATCTCGCGCGGCGCTGGCGCGTCGTTTCGCGCTTCGGGCGCATCATGGACCCCTTCGCGGACAAGGTGCTCGTGCTCGGCGCGTTCATCATGCTCGCCGGTCCGGCGTTCATGACCCACGAGGGAGCGATCGTTTCCGGCGTCGCGCCGTGGATGGTCGTTGTCATCCTTGCCCGCGAACTCCTCGTCACGTCGATCCGCGCGATCCTTGAGGGCGAGGGGCTCGACTGCTCCGCCGGCTGGGCGGGCAAGGCCAAGATGATCCTGCAGGCCATTGTCGTGCCACTGATCCTCCTGCTGCTCGCGTGGGGGATTCCTGCCAAGGGCTCGCTCCGCATGTGGGCGATCGACCTGGGCGTGTGGGCGACCGTCGCCGCCACCGTCCTCAGCGGCATTCCATATGTCACGCGCGCGATCGGCGCGGGAATCGCGCGAAAGATCTCACCGTGAACAAAGCACCCGCGACCTTTCATCTCATCACGACATTCGGCCTCGGCTTCCGGCGCCCCGCCTCCGGGACGTGGGGCTCGATGCCGCCGGTCGCGCTCGCGGCCCTGCTCATGCTCACCGGGTTCGGCCCACGCGAGAATCCGCTCGTCTACTTCGGCGTCCTCGCGTTCGTGCTCGTTCTCTTCTGCTGGGCCTGCATCGCGCACGGCGACCTCGCCGAGGTTCGCTTCGGTGAGAAGGATCCGTCGGAGGTCGTTGCGGACGAGACCGCAGGCCAGTGCATCCCGCTGCTGGCCATCCCGTGGGCCGGGCTCACCGACTGGCCCCGTACCTTCGCAACGCTCGCGTTCTGCTTTGTGGCCTTCCGCGTGCTGGACATCATCAAGCCGCCCCCCGCACACGGCCTGCAGAAGATCCCGGGCGGGTGGGGCATCCTGATCGACGACCTCGTCGCGGGCATCTACGCCGCGATCGCGGTGAATCTCTTTGTGTTGATGCTGCCGTAGTTTCCCGGCAGAGCCACACGACTACCGCGGCCACGTGTCGTTCGAGTCATTCTGATCCGGGATCGCGTGCTCCGGATCGATCGTGACTCTCTTGATCCGTCGGCCCCCGGTGTCGATCGCCGCCGTGAACGCGTCGCCTGTGTACCACGCCTCGACCGGAAGGCGTCTCACTTCACTCGAATCGTCGGTGTAATCGATCCGGTACAAACTCGGCATCACCATCCGCCGAAGCGTCTTGAACGTCACCGAGGCGTTCGACGCGTCCGACTGCTCGAAGCCGGTGACCGCAAGATCGATGGTGCCGTTCTCATAGAACCACCCGCGCCAGAACCACGCGAGGTCCATCCCTGCGCCCGACTCCATCGCGCGGAAGAAGTCCGCCGGCTGCGGATGCTTGAACGCCCACGCGTCGATGTATGCCTTGAACGCACGATCGAACCTTGCGGGACCAAGCACGTGCTCGCGCAGGATCACCATTGCCGTCGCGGTCTTGGCGTACATCAGCCGCCCGAGCCGTCCGCCCAGGAGCCGATCCGGATAGGTCATCAGCGGCTGGTCGTCGCCCCTTCGCATCTCCGCCGCGAACGTGCGCGGATCGCCCCGCCGGGGGGCCTCACCCGGGTATCGCTCCAGGTTGCAGTAGTAGTTGATGAACGTGTTGAAGCCCTCGTCCATCCACGCGTACCGGCGCTCGTCGTTCGAGACCAGCATCGGGAACCAGTTGTGCCCGATCTCGTGCGCCGTCACGCCGAAGAGCCCACGCTCATCATTCCTTGCGCGGCAGAAAATGATCATCGGGTACTCCATCCCCCCGACGATCCCGTTCACATTCGTCGCCACCGGGTATGGATACCGGAACCACATCCGGTTGTACTGCTCGATCGAGAAGCGCAGCATGTCCGTGCTCTTGGTCCACTGCTTCAACCCCTCCTTCGGATAGAGCGACATGCACAGCGTGCCGACGTTGTTCCCGCTCCCCGCCGTCGCCGTCGCATTCCCGTCCACGGCAGACGCGTCCCAGATGAACGCCTCCGAGCTCGTCCACGCAAACGTCCGGACGTTCTTCGCGACAAACCGCCACGTCAGCGGCCCATCACCGGCGGGGCGGCTTGATGCCTCCCCCACCTCCTCCGGCCCCCGCAGCGTCACCGTCTCGCTGCTCCGTCTGGCTCGCTCGAGGCGTTCGACCTGTGTCGGTGTCAGCACCTCCGACGCGTTCATCAATTCACCTGTCGCGCCGACAAGGTGGTCTCGCGGCACGGTCAGCGATACATCAAAGTCGCCGAAGTTGGTGTGGAACTCGCCCGCACCCAGATATGGAAGCGTGTTCCAGCCATGGACATCATCGAACATGCACGCCGCGGGGAACCACTGGGCAACCTCAAAGATCGTTCCCTGCGCGACCTTCTCGACACCCATGCGATCCGAGCCGTATGGGGGAAGATCGAACGAGTACTCGATCTCGATCTGGGCCTCGCCTCCGTGCGCCGCGATCGGCGAAGGGAGATCGATCCGCCCCACCGTGTCATAGACGTCGATGGTGAGCGCCTGCTGCGATCCCCCGGTCGGCTGAAGCAGCGTTACGCGCGAGATGTCGTATCCGCCATCGAAGCCGTCACGATTCCCGAACCTGCCGCCCTTGCCGAGGATGCTGGCGCCGACGCTCTCCTTGTCGAAGAGGTTCTGCTCGAGCGTCATCCAGATGAATGGCAGCGGTTCCGGCGAGTTGTTCACGTACCGCATACGGACCGTGCCGCTGAGGGTCCGCCGCTCCGCGTCGAGCGACGCGCGGATCGTGTAGTCGACCTTCTGCTGCCAATAGTCGGGGCCCGGCAGCCCCGTCGCGCTCCGCACGAGGTTCGCTTCGGGAAGCGCAAGCGGTTCGAAGATGTCCCTGCCGTAGCGATCCGATTGCTGCCCGGCGTTCGCTCCTTGCGCCGCCGAGCCGGCATCCGTCGTGCCGCCCGTTGTCTGACAGCCGATCAGGCCGAGCGAAAGAACCATGACGGAAGCACAAAGGGTGGCCACGCTTCCTGATTGACGCATCCGCTGACTCCTGCTGTGGCCGCTTGGCGCCGATCCGGCTGCCGCGGCCGATGCCGTTCCAAACTCGTGAGTCCTGTTGTACCAGATTCAGCCGCCCCGGTCGCTCACGGCTCCCAGACGTTGTTCGATCGATCGATATCCGGGTAGACCCCCTCCGGATCGATCTCGACCCGCTGGATCGCCCGCCCATCGAGCTTGACGCTCGTCGTCCACTCGCTCGAACGCGACCAGATCTCGGCCGGAAGCTCCACATCCTCAACGCCGCCGTCATCGAACGTCACGCGCAGGTGCACCGGCAGATACATGGCGTGCGAGCCGTCCTCGGCGTCGCCTTCCGTCGCGAGCGAGATCCGTGCCTGCGTCAGCGCGCGATTGGTCCATACCCGCGTGATCGATTGATCGGGTGTGCCCGTCCCGAACACCCACGCGCGCCAGAACCACGCAAGGTCCATCCCAGACACATCCTCCATCGTGCGGAAGAAGTCCGACGGCTGCGGGCTCTTGAACGCCCATCGCCGGATGTAGGCGCGGAACGCCGCGTCGAAACGCTCCGGACCGAGCACCCGCTCCCGCAGCGTGACCAGCATCCACGCCGGCTTGTCGTACGCGAGCCACCCGAGTTTGTGAGGCCCCATGCGGTCCGGATTGGTCTCCATCGGCTGCAGGAACCCGCCCTCAAACTCACCCGCCCATCCGTCAAAGTCGAAGTAATGGCCGACCTCGCCGAGTCTCGCGATCTCCGAGTAATAGTTGATGAATGTGTTGAACCCCTCGTCCATCCACGCGTGCCGGCGCTCGTCGGTGTTGACCACCATCGGGAACCAGTTGTGGCCGATCTCGTGGGTCGTCACGCTGTAGAGCTCGTACCGGTCCTTCCGCTCGGAGCAGAAGATGATCATCGGGTACTCCATCCCCGGCACGATCCCGTTCACATTCGTCGCCACGGGATAGGGATACGTGAACCACTTCTGGTTGTACCCCTCGATCGCGAACCGCAGCATGTCGGTCGACTCGCTCCAGAGCGGCAACGCATCGCGCGTGTACAGCGACATCGCCAGCGTGCCCCCCGGCTTGTTCGCGTCACCGTTCACCGCCGCCGCGTCCCAGATGAACGCCCTCGAACTCGCCCACGCAAACGTCCGCACGTTCTCCGCGCGAAACTTCCAGATCAGCTTCCCATCTCCAGCGATGCGTGTCCGTGGGGCGCCGATCTCTTCTTCGGGCACGATCAGGACCGTCTCGGTCGAGGTGCGGGCACGCGCCAGCCTCTCGCGCTGCGCCTCGGTCAGCACCTCGGATTCATTCTGCAGCACGCCCGTCGCGCCCACGATGTGATCGCCGGGCACCGTGATACTCACCTGATAATCGCCAAAGTCTGTGTAGAACTCCCCCACGCTCATGTAGGGCAACGTGTTCCACCCATGCACATCGTCGTACTTCGCGACGGCCGGAAACCACTGCGCCACCTGGAACACCGGGCCATCGCCGGACTCCTGAAAGCCCATGCGGTCCGATCCGTTCGGCGGGATCACAAACGCCCACGAGACCTCGATCGACACCGTTCCACCCTTCGCTGCGAGGGGACGGGCCAGATCGATCCGACCGAGCGTGTCATAGATCTTGAGCGTCGCGTCCGCACCGTCCACGCGCACACCACCGATCTCCAGGCCGCCGACAAAGTCCTTGGGCACGCCGCCGAGCCCGAAGTCCTCGCCTCCGGCCCGCGCCCCCACGCTGTCGGCTCGATAGAGGTTCTGTTCCAGGTGCAGCCAGACGTGCTCCAGTTCGCTCGGCGAATTGTTGGTGTAGGTGATGACCTCGCGCCCGCTCACACGCCGTGTCTCCGGATCGAGCGAGGCTTCGATCACGTAATCAGCTCGCTGCTGCCAGTATCCAGGGCCCGGAGCGCCGGACCCCAGCCGCGCGTCCGATGGCGCAGGCAGGTCCAGCGGATCAAACGGCCCCTTGCCATATCCGGCAACATGGAACCCCTCGGAGCCCGAACCGAGCATCGGCATCCGCTCGCGCCGTTGGTCCGCACCCTGATCCTTCTCGCCCGAGGCGCAGCCACTCGCAACCGAAGCCGCCACCACCACCGCGCCCCACGCGACACTTCGCTTCATCAGGTTCATCGCAAGTCTCCGGGATCAGCCAACTCGGCCCGGAAGTCGCCAAGCAGGCGTCACACCGGGCCCACAGGATATGTGCGGCCGACACCCCCGATGCCTCCCGCACCGCACGCCCGCGCAATCCATGTATTCCGACGCTACCGAGCGCCCCGATAGGGCGGCAGGTCTTCCAGCCTCGTCAGCCCCGGCACCACGAACACACCAGGGCTGTACGGCATCAGAGGCGAATCCGTCCCCAATCCCTCCGCCCGAAACGGCGGGTGCTCCGCGAACTGTCCCTCAACCGAACGCCGCTGGATGCTCACACCCTCGGCGTCCGGCCCACGCTCGAGAAGGCATCGATGCCCGACGGGCAGCTTCGGATCCTCCGCCTCTCCCCAGATCACACACTGCACCGGCACGTCCCGCGGATCGAGAAGCATCACGTAGTCGCCACCGTTGGCGAGTCCGGCGCGCGTCGATGGCGCCCTCGCCGTGAACGTCCACGCGTTGCCGAACTCCGGGTGCTGCCGGCGCGGAGGGGTGGCCGCGTCGCCGATCGTTCCCTCCTGCTCGCCCTTGATCTTGGACTCGTGCCCGTTGAACACAACCACCACTTGTCCCGGCTCGAGCGTCAACGCGGGGAATGTGAATCGAAACTGGGACTTGCCGGGCTTGGCCGCGTCGTGCAGCGTGTAGCCGCCGATCTTGATCGGCTTGTCGTGCGGATTGATCAACTCCACAAACTCATCGCCCGCCGTCTGCCGCTCGCCATCGAGATTGGCATCGCCGTTCTTTGTCGGCACCGAGAACAGAATCTCTGTCAACAGCGGATGAGGAAAGGCGACCGGCGACTTCGGGAGCGGATCGGGCGCGGGCGCCGTAGACGGAGGCACCGGCGTCGGCGGCTGCGCCTCCTCGCTCGTGGGCCGACCCGGAACACTCAGCATCAGAGACAGCAGCATCCATCCCATGTCGTCAGGGTACACGATCGTGCGTCCCCGCAAAAGTGCCCGCACGCCCGCGCCAGAGACATTCGAGCGATTAGGATTCCCCTCGCGATCACCCCGCGCGGCCACGCCACCCGCCGCGTCCCCCGCCTCAACACCTCGTCGCCGCCCTCGGCGCAAGGAGCCAGCCAGTGTTCAACAGCGTCAGCGTCTCGGAGAAGGGCAAGGGCATCATCGTCGTCGGCCATTTCAAGGGAAAGCCCCTCGACCGCGCCTCCAAGCGTGCCGCGCCCCAGGGCTCTGTCGCTGCCGCGCTCCGGCGTGAGGAGGCAACCGGCGATGTCGGCCGCATCGTCGAGGCGTGGATCAACCCGCGTGCCCGAGTCATGATCGTTGGCCTCGGGGAAAAGGCCTCCTGCACCCTCCAGACCGTCCGCGACGCCGCCGCTGCGGTCGCCCGCCGCCTCGCGGCCTCAAAGGACCAGGTCGCCACCTTCGCCCTCGCCGGCCCCATCGCACAGGCGGGCCACGACCTCACCCGCGCCGGAGAGGCGATCGGCGAGGCGATCGGGCTGCTCTCATGGAACTGCGACGAGTTCAGAGGTTCGGGCACTCCCAAGCCCACTCGAACCTCGCTCACGATTCGATCCGACGACAAGGCGATGACCGCCGGGATGAAGACGGGGCTCGTCGTCGCCGAGGGCGCAAACCTCGCCCGCACGCTCAGCCAGACGCCCCCCAACGTGGCGACGCCGGAATGGATGGCCGATCAGGCGAAGAAAATGGCCCGCAAAGCCGGGCTCAAGGTCCGCGTTCTCCAGGGTGCGGAGTTGGAGAAAGAGAAGCTCATCGGGCTGATCAATGTCGGCAAGGCCTCCGAGAACAAGCCCTGTCTGATCCGCATCGAGTACACCCCCAAGCGCGCCAAGCCGAACGCCAAGCCACTTGTGGTCGTCGGCAAGACCGTGACCTACGACACGGGAGGCCTCTCCCTGAAGGTCAACAACGGCATGGTCGGCATGAAGCGCGACAAGGACGGGGGCTGCTCTGTGATCGGCGCCATGCACGCCATCGCAACCGTCGTCAAGCCCGACTTTCCCGTGATCGCTCTGCTCGCCGCAGCAGAGAACTCCATCAGCGATGAGGCCTATCGCCCCGACGACGTTCTGCGCTATCGCAACGGCGTCACGGTCGAGGTCACGAACACCGACGCGGAGGGCCGCCTGGTGCTCGCAGACGCGCTCATCTGGGCGTGCGAGGTGGAGCAGCCGCGCGCGATCATCGATCTCGCAACCCTGACGGGGGGCGTCATCACCGCGCTCGGCTCGACCTATGCCGGCCTGTTCTGCGAGAACGACCAGCTCCGCGGAGCGGTCGAGTGCGCCGCCATGGGCACCGGCGAGCTCGTCTGGCGCCTCCCGTACGCGCACGCCGAGTACCGCGACATGATGAAGTCGCCGGTCGCGGACATCCTCAACAGCAACCCGAATCGGAAGGCCCACGCGACCCAGGGTGCCGCGTTCCTGGCGAACTTCGTGCAGAAGGATGTGCCGTGGTGCCACCTGGACATCGCAGGCGTGCACGTCGCGGAGAAGAACGCCGGCATGTACGTCGATGGGCCGACCGGCTGGGGCGTCCGCTTGCTCAGCCATCTGGTCCGCGGAATGACCGCCGAAAGCTGAGCGGGCGATCGACACTCGCCCGTCTCCTGGGCTGAGGCTTCGGAATCCATCTGCGTCCGATAAGCCGAGGCACCGGCCGAGCGCCGATGCC
The DNA here is from genome assembly GCA_963204725.1 of Planctomycetota bacterium. Lineage (GTDB taxonomy): Bacteria > Planctomycetota > Phycisphaerae > Phycisphaerales > UBA1924 > JAHBWV01. Next base: position 73,927 of record CAUJHH010000019.1, read on the forward strand.
TCTGCAAAGAATCAGCGCGCCCACACCAAGGTGCCCCGTAGCCGACCGCGTTCTCCAGAGGATGTTCGGTATCAGCCGGGACCACCTCGTCGCCCGGACCCCGTGTCCAGCGGCGCGAGGAGATCTCGGTGTCGGAGGTGCGAGTGTGCCCCAGCGTTTGTGGACGCGTGTCGCGTCCGCATGGGGCTGCGCTGTGAGAAGCCTGGAGTCATCAGACATGAAGAAGTCATCAGTCCTTGCCCTTGTTTCCGTCGCCGTGTTCGCCGGGATCGCTTGCGCCGATTTCTCGGGTGACTACGCCCCGGCCAACTGGTCGCTCGGCTCGTCCAGCAACGGATTCGTCGATGTGCACGACGCGACCACGCTGGTGCTCGTCGGCACCGACGACGGCACCAACACATTCGGCTGGACGGACCTTCGCATCACGGTCCCCCAGACGGGACTGATCTCGTTCGATTGGGCGTATTCCTCAAGCGATGAGCACGGCGTCGATCGGGGCCTGTACTATGCCAACAGCACGGCCTGGGTTCTGCTCAGCGACACCAACGGCCAGTCGGGCACCGTCTCGAACATCGCCGTGAGCGCGCTCGACTCCTTCATCTTCACGATCGAGTCCGAAGACAGCCTCTTCGGCCCCGGCGTGCTCGTGGTGACGAATTTCGGCTTCACCACCGTCCCGACTCCCGGCGCGCTGGCCATGCTCGGTCTGGCTGGCCTTGCGACCGGCCGTCGCCGCGCTCGGTGATCCCGCTCTCCGAAATCAATCATCCCCGTCAGCCGATCGGGCTGCCCGAACATCACGTTCGGGCAGCCTTCTGTCATTGCGGGGATGGGGCAGGCTCGCAACCGCACTCTCCTGCGCTCGGAATCGCGGCATCATTCTGGGGAAACCTGAACGTTTTATGGGACGATTGGCCGAGCAAGGTCCGAATAAGCACTTGCCAGAACAGGCTTTCGGACCGAACGGACGGAAAAACCTGAACAATCGCTTGTCGAAACATTGAACCATTCCACAAAGCGAGGTATAACGATCCTTGGTGGTCTGTACCACTCGCTTTGGTGTAGGAGAGAGAGACAGGTCTTGTGAGAGAGACAAGTCTCGCGTTGGGTTGGAGAGCCCGCGCAACTCGCCTCCATCGAGCGTTCCGTGTGCCGTCGTGCTCGTGCCCTGTGAGCCGTGCGGTGTTATTTTCGCGGGGCATCAGTTCGGTCTGAATTTCCCAAAACGCTCGGGATCAGATCTGGAGGCATCATCATGAAGAAGGCTCTTGCAGTTCTCGCCGTTTCCGGTCTCGCCGTCGCGGCTTCCGCTGACGTCCTCGTCATCAACGTGACCGGTTGGACCGCCGACGGCGGCTACCAGTCCGGCCTCAACAGCGTCGCCGACTACAACCTCGGCGTCGGCACGACGATCGACAGCGCCTCGTTCGACATCTCCTGGACCTCGCCCTCGCCCTCTTGGCGCTCCGAGCTCGTCCTCTCCCTGAACGACGACCTCTTCGGCGATTTCTGGGACACCTTCCCCGGCACGCAGGACGGCTCGCTCGACTCCTCCGGCTCGACCTCCGCTGCCAACACCTGGGCTGGCTCCGACGGTGGCTTCATCGGTGGCCCCTTCACGCTGACCAGCGGCATCCTCCACGTCGAGATCTACGACTCCTTCAACGACAGCGGCGTCGACCAGGTCATTGACGGCGGTATCTTCACGATCAACTACACCCCGGTCCCGGCCCCCGGCGCCATGGCCCTCCTCGGCCTCGCCGGCTTCGCCGCCCGTCGTCGTCGCGCCTGATCGCATGACACGACTGGACCGGTTCGGTCCATAGTCCTTCGCGGACGCAACCACAACCGCTCGGCTCCAACGCCGGGCGGTTGTTTCTTTTGACATTGCTCTCGTCCCGGTTCGCGCGATCCCAAGGGTCAGCCGCCGCTCGACGCCAGCACGCTCGCGAGCAACCTCGCCGCGTCGTGTCCGATCGCGTTCGACGCCTCGAGCACCGACGCCCCAAGCACCCGCGCACGATGCGAGCCCGGTGCGATGGCGTACGGCTGATCCGGCCAAGCTCCTCTGATCCACGGCTCCGGAAGAACAACGCTCTCCCATCGCTTCGCGCCAAGCGCCGCCGCGATCACCCACGGCAGCCCCTTCGAACCCGCGGCAGGCCCGAGCGCCGCAAGCCCGTCATCGACGGCCGCACGCACGCTCGCGAGCGCCTCGACGCGGACGTACGCCAGCGCACCAAGGCCCGAGAGCTCCATCGCTGCGAGCGCCGCGCGATCCAGCCCCAGCGGGATCCACGACTCCTGCGCAGTCGCGCCCGCCACGTGCGAGGTCACAACCGCGACCGACGGGTGCGACCGCAGAATCCGTTCGGCCCCGGCGCCGACGCCTGGGTCGACCGTCGCGCCGCTGCGCCGCAGCAGAACCATGTACCCCTCGCCGGATCCGATGATCGCTTCCAACTCGCGCCATGCCGCCGGCGCGTCGACCACAACCTCCGGTGGGCCCCGGTCCTGGACCTCAACTTGCGCCATCGCACGGCCCGCGCGAAAGCACCTCCCGTGCTCAATCGCCGCAACGGTCTCGCGCACGATGCGCTCGGGCTCGCACATCGAACGGATCTGCGTGGGGGCGTTGGCCCCCATCTTCGTGCGCAGGGCGCGGTCTGCCAGCACCAGCATCATCGCGTCGGCAAGGGCCTCCGCGTCCCCGGAGGCAAAGAGCAACCCGGAGTGGCCGTGCTGGATGATCTCCGCCATGCCGCCCGCGTCGGAAGCCACCACCGGCGCGCCGAGTGCCATCGACTCAAGCAGCACATTCGGGAAGTTCTCCCACCGCGAGGGGAAGCAGCAGAGCCCGCCCGACGCGATCGATGCCCGGATCATCGGGATCAGCTCCTCGCGTGGGCGTCGCTCCTCAAACACGACCCGGTCACGCGCCGACGCGTCGAGGCGCAGGATCAGGTGCTCACGGATCGATGAGCCACCGGGGCCCGTCCGCGTGTCCCCCCCCACCATCCGCAGCCCGCACTCGATCCCTCGTTCCGCAAGAATGTTGAACGCATCGATCAGGAAGTCGACGCCCTTGCGCCGCTCGAGGCGACCGAAGTACAGAATCTCCGGCACGCGATGCCCCGCTCGCCCGGCCTCGGGGTCCGTCCAGGGCACACCCCGGTCCGCAAACTCCGCGACGTCAAACGGATACGGCACCACGCACGCGTGCCCGCGGATCGCCTGCCCGCTCGCGCGCAACTCCTCGCGGCACCATTCCAGCAGCGACGCCGTCGGCGAGATCACCACATCCGCCAGCGCGACCGACTCCATCTCAAGCCGGTCCGTCAAGAGACGGTTGAGACCCAGCACGGGATCGGCGTTCAACGCGCGGCACAACCGATCCGGTGAATGCAGACGCACGCCGAGCGTCGCGCCCGGAAGCTCGCCAAGCATCCACGCGCCGCGGATCGCGAACGCCCCCTCCGCGAAGTACTCGGGGAACTCGATGTAGTCGAACCGATGGGCCGCGTGCAACCGATGCAACGCCCGTCGCACCTGCTGCGACCGCTTGGCAACCTCCGACCTCCAGAGCGTGCGATCGTCCAGTTCTTTCAGGGGATCCACGTCGTGGAATCGCACGCCCGGAAAGAGCCGGCCCCCCCTCGCTCCCGCCTCCGGCTCGTTCACGCCGAGCACGTGGATCTCGTGCCCCGACGCGGACCACGCACGGACCATGGACGCGACATACGTCCCGATCCCGGCGCCCCAGAACGGGGCCATCTCGCGGCTGACGAGGCAGATGCGCATCGACAGAGGGTACTGGCCCCGGAGAAGTTCCGCCGCGCGTCCCGCGCCGCCATTCCGTTCGAGCCGCACGCTTCGGCTCGGAGAGGTCCGGTTCCTATACTTCGGGCCTTCCCCGGCCCCGCCCACACCGGCGTGACCGGCAGCCCCGGATTCTGGAGTCTTCGCTTGGCTTACACGCTCCGTCCCGACGAGTCCTACGGCGTCGATGTCGAGTCCACCGGCTACCTCGCCGACCACGTGGACACCGGCGATCGCTGGGTGCTGAACTTCGGCCCCCAGCACCCCGCGACGCACACGACGCTCCGCCTCGTCCTGGAACTGGACGGCGAACGCGTCGCCCGCTGCACGCCCCACATCGGCTACCTGCACTCCGGCTTCGAGAAGCTCGGCGAGGCGCTCGACTACAACCAGTACGTCACCATCGTCAGCCGCATGAACTACCTCTCGCCGGTCTCCAACGACATCTGCTGGCACCACTGCGTCGAGACGCTCTTCGGGATCGAGATCACGCCCCGCTGCAAGGTGCTGCGCACGATCATGGCCGAGATGGGCCGGATCCAGGACCACCTGCTCTGCATCGGAGCCGCGGCCCTGGACATGGGCGCGTTCACCGGCTTCCTTTATGGCTTCAACCCGCGAGAGACGATCTACGACATCTGCGATTACATCTCCGGCCAGCGATTCCATCCGGACTGGACGCGCGTCGGCGGGCTGATGAAGGACCTCCCCGATGAGGAGACCTTCAAGCGAATGGTCAAGAACTTCCTCCGCAACGATCTCTCCGTCGCGATCAAGGACATCGAGAACCTCCTCAACCGCAACCGCATCTTCCTCGATCGCACCGTCGGCATCGGCAAGATGACCGCCGAGGACGCCAACGCCTGGTCCATCACCGGGCCGCTCGCGCGATCCACCGGCATCAAGCGCGACCTCCGCAAGGACGCGCCCTACCTCTGCTACGCCGACAACTGGGACGGACAGGGTGCCGAGGCCGTGAAGTTCAAGGTCCCGATCAGCACCGACGGCGACGTCTTCGCGCGATACCAGGTCCGCTGCGAAGAGGTCCGCCAGTCGATGGGGATCATCGAGCAGCTCATCGACAACATCCCGCAGGGACCGATCGACACCTTCGCCGATTCCAAGATGGTCAAACCGAAGAAGAGCGAGGTCTACGGCTCCATCGAGGGCCTGATCCAGCACTTCGAGCTCATCATGACCAACCGCGGCTGGAAGCCCCCGGTCGCTGAGTGCTACGGAGCGAACGAGACCGCCAACGGCGAGCTCGGCTACTTCATTGTCTCCGACGGTGGCCCGCGCCCGTGGCGCGTAAAGACTCGCGCCGCGTCGTTCAACAACTACGCGATCATGGCCAAGCTCACCGAGGGGCACCAGCTCGCCGACGTTCCCGCGATCCTCGGATCGCTGAACATCGTCGCCGCCGAGCTGGACCGCTGATCGCTCACTCCTCGCGTCGGATCGCGCTCGGACCCAGGGTCAGAGCGTTCTTCCCCGTCCGCTTGCTCTCCAGCGCCCTCGCATCCGCCCGCTCGAGCAGTTGCTCCGGCGTCGAGCCGTCCCACGGGAACGTCGCCAGCCCACCGGAGACCGAGAGCGAGCCGGGCGCCTGCGATCCCAGCTTGGGGAATCGATGGCGGCCGACCTGCTGCTGGAACCTGTGCGCGATCTTGCACACCGAGTCGGGGTGGCGACTGTTCGCCTCGCGCGGACCCTCGGGCTCGTGGAAGATCACGCCGAACTCGTCTCCTCCGATGCGGCAGACACGATCGGTCGGCCGGACCACGCTCAGCATCAGACGAACCGTCTCTGACAGGATCTCGTCGCCCGCGCCGTGACCGTGCGTGTCGTTGTACTTCTTGAAGTCGTCGATGTCGAAGACCATCAGCGTCAGCGTCCGCCTCGACGCGCGGCAGTCGTCGATCGCCGAAGCGAGGAATCGATCAAAGTAGCGACGGTTCCACGCGCCGGTTGTCACATCGGTGAACGCGGCGTGACGGAGATCGGCGTGCTGGTCGCGCAGGCGCAGCCACCCCGCCAGCCACGACGCGTGTGGAAGGAGCACGTCCGAGTCGACACCGGGAGCGACCAGAAAGCCGAGCAGCGCGTTTCCATAGGCGACCGGTGCCGCGCCCCCCGGCGCGCTCGTGCGTCCGTTGATCGCGGTCGGAACGGGAACAAACGACACCGCGCTCGTCCTGAGGCGATCGCGCAACAGACCGAGCGCGACATCGAGCACATCATGCCCCCGCAGCACCGTCTCAACCATGCGCGCATCGTGCAATGACTCGGGTGGCACGCCGCCCGCTCTCACACCATTTGAGGCTCGTTCGCGAGCTCCGGTGCCCACCGACGGGCCGCCGCGATTCAAGACCGATGCGATGAACGATGCAACGCCGGCGCCCGGAAGCTCCCGCGAGCCGGACGCCGCTGTATCGAGCGCGGGCGCACTCGGCTCCGTCGGCGCAACGCGCTCCATGAGCGCCCGCATCAGGTCCGAATCGCTCGCCACGATTCCGTCGAACACGCCCTCGGCCCTTGACGCTCCCGCCGCCCCCAGCACGACCACGTCGGGCGCGAGATCGCGCGCCGCGCGGACAAAGTCGCGCGTGCCGCACTCATCCGGCGCCGCCTCCGCACCCACGACAATCGCCGTTCGCGACGGCGAAGCGTCGTCGATCGGTGCCGCAAGCTCGCCGATCGCGTCGAGCGTGCTCCGAACGCGCAGCAGCTCAATCTCCGGGCGGGCGCGCAGCGTCTGATCCAGGCCGGTCCGTCCGACCAGGATCACCCTCGCTCCGCCTCGCTCGCTGCCAGCATCCTTCATTCGTCTCGCCTATCTCCCGCGTCCCGTGTCGCGACCCGTCCCATGTCCGTCCGTCGGCTCATCGCCGAGCAGCATCGCCAATTCCTCGTCGGTCAACTGCGACCCGTGCGGCATCTCGCCGTCGTCACGCACGCCGCCCGCCGATTCGTTGCCCGGTGCCACCGGCGCCGCGGGCCCGTCAGCCAGACGCAGCGGCATCGGCCGACGCTCGACGCGGGGCGTCGCCACGGCACGCGCCTCGCCGTTCGTCGCCGCTGCTCGCGACTGCCCGGAATGTGGCGTGGAAATCGGCGCAGGCATATCACCTTCAACGAGCGCACGCAGCGTCGGGTTCGCTCCAGCCGAATAGACCCAGAGCGCGATCTCCGGTACATATCGCTCCGCCGCACCAAGCAACTCGCGAACACCGTCGAGATGCGAGGGCTCGACCAAGATCAACACCCGAACGGGGCGGTGCTCTGCAGCGGCCGTCGCCCCCCAACCGACGATCAAGGCCATCGCTCCGTGCGCATTGTCTGACGCACGATGCTGGATCCCCTTCCGGCCAAGCTCGGCCTTCAACTCGCGCGGCGGCGCCTTGCCTCTGGGCGTCCAGAGGACACATCGAACCTTCCGAACCCCACCGGGGATCTCGGAGCGGGCACCGAAGCCGCGACTCATGCCTGAATCTTACAGCATGCGTCCCAAGACGCGACCAAACCAGCGAGAATGGGGCTCAGATCGACCCGGACGTGGACCGATCGATCGGATATCCAACCCCAGATCCACGTCCGATACGCCCGGGCGCAAACGGCCCTTCAGTCCGGGCGTCGGACCACCGTGTACCAGACGAAAATCGACGCCTCCAAGGCCCTTAGTCCTTTCCCGTCGTCGTATCCGAGCGCCAGGAAAACTGGATGCAAGGCCGACTCGTCACGCACATCAAACGCGAGGACCTCAAGCCCGGCCGCCCCGAACTGCTCCTTCGAGAACGGGCTCCAACCGTCCGCCCACGGAATATATGTCGTGTCCCCAGCCGCACTCTTGTCACCGGGGGCCGGGTTCTGCGGCGGACAAATGTTGTAAATGACAAAGAGCCCACCCGGCTTCAGCGCGTCATGGACCGCCTTCAGAAACGCGTCATCCTCCACGCCGAGCACGACGAGTTGCTGCGGGTCCGCCTCGCGAGCCGGATGCAGGTAGCCCGCCTTGAGCGTATTCTTGCTGGTGATCAGGTCGTAGCCGCCGCCGATCGCCGCGGCGATCTCTTCTTCCGCCGGCCAACGCCCGTGATGGAGCGTGACGGAGCCCCGGCCGAGCGCACCGGTGTCTCTCGGCTCACTGTAGAGCGCGGCCAACGCCATCTCGATGTCGACGCCGTGCGCCTCCGCACCCATGAGCGCCATCAGCCGAAGCTGACCGATCGAGCCATACCCGAAATCGAGCACCCGCTTGCCCTCCAGCGAATCGACGCCGTGGAGCGCCGCGACATCCAGCACGCGCGCATAGACAAGGGGTGATCCGTACGCCGTGTTGTAGAAGAAGGACGGCGGGAAGTCCCGCGAGGTCAGCTCCTCTCGCTCCGACTCCGGCAGCGCGTCGTACTGCGAGGGCGTATAGGCCGTCCGCTTCTCCCGGTTCCGCCAGAACGTCCTCGCCTCGGGTTCCGCGAGGTCCGGAACGTGTTCCAGAAATCGCAGGGCCAGATCCGAGCGAAGATGGGGAGAGATCATCCACGACTCCCGTCCAAGCTCGCCCACAACCGAAGGCGCCAGCGAAGCCGCATCCGGTGACGGCTCGGCCGCGCCGCCTTCCGGCGACACCTGCGCAAGGGCGCACGAGGCAGCCAGTCCCGCGAACACGGTGGCGATCAGGCGATGACGACGGTTGATCATCATGATGCTCCAGCGCGGCCAACCCCGTGGCGCCGCCGAGAGCATTGAAGGCCCCTTCACCCCGCCACGTCGCCCCGATGCCCCCACGCGACAGATGTTGTTGCAACATCTACCATGCCCCGGTTCCAAGTGGAGGGGACGGCCCATGGGCAAGCGGCCCTCGAAGAAAGCACCCGCCAGCCGCGCGACGTCGCGCCCGGCGACCGACCGCAACGCTCGGTCTCTCCTGCAACGCGAGGTGCGGAAGCGCAAGCCCTTCGCAAGCGCGGCCCAGGAGGCTTACCTCTCCATCCAGCGCACGGCGAGCGTGCTGGCGTCCGACTTCCAACGTGTGCTCAAGCCCCACGGCCTTTCGGAAGCGACGTACAACGTCCTTCGCATCCTGCGCGGCGCTCTGGCGGACGACGCCGCCCGAACCTGCTCCGAGATCGGCGAGCACATGGTCACGCCCGTTCCAGATGTCACACGCCTGGTCGACCGCCTGGAATCGCGCGGACTCGTCGAACGCACCCGCGATCCCGAAGACCGTCGCATTGTTCGCGTGGGTATCACCCAAGCCGGGCTCGACCTCCTCGCTCTCCTCGAGAAGCCCGTGAATCGCGCACACCGGTGCCAGTTGGGACACGTCGCGGACGCCGATCTGGCGCGCCTCATCGTCCTGCTGGCGAAAGTCCGCAAACCCCCGACCCGATGATCGACCGGGCTGATCTTCAACCCACCGAGTCCGAAAACGACCTCTGGCGGCGCTCGGTTTCACAGAACTGTGTGCCGAATCGCAACGTATGAATATCCAGAGACTTATGACGCGCCTCGAAGAAAACTCAACACACAACTGCGGATCAGTCAACGTGCTGGCGCGTGATGGAACGAAGGACGAATCAGGGCCGCCGGAAGCAACGCCCGAGACAGAACCGAACGCGAACCAAGCTTCCCCCGCGGCATCCAAGAACGCGTGCCATTGAGAGCCGGAATCGCCGGACCGTAGCACGCAGGCCCAAACAGGGCACCCGTTCGCCGAACGAACGCCGAGCCCTCCAGACACGACCTCCCAGACGCCCCGCCGCACTCTGAGACCTCCAGCGGCGGGGTGTCATTTTTGCCTCAGGCCGGTACGGCTCCGACCGTCCACAAGCCGGCTCGCCAAGACCGAAACCCCGACCGCCGATCCGCATCCAATTACTTGTTGAAACAATCATTCGCCACTCCGGTATGCCCGGAGTCGCAGAAGGAGGTTCAAGTGATCACGCTTCGCAAAGCAGACGACAGGGCGATGACTCGGATCGGCTGGCTCGATGGACGCCACACCTTCTCGTTCGGGCGTTCGTCCCTCAGGGACGGGGCCCCGTTCTCCGACGGGTTCCGATCGCTGATCGTTGTCAACGACGACCGTGTGAAGGCCGGCATGGGCTTCAGCGAGCACCCCCACAGCGACATGGAGATCATCACCTACGTGCTCGATGGCCAGCTCGCCCACAAGGACTCGACCGGCAACGCCAAGTCCCTGTCGCCGGGATGGATCCAGCGCATGAGCGCGGGCAGCGGCATCCGCCACTCAGAGTTCAACCCGTCCCCCACCGAGCAGCTCCGGCTCCTCCAGATCTGGATCCTCCCCGAGAAGGAGAACCAGAAGCCCTCCTACGAGGACCGCGAATTCACCGACGCGGATCTCCGCGACCGGCTCGCCCTCCTCGCCGGGCACCAGGGCTCCGGCGCGCCGACGCTGATCCATCAGGATGCGAGATTCTTTGCCTCGCGTCTGAGCCCCTCAAGATCCGTCGCGCATCCGCTCGACCCGGGTCGGCACGCGTTCGTGCACGTCGCCAAGGGCGGCGTGTCCTTGAACGGTCTGGCTCTCTCCGAGGGAGATGGCGCCTTCATCAGCGACGAGCGAGAGATCTCGATCGTCGCCGACGACTCTCTCGGCGCCGAACTCATACTGATCGAACTGGCCTGAACACCCGGCCCCCCGCAACCCGGCGCGGGGCCCTTTCTTTGAGCTGCACCAACGCTCACGCGGGCATCGGCGCGATCGCGGGCACGACCCACTCGATCAGCAGATAGGTCATCGCGCCGAGCGCAACGATCCCAATCACGATCGATGCGCTCATGGTGAACACATGCCGCCAGTACCGATCGAGCGATCGCATCCGCACGGCCTTGTAGACCATCGACACGCCGAAGGCCATCGGGAGCAGGAGCAGGAACCACCATCGGTGGGCGTCGATCGGGTCGACGAACGGGATATACGCTGGCAGCAGTGCTGCGCCGTGCATCATCGAGCACCCCCGTTGGTCCCCCGAGGCCGAGCACCCACGCCCCGTCCGGGGAAGAGTGCGTCGAAGACCACCACCAGGTTCAGCATGCCGGCGACCGCACAGAACAAAGTTCCGAGTTCGTTCACTTTCGCCACGCTGCGAATCTTGGGCGGGCGCTGATCCGGCGCGGCCACCTCAATCCATCCTCCGGGACCGATCGTCTCGCCCGGAAGGGCGCTCCGTCGTGCCCCTGTGTTCCGATCGACCCCCTTGAACACGTTCTGGTTGATCCAGTCCACACCAAACGCCGCAGGCCCCACCCCCGCCTGCCCCACGAACCACACGCGGCTCTCCTTCCGGTCAATGACGTCGATTCCGCCGACAAACACACCGGTTACGAACAATCCGACAACACCTGCACAGATAAGGCCACCCCGTCGGTGCTCTCCCCGAACCCAGTGCCCGAGCCCCGGTACAAGGGCCCCCAGGACCGCCGCCATGGGATCCACGCCGGCCTTGGGAGGACCCGCCGCACCGGTCTGTGCATCAGTGGTGGACACGTCGTGAGCAGAGGGCGGGCCGGGATTGCGGTCGCAGGGCTGGGACACGGTCAATCAGGAACCTCGCAGGGGGGGTTTGACAGGATGCATGATGCGGGTACTGTACCGCCGTTCCGGGGGCGGTCTGGCGGACCGCACCCTCGGACGTCCGAATCATGGCCGCGCGAGATCGCCGCGGCGTCGGACCTCCGCAGGGTAGGAACTCATGGGAAGCGCGCCCGCCCGCGCCAGAACAACACCGGGTCTCACCCGCTCGAACACGCAGAAGGACGATCGCGATGCCTCTGGACACCACACTTCTCTCGCCGTTCGCGGCCACAAACGCCGCCGAAGAACTCCTCGCCATCCTCGGTCTGGGCTCGCCCGAGTGCGGGTGGGCTTCGACCGATGCCTCCCCTCTCCTCGTTGCCGATGAGGACGAAGATGAGGATCAGGAGGATCCTTTCGCCGACGACGATGATGAGGGTAATGACGCCGATGAGTTCGAGGACGACGACGATTTCCTCGAGGACGACGACGACGATGCGGAAGAGAGCACCGACTTTGACGATGACGATGACCTCTGAATCGTCCGTCCGAGTCTCATGAATGATCGGGCGGGCAGAGGAATACTCGCCATGCCCACACGCTCAAAGGCCCGCCAGTCCGAGAATCCCACACCCGCCGGCCGCGCCGCGGACTCACCCCCCGCCCATAATTCGGAGCGTGCTCCCGGCCAGACGGGCTACGGCTCGGTCGTCGACCGCCGATCCGGAATCGACCGGCGCCTGATCGCCGAAGCCCTTGAAAAGGCCAGACGCCAGCACGAATCTGAAGACGCCGACGGTGCGCCGTCCCCGGCCGCCGAGGAATCCACAACCGGACTCGAACGCCGCCGCGGCCCCGGTCGGCGCCTCTCAGATTTCACCCGCTCGGCCGAAGAAGGCGAGCTCACGTCCGAGCAGTTCCTGTTCGTCATGGCGATCGAGGCTTTCAAGCGATCCAACGACCGCATGTTCCCCACCTGGTGCGACGTGCTCGAGGTCGTCCGCCTTCTGGGCTATCGCAAGACCATGCCCAGTGAGTTGAACTTGCGCAATGCCGAGGATTGGCGCGAGTCGCCCCTCACGCCCGCCAACGTGCGCGCGCCGCGCTGGCTCGAGCACGCGAAAGTCGACAAGGTCCGCGCCCAACCCTCGCGCCAGGAGACCGACCGCCGTGTCGCCTGAGACACGGTGCCACACCGCCGCGCCGCACCCTTTGCCCCTTCTCACGCCGGAAGCGAGTCGCCCACAAAGTCCAGAGCGGACGGCGGCACCTCGCTGTTCGGTTCACCGACGTCGGCCGTCAGCCACGCCCAGGCATCGGCCAGCGTCGGATCGCTCGGCTGTGCGCTCTGTGCCAAGTCATCCACCATCTCATCGAGCAGTTCCGCGTACGCCAACGCGTTTGCCGGCGTGAGCGTAACAACGGTAATGCCCAGAGAATCGTCGGTCAGCGTCCGACGCATCCACGCGTTGACGGCAACCGGCCGATCGCCGGACGAGGACGAGAGCCAGTTCCTCGCGTAACTCGCCGTCGATCCGCTCGGCGGCGCAGGATTGGCATCGAGCAGCGCCTTGATCAGCCGGCGCATGGTGCGTTTCAACGCGATCGCGTTGGTGTACGGAACAGGTTGCATCGAAAACTCCCAGCAATCTCGTGCCCGGGCGGGGCGTCACACACGCCGCCAGCGACACGTCAGCACCAGAAGTCTAACCGATTTTCATCGTGAATTCGAGGGATTAATTCGATCAAGCTCGATCTTCCATCGATCACGATCCTCCGTGCGTCCCCACGCGTCGTAGAGCGAAACAAGCCTGCGCACCGTGAGAAACTGGATCTGCGCCGCCACACCAAGCTCTCGCACGCGGCGCTCCGTATCAAGGAGCATCCGCTCGGCCTCCTCGTGACTCCCGAGATTCGTCAACGCAGCCGCCTGGATCGAGCGAGCGCCAAGCGTCCTCACGCTCTCCGCGCCGAACAGCGCCTCGTATCCGTCCGCCGCACGCCCGAGCTCGAACGACGCTTCATCCCATTTCTTGAGAGAGCCCAGCGTCATCCCCAGCGTGGAGATCGCCGAGACTGTCCCCTCAGATCTCATTCCCATCGTCCGCTCAAAGATCGCGACCGCGTCGCGAACGATCGGCTCCGACTCGTTGCCCCTTCCCACACGCAGCAGCATCGTTCCCATGATGCACATCCGCGTCGCGGCCTGAAGGCTGTCCGCGCCGTACAGCCGCCTGTCGATCTCGAGCGCCCGCTCAATCGCGCGAAGCCCCTCGTCTGTCTTCCCTAACTGGCCCGCGGCATCCGCGAAATTGCCCAGGTAGACCGCAAGGTCAACTTCCGGTGAGCCTATTCGTTCCGCCGCTTCCACGCAGCGAAGCGTCGCCGCGTAGTGCTCGTCACGCCTTCCCTGTGGCACCAGGCACACCTGCACGAACGTCTCCAGCGCAACCAGATGGTCCTCCGTTTCATGGCCCGGCGGCTCCACTCTGTCAAACTCGGCGATTGTCTCCTCAAGCAGCTTCGTGGCCTCGACCTGCGACCCCGTCATCCACATCGCGTTCGCGAGCCGACACGTCGTCGCCAGAGCCCTCGGATCCGACGGCCCAAATGCTCGAACGAACACCTCGGTCGCGCGGCGCAGGTACGCAACGCCGAAATCGTCCCTCGCCAGCTTCTGCGATTGGAGGGCCAGGTGGACCAACGCCCGTGCGTGCGCCTCAGGCAACGTCGATGGATCCGTGTCCATGTAGGCGACGGCACGTGCCAGGTACTCGTATCCCTCCTGCTTACGCCCGAGCGCTGCATAGATGTAGCCGACCTTGTACTCAACGTCGGCGCGAACAGACGGATCCTCGATCGAGTCGATGCGAGCCACCGTTTTGTCCAGCACCTTGCCGACCGACATGTCCCCCCCGTCTGAGTTGCGCGGATTCGCCGCGCCGAGCACGTCATCGACAAAGAGCCTCGAGAACGCTCCGGATCGAGCCGCCTCGCGCTGGGCCACCCGCTCCTTCTCGATCACCTCATCGAGTGCGGCAGAGAGCTTCGCGTTCGCGGTGTTCGCACGCCGCAGCCCGTAAGCCATGCTCGCGAGCCCACCCGTCAGCGCGAGCACGATCGCCAGCACAGAGACGACCAATGCCCTGTTGTTTCGCGCGAACTTCCGTGTTCGGTACCCGATCGACGGCGGCACCGCCTCCACCGACTCGCCACGCAGAAACCGATCAAGCTCGGCATCCAATGCCGCGGGCGACTGGTACCGGCGCGCCGGCGACTTCTCCAGGCACTTCATCACGACCCAGTCGAGCTCGCCCCGCAGCGTCCGTGAGAGTTGCTCCGGATCGGTCGCTCGCGCCGTCGCAACCCCGGCACGCGTCCCCGAGCCCTTCGACACCCGCGTCGAAGGTCGGGGCGGCACCATCTCCGTGATGATCCGCTCCGCTTGCGCCGCCGTCTTCCCCTTGAACAGCGCAGGATCCAGCGGCATCGTTCCCGCCAGCAACTCGTACAGCATCACACCGATCGAGTAGACATCCGCCCGCGTGTCCAGCCCCAGATCCCCAGAGACCTGCTCCGGAGGCATGTACCCCGGCGTGCCGACGATCTGATGCAACTGCGTGTACACCGTCTGCTCACCCTCATGGGGCGCGATCGGCTTGGCGATGCCGAAGTCGATGATCTTCGCAACCGGCTCCCCATCAACCACCGTCACAAGCACGTTCGACGGCTTCAGATCGCGGTGGATCATCCCCTTCGTGTGCGCGTGCTGCACCGCGCGGCAGACCTGCTGCATCAGGCCCAGCCGGGCACGCACCGAGAGCCGCGACTGATCGCAATAGCTCGTGATCGGCAACCCATTCACAAGTTCCATCACGATGTACGGACGGCCATCCTCCAGCTCCGCCGTCTCATAGACCCGCGCGATCCCCGGGTGCTCCATCCACGCGAGCGATTGCCGCTCTCGCTGGAACCTCGCCAGCACCTGCTCGTTGTCGCGCCCGGCCCGCAGCAACTTGATCGCCACCTGCCGGCGCACCGGCTTCTCCTGCTCGGCGAGATACACCACGCCGAACCCCCCCTCGCCCAGCACCCCTCGCACGCGATACCGCCCGATCCGCTCCGGAGCCGGCCGGCCCTGCCCGGAGACTGTCGAGGGCGTCGCGCCAAGATGATGCGCGCCCATCACGCTCGGCTCCGGGCCCTCGGCACCGCCGGCCGATGCTCCTCGATCATCACGCGATCCACCCACACGATCGTTGTGTTCAGCCATGCCCAGAGTGTAATTGATCCGACCACGCGCCGAAACATTCGGGAGCATGAAGCGAACACCCGCCGGACGCTGTATCGTTCAACGGAGAAGCTACGAACGCCGCTCGTTCCGCACAGGAGATCGGACATGTACCCAACACGCTCCATCCTTCGCTCCGGGGCACCGATATCCCGCCTGCTCGTCGTGTCCATGCTCTCGCTCGTTGCCGCGCTCGCAGGGTGCAAGGCGGCGGACCCCGACGAACGCCACGCCCAGATCCACGCCGTGCAGCGCCGCATGCCCGAGTCCATGCGCACGCTCCGCACCAGCGAGCCCGCTGCGGATGAGAACTACGTCCTCGCCTTTTTCCGCGACCCAAAGTTCAACAAGTCCGGAGAGTTCGGGCTCTACCTCGCAACCTCGCGGGACGGCTACGTGTGGGAACCGGCCAACAACGACCGCCCCCTCTTCAACCCCGTCGTCGGCGTCTCCAACGGGATGCGCGACCCCTGCGTCGCGCAGGGTCCCGACGGGCTCTTCCACTGCGTATGGACATGGGAGACCGGCGACCGCCGCGCTATCGGATACGCGCGCTCCCGCGACCTCGTCACCTGGGAGGGCGTCCGCTCCATCCAGGTCATGCCGAACGATGTCGAGCTCGACTACTGCTGGGCGCCCGAGATCGTCTGGGAGCCCGGCGCGCAGCACTGGGTCGTCGCGTGGTCGTGCGCCATCGCAGGTCTCAACCCAGAGACCGCCAAGGAGACCGATTTCAACCATCGCATGTACTTCTCAACCACCAAGGACTTCAGAGTCCTCTCCCGCTACGAGCCCCTCTTCGATCCCGGCCATCCCTGCATCGATCCCGCCTGGCTCCGTCTCCCCGACGAGTGGATGACACGCGGCATCGCCCGCGATCCCGGCTCCGAGAGCATCATGGACGTTCCCAGTGCTGGTCCCGCAACACCGAACGACCCCGGACGATGGCTCCTCTTCTACAAGGACGAACGCCAGTGGCCGGAGAAAAAGCAGATCCGCATGGTCCGGGGTCTCTCCCCCCGCGGCCCGTGGGGCACACCATCCGCCTCGCTCACCAGCCACTGGGTCGAAGCCCCGAGCGCGCAGATCATCGACGGCCACGTCGTCGTCTACTACGACGAGTACCGCGAGAGTCGGTATGGCGCGATCCGCTCCGCCGATCTCTTCAAATGGGAAGATGTCCAGAAGCTCGCCCGCTTCCCCACGATGACGCGCCACGGCAGCGTCATCCGAATCACCGCCGCCGAGTACGAGCGCATCCGCAAAGTCGGGAACTAACCGAGTCGGCTCTCGCTGCCCGTGAACCGATCCGCTTCTTGCGCGGTATCCTTTGGACCCAAAGGAGATCGCAACCATGCGCCACAGCCAACGCCGCTCCCCCACGCTCACCGCCTCGACACTCTTGGCGTCGCTCGCGATCTCCACCGCCGCCATCGCTCAGCCCGCGCCCGACGCGCGCCCGCTCGCCGGCGCGTCGATCTCCACCACCGAGCCGCTCGCGAGCATCCCGCTCGAACGCTTCCTGAAGATCCGCGCACCCGGCTCGCCCTCGATCGCCCCCGATGGCACGCTCTACGTCCGCGACTGGCCGGACGGCATCTGGCAGCTCTATCGCGTGCAGGGCCCCTCCGCCGGTCCCGGCGCAAAGATGACGAAACTCACCGACTTCAAGGACGGCCTCTCCGGCTACTCGCTCTCCCCCGACGGCTCCAAGATCCTCCTCTTCCACGCCGTGGGAGGAAACGAGAACACGCAGATCTCCCTCCTCGATCCCAAGGCCGCGCCCGGCGATGCCGGTGCCATCAAGCCCATCATCTCCAATCCAAAGGTCCAGTTCGCGGCCAACAAGTGGCTCGCCGACTCCTCCGGCTTCCTCTACAGCGGCAACGCCGAGAGCGAGCGCGACTTCTACCTCTACCGCTACGACTTCGCCACCGGCAAGACCACTCGCCTCCTCGACCGCACCGGCTCGTGGGAAGCCGACGACATCACCGCCGACAAATCGCGTGTCCTCGTCTCCGAGTACCGATCCATCTCCGACACTTCCATCTACGAGCTGAACACCGCCGACGGCTCCATGAAAGACCTCGGCATGAAGGGTGCGGAGGGCTCCACCGTTGCCCAGTCGCTCGTCGGCTACATGCCCGGAGAGAAGAGCGTGCTGGTCCTCGCCGACACCGAAGACGGCAAGCGAAAGCTCTACGAGAAGGATGTCGCTTCCGGCTCGACACACAAGCCCATCGCCGAGATCGACGCCTACGAGATCGACGGCGCATCCATGAACACCGAGCGATCGCTCCTCTCCGTCGTCACCAACCGCGACGGCTACGGCACGCTCCAGCTCTTCCGGCTCCCCTCATTCGACAAGATCGAACTCCCCGCGATCGAGGATGGCGTCATCGGCGTCAACGAGCTCAAGAGCGATCGCATCACGTGGTCCGTCTCCAACGCCAGGACGCCCGGCCTCTCCTACACGTGGAGCATCCCTCCGGCGGGCCGCGCCGCCGACAAGCCGCGCCAGGTCACGCTCGCCGAGACCCAGGAGATCGACCTCACACAGTTCACACTCCCCAAGCTCATCAAGTACAAGGCGAACGACGGGCTCGAAGTCCCCGCCTTTCTCTACCTTCCCCCCGGCTACATCGAGGGCACGCGCATCCCCTTCATCGCCAGCTACCACGGCGGCCCCGAGGGCCAGTGGCGCCCGACGTTCAGCGCCCAGAATCAGTACCTCCTCGCGCAGGGCTTCGGCATCATCCAGCCCAACGTCCGTGGCAGCACCGGCTACGGACGCGCCTACCACATGATGGACGACTACAAGGGCCGCTGGAAGTCCGTCAGCGACGGCGTCGACGCTGCCAAGTGGCTTGTCGACAACAACTACGCCAAGGCCGGACGGATCGCCACCTACGGCGGCTCCTACGGCGGCTTCATGTCCGTCGCCACACTCGTTGAGGACGGCATGCGCGTCGAACGTGGCGACCAGACCGAGCCCCTCTTCGGCGCGGGCATCAACATCGTCGGCATCGTCAACATGAAGACCTTCCTTGAGCAGACCAGCGGCTACCGCCAGAAGCTCCGCGAGGTCGAGTACGGCCCGCTCACCGACTCGGAGTTCCTGGAGTCCGTCTCCCCCATCAACCACATCGAGATGATCAAGGTCCCCATGCTCATCGCGCACGGCCTCAACGACCCGCGCGTGCCCGTCGGCGAAGCAATGCAGCTCGCCGTCGGCCTCATGTCACGCGGCTACGAGCCCGAGCAGATCTACTTCCCCGACGAGGGCCACGGCTTCGCCAAGCTCTCCAACCGCCTCATCTTCTCGCAGCGCATGGTGGAGTTTCTGCGGAAATCGATCGGCACCGACGCGGAATGACGATGGGATCGGTTGGAATCCGCGAACCGACCACGGGTCGTCCCGGCGGTGAGGCGCGCCAACAATCCCCGTTCCGCGCGGCGCGGCCCCCGTACACGGGTGGCCAGGGCCGAATTGCATAACTATGCTTGTGAAGAATGATTATGCTTGAAGCCCCCGCCACCAAACCAGTCGCCCAGATCATTGTCCGGCGTCTCCGCCCCTCCGACTCCATGGAGGAACTGACCTCGCTCCTCCATCGCGCCTACGCCGAGCAGGTCGCGATGGGGCTCAAGCCCCTCGCCGGCCGCCAGACCGTTGACGTCACCCGCGTCCGCTCCATGAGCGGCGAGAACTATGTCGCCACCCTCGGTGCCGACGGCCCCCTCGTCGGCACCATTCTCTTCCAGGAGAAGGAAGGCGTCGCCATCCCCGATTGGTTCCAGCGCCCCGAGGTCGCCCACTTCTCGCTCTTCGGCGTCGATCCCGATCACCAGGGCCACGGCATCGGCGGCCTGCTCCTCAACGCCGTTGAGAAACGCTCCGTCGAATTGGGCAAGGCCGATGTCGCCCTCTCGATGGCCGAGCCCGACACACGCCTCTCCGACTTCTACTCCCACCGCGGCTACCGCTTCATCCAGCACTGGCAGTGGCCCTACACCAACTACCGCAGCATCATCCTCAGCAAGTCGCTTGCCTGATGCCGGGTGCGACGAGCTCTCACGGAGCCCACGAGGCAAAGCCGGTGCCATGTTGGACCAGATCGAGCCTCTCCACGACGTCTGCATTCTTCTTTCGTTTGCGTTAGGTCTATGATCGGCCATTCCGCATGGCCCTCACCACCCTCTATCTCGACCTCAACAGCTACTTCGCCTCGGTCGAGCAGCAGGAGCGACCCGAGCTGCGCGGCAGGCCCATGGGCGTCGTCGCCGTCATTACCGACACCACCTCCCTCCTCGCCGCCAGCATCGAGGCCAAGCGGATTGGCATCAAGACCGGCACGTCGGTTCGCGACGCGAGGCGGATGTGTCCGTCCATGGTCTTCGTCGAGTCGCGCCCGCGTCTCTACGTTGAGTATCACCATCGCGTGGTCGAGGCGATCGAGCGGTGCATCCCGGTGCGGGGGGTTCACTCGATTGATGAGGTGTCGTGCCGCCTGCAGCCGAGCGAGCGCACCGACGCCGGCGCGCGGAAGCTCGCGGCCGAGATCAAGCAGTCGATCCGCGAGCGCATCGGCTCTGTCGTCCGCTGCTCCATCGGCATTGCGCCCAACCGCTTCCTCGCCAAGGTCGGCACGGACATGATGAAGCCCGATGGCCTCGTCGTGATCGACACCCACGATCTCCCCCACTGCCTCTACCGACTTGAGCTCATCGACCTGCCGGGCATCGGCAAGCGCATGCGCGAGCGCCTCGACCGCAAGGGGATCCGCACCATCGAGCACCTCTGCACGCTCGACGCCAACCAGCTCGAAGACGCGTGGGAGAGCGTCATCGGGCGCACGTGGTGGCACTGGCTGCGCGGGCATGACGTGCCGGATCGTCCGACGCGGACGCGGAGCGTCGGGCACCAGCACGTGCTGCCTCCGGATGACCGCACCGACGATCGGGCGCGGGCGATCCTCATTCGTCTGCTGAACAAGGCCGCGTCGCGCCTCCGTCACATCGGGTATGGCTCGGCGCGTCTCTCGATCTGGATCCGCTACATGGATCCCGACCGCGCGCACGGTCATCCCTACGAGCGTGCCTCGGGCGACGGCTTCCGGCCGTCCGGACGATCGAGCGAATGGGGCTCGGCGCCGGCGAAGTCCGGCATGAACGGCGCACTCGGCGGCCCGAAGAAGCGCAATGCGTGGTCCACCGATGTCGCGCTGCCGCCCGGCTCCGCTGACACCATGACGTTCGTCGAGGCCCTCGCCGCGCTCTGGGAGACGCGGCCGCGCGATGGCCGGACACCCCTCTGCGTCGGTGTCACGCTGATGGATCTCGCGCCCCGCAACGACGTCGCCGCCGCGCTCTTCCAGGGGGAGCAGCGCCGCATGGCCCTTGCCAAGGCCGTCGACAAGCTCGACGCCAAGTACGGACGCCACACCGTCTATCCCGCCTCCATGCACGACGCCCGCTCCAGCGGCAAGGGTGGCATCGCCTTCCAGTCTGTTCCCGATCTCTCCGTCCCCGACACGCTCAACGAGCCGGACGACGAGAGCGACGGCTGACGATCGGGCTCAGCACCCAGCGCCGAAGGCGTCGAGGAAGTCGAGCAGGTCGAGGATGTCCACGATCGTGTCGCCATTGAAGTCGGCGTTGCCATACTGGCCGCACGGTCCCTCGTCCTGTTCGCAGTTGGAGAAGTCATCGAAGAAGTCGAGGAAGTCGAGGATGTCGATGGTGCAGTCGCGGTTGTAGTTGGCGGTGCAGTCGGGATTGAACCCGCGCACCGCGAGGACGCGATCGCCTCCGCCGAACGTCGAGAAGAGGAAGTCGCCGGTCACCGGGTCGCGCGTGCCGCCCTCGGCGCCGCCCAGCCCGCTCATGAAGATGCGCCTCGTGCTCGGGATCGGATCGCCGATGGCGTCGATCTCATAGGAAACGATCCGGCCACCCGAGTACTCGCTGACGAGCACGCTCTGCGTGAAGAAGAGCGTCGCGCCGGCCTCGACGTACACGATACCTTCCGGGCCGCCACCGATGAAGAAGCTTGTCGCGGGTGCGGAGATATCGAAGGTGCCGCTTCCGTCCGGCGAGATGGTCGCGTCGTGCCAGTTTCCCGAGTTGTACGGAGCGACCTTGAGCCGACCCGCGCCCATGAAGCCCGCCGGCACGATTGTCGATGCGCCGACGGAGCTCGTGAAGCCCAGCGGCGAGAGCGCGATGTCCCGGTCCATCGAGGTTGAGCCGGGCTTGATCTGTCCCATGTTGTTCATGGAGTATCGGGTGAAGAAGAGCACGTTGCCCGGCCCGTAGAAGAGGCCGCCGTCGATGTTCGGCGCATCCGCGTGCACCGTTGACGCGGCGCCGAATCCGACTACGCGTCCATCGGTATCGCGGACGACGGGCACTTCATAGATCTTGCCCCCGGTCTGGTTCGCGCTGCCGCCGATGAGGAGCGTGTTCGGATCTCCCGCCTTGAAGACCAGCCCGCCGAGCGGCGAGGGGACGCCGGGGGGCGTGCCGAGTTCCACGAAGCGATACGCGCACTCGTAGTAGTCGTCGATGACCTGCGCGCCCGCGACTCCGGCACCGAGGCCCACACCGACCATCGCGCACACAACCCCGCCACAGTACTTCATCTCTCGCTCCTCTCGTCGTGCATGGCGGCAGAGAGCCGCCCACCTTCAAATATACCCGACAGATGCGCATATGAAGCGAAATAGAGCGTGCGGGTGTCGTCACGATGTGCTTGTTTCGTCCGGGTCCGATATTCGTTCGTTCTCTGCTCCGCGTTGCGTGATGGGTGCGGAGCGAGGTCGGCGCATGGAAAGCGGCCCCTGCAATGGAAGGGGCTCGGTCGGGGCGGGGTTGGTGAGGGTTGGGCTTCGGGGCGCGCGGGTCATGCCGCGGGTCGATCACGGGCGCGGCGTGGAGCGTGTGAAGACTCCGCGCCGGGCTCGCGGTCGGCGCGCTGGAACGCGTGGCGACTATCCATGCGCCCGGGCGGCGAAGAAGTTGTGGAGTGGTCTTTGGGCGCTTCGGTGTCGGATGGCGGCGCGGGCACCGGTTCCGCCTTGGCGCGGGGCGCGGGCTCGGCGGGAACTGGCGGCACGGGCTCGGACGCGTTGTAGTCTGGCACCGGGCTCGGGGCGGTGTGCGAGGGATCGGGCTCTGGACCGGTGTGCGATCGGGAACCCGAGGTTGCCTCCGGGGCTCGCTTTGTCGTGCGCGCGGCCTTGGGCGCGAGCACGGCCTTGGGAGCCGGGGCGGCCCTCGGAACCAGGGAGCGGGCTTCCCGGGCGATGGTGGTTGCGGTGCGGCGGATGAGCTCGGCGTGGCGATGGAGCGTGCGCTGATCGGCATCGGGGTCGCGGCCTGTTGGAGTCGGCGCGGGACTCTCCAGCACATCGAGGAGCTTGCGGAGCGAGATGGGACGCGCGGTCTGGCCGAGGAGGCGGGCGCGGAGGCTGATGAGATGCTCGTAGGCGTCGATCTCGGCCTGGACCTCGGGGAGATTGATGTAGCCGACGAGCGTGTCGAAGGGGATGTTGAGGTGCTCGGCGAGACGCGGGAGGGGGAGATTGGCCTTGAGGATGTCGAGGACGAGGGTGTGCGCCCATCGCTGCATGGGCGAGATGGGATCGGGCGCGGTCTCTGCTGGAGAGTGGGATGGGGCGTCGGGTGGGGCGAGGTTGTTTGGAGCGACCATGACGAGGAATGTACGACGTGGCGGCGGCGATGCAAGCGCAGGGTGGGCGCGTCACTGACATACGTCTGTCAGTGCCTGTTGGAACAGGTATTGGAAGTGCTGTGGGGCGCGAGAGATAGGAAATTGGAGAAAGTTGGGGGTCGGGGGCGTCCGCCGCGTGAGTCGCCGGGCTGGAGAGGGCGCGAGACACGAGTCGGGGGCGTGCGCCCCGCTCCACCAAGGATCGCCCTTCGGGCGGCGGGGAAGCCGCTGCGCGGGGATCTTCACCCAGGGCGTCGCTTGTCGCTGCGCGGCGGGCGAGCTCGTGATGGACGGCGGAGAGTGTGGCATCGGAGATCGCGGAGGAGTAGACAAAGCACTGGTCCATCGTGCCGATGAGCGGGTTTGAAGCGGGGTTGTCAGCGTCGACAATTGCTGTGTACCGGCCGCCCACGGTGAGCCGTGTATTCGCGCCGGTGTTGGTGCTGGTGTGGAGCGTGGTCGTGGAAGCGACGAGAACGCCGTTGACCCAGAGCTCGCCAGTTGTCGGCGAGGATTCAGAGGCGCGATAGACGACGATCGTCTTGGCCGTGGGGGCATCGATCGTCGCTTCGAGCGTGTTGACCGTGAACGAGGAGCCCGGGCCGACGAACTGGACCTTGATTTTGTGCGTGGGCGGCGCGCCAGCGGTGCGCTCGTAGATCAGACGCCACTGTCTGGTCGAAGCGTTGTCGGTCGGCGGCGACGCGCTCCAGCGTCCGATGAGGTGCTGGGTGGCGGTGGTGGTGCCGGCCTCGGCCCTGAAGACGACGCCGAAGGCGCAACCGGATTGGACGAGGTCGTAATCGGCGGTGTGTCCGAGCAAGGAGCCCTTGGACTCAGACTTGTTAAAACGGAGCTCCGGTGGTGTCGGGGTGTTCGCAAAGAGTACAGGCTGCCCCGCAGGGAGTGTCTGCGTGAGGTCGTTCGGGCTGGTAGAGCGGAGGTCCGCCCAGCCGTCGATCGCCGTATCGATCCCGGTTCCATCGGGAGCTCGTCTGGCACGCTCGGCGAATGAATCGCACTGCAGGCGGAGTGTGGGCGTGCCTGACGCGCCGTTCCATCCGGGCAGCTTGCCTACATTCTCTGCCGCTTCGGAAAGGTCCAACCCGTCCCAGCCATCGCTGAACTTGAACTCGCGGGAGGATGTGCTGTCTCCACCGTCTTTGAGTAGGGCAAACCCGCTCGGCAACTGTATAATCCACGTCGCGGGCAAGGAACTGTCGGGACGAAGATCCGCTCCAGACGAGATTTGAGCACGCTTCACGAGGCGAAGCGCTGCTTTGATGGTCCCAACAGTGCCTGACTTTGAGATTGAATAGATGGTCGCCGAGAACAACTTGGGCTCGTCAGTGACTGGTGCATTGGGAATTTGCAGAAACTGACGGAACGCTGTTTCGTTCGCTCGCCATCCAACCAATGGACCATAATCATTTGGTAAATCACTCGATGGAATTCGAATGTCTGATTGCGAGTATTTGGGCGTAAAAACGAGGTCTGCAACGGAGAACTCAAGCTCAATCTGATTACCTTCGCGATTGACCCGCGGAGCGGACAGGAGTGTCCAGGTTGCTGTCATGAGTATTCGTCCTATGCGCGCCGCTTTGACCTCATCGCGAGTGGAGCCGCGAGCAGCCCAAGCATCGACGGACCAGGCACCACCAACTGTTCCACAAGAATGCCGCTACCACTGGTGTCGAAGGCGTATCCGATAAGCTTCCAGTCAACTTCCGTCACACGCTCGATCTGCATATAGCCAAAAATGGAAAAGTCAGACGACGCATAGCCAATGTAAGCCATATCGCCCGACTGAGTGAAAGTACTCAGATTGAAATCAGAGAACGGACTTGTGCCATGCGAAATCGCAGCGACATTCGTTCCGCCATCCGTCGGGTCGAAGTACGGTTCGGCAAAGGCATACGACGTGTCGATGAACTGGTCTTTGAGCCGAAGTCCGCCTTGGGAGACCAATGCAGGCGTTGGTATGGGAAGCGGGGGCCATTCGGCGAGAGCATTCCCGGAGATCCCTCCCACGAGCACGCCACCCAGTATGTAGTCGAAGGCAATACGCACGGAGTTGTGGGCCGGATACTCGGTGGGAACATAGGGATCTATAGTGAGTTCGTTGGAGAACATATGAATGTAATAGTCGCCCCGTGAAATGATGAGGTCTTTGGATGCTCCATCATTCAGCACGACGATCGGGCTTGCCATGGCGTGTCCTCCGAGCAAGAGCGTTGACGCCGCGGCGAGCGCGAGCGTGCGGGATGTCTGGCATCGGGTGCGGTACATGGGATTCTCCTTCGACTCCGTTTCTTCTCACCTACAGGCTTTATTCGCACGGCTGAGCGCGGGCCGGTACGGGGACCGACGCGGGCGTCAAGTGTTCACATGGCGGCGTTTCGGTCGCATTACCAGAGGAGCTGCGAGCAGACCCAAAGCGGGCGGATCAGGAATGAACAACTCCTCCACGAGGATGCCGTCGCCACTTGTGTCGAAAGCGTAGCCAACGAGCGTCCAGTCCACTTCGGTCACGCGTTTGATCTGCATATAGCCGAAGATCGAGAAGTCGGAGGACGCATAGCCGATGTACGCCATATCGCCTGCATTCGTGAAGTCGTTCAGGTTGAAATCTGTGAAGGGACCCGTGCCATGCGATATCTGTGCGACATTTGTTCCGCCGGACGTGGGATCGTACACGGGCTCCGCAAATCCCCACGTCGAATCAATGTACTGGTCTTTTATCTTTAGGCCGCCTTGTGAGAGCAGCGCTGGCGTCTGAATGGGCAGTACAGGCCAATCGGGAAGAGCGTTTCCCGAGATCGAGCCTCGCACTTGCCCAAAGGAGTAGCCGAAGGAAATACTCAGACAATACGGCTCCGGGTACTCAGTGGGGATCACTGGATCAAGCGTCACCTCGCTTGCAAACAAGTGAATGTAGTATCCGGCGCGCGACACGATCGTGTCTTGATGTTCCCCGTCATTCAGCACGACGATCGGGCTTGCCATGGCGTATCCTCCGAGCAAGAGCGTTGACGCCGCTACGAGCGCGAGCGTGCGTGTCATTGTGTGGTTCATGTTTCGACCCCTTCCTTTCTTCGATCGCGGCCCTGTTCTGATTCGCAGCCGCGATCTCGCGTGTTCTATTGAATCCTCTACATGGTGGTCCAGAAGACTCCAAAGCCGTTGGTGCCCGCCGAAGCGGTGAAGCGAAGCGACACGACGATCCGGTCGAATCCCATCGCATCGAACAGGACGAAGGGCGCGCGGCCGGAGCCCACATTGCTGTTCCCAACCACCCTCAGCCCCGGAGGGCTCAGCGCTCGGTCGTGCTGAACCACGACCCGCGATGCGAGATACGAGTTCTCGAGCAGGACGTTCTTGTACGCGTCGAATGGGCCTGATTCTTGCGGCAGGCCATTGGAGGTCCCGAGTTCAAGCGCCAGCGACTGATCTTGCGTGCGGGGCATGGGTGCCACTTTCGTGTGCCTGTTCGATGGCGTTGGCTTCGAGCTGTGCACGCCTTGGGTCTGTCTGGCGGGTGGCAAGCAACAGCGGCCGGGCACGAGGGTCCGGAAGTGTGGCTTGACGGCTGCTTGGAGTGTGCCGCGCATTTTGAGGCTTGCCAGCCGAGTATGGGGGTTTCTTCGCCACGGGGGGGGCAAAGAGGACAGACCCCCGGTGCGATTCCGGGGGTCTGGGGGTCTATCGAGGGGTTGCGGGGGCCTCTTGATAGCGCCGGTGGTTCGATGAGAGCGCGGGCCCGGGGCAGTGGCTTCATGCGCGAGACAGCTCATGATGCGCCGGCCCGTCTTTGTTCAGCATCCCTGGCCGAATGCATCGAGGAAGTCGAGGAAATCGAGCACGTCGACGATTGTGTCGCCGTTGAAGTCGGCGTTGCCGCTCGTGCCGCAGGGCCCGGGGCTTCCCTCGCATGAACCGAAGTCGTCGAGGAAATCGAGGAAGTCGAGGACGTCGACGCCGATGTCTGCGTTGTAATCGGCGGGGCAGCGGAAGATCGTGCCGCGTGATTCGATCTCGGCGGGCGTCAGGATGCGGTCGTAGAGGGCGACCTCGTCGAGCGTGCCGGTGAAGTAACGGCTGCCGATGACGTCGCGGCCCTGGTTGATGCGAAAGGACGTCGACGAGACGTTGATGCTTCCGGCAGCGACGATGCCGGGAGAGAGGTTGGTGTCGCGCTCGATCGCGATGGGATATCCGTTGACGTACATCGACGAGCCGGTTTCGCTGTTGTTCGCGCCGACGCGCGTCCAGACGATGTGGAGCCAGAGGTTGCCGGGGAAGGTCCGAACGGAGCGGACGCCGGCGTTGTAGAAGCCGTTGTAGAGGCGCAGGTTGTTGTTGTTCTGGATGCTGAAGTAGACCTCTTTGCCCGTGCCGCCGGAGCCCCAGTGGAGGAAGGGCCCCCAGAGATTCGCGGCACCGGGATCGTCGAGGCGCACGACTGCTTCGATTGAGAAGGTCGGGTTGCCGGTGAGGGACGACACGTCTCCAGATTCGAGCCAGTCGCCCTGGTTGAGGCCGACGCCGGTGTCGCCGCCCGGGGTCGCGACGGAGCGATCGGGCGTGCCGTTGTATGTTGCGTCGAAGGTTGATCCGAGCGAGCCGTGGTTAATCGCGCTGCCGCTGGCCTCGTCGAAGCGATACCAGAGGAGCGGGCTCGAGGCGGTGACGCTGGTGGCGTATTCGGGCGGAGCGGCGAGAGCGGGGACCGAAAGAAGGACGCTTGCGGCCCACAAAGAACCTGTACGCATGTTGTCTGCCTCCCATTCTCTGAGCGTCCGCGGCTGCGTGGACGCCGGACCTCCGATTGCGCCAATATACACCGCAACGGGTGGTATTCAAAGAAAAACGAGCCGCATTGCGCGGCTCGTTTTCTTGGATATCTGTCGTTCGATCTCGAAACGGGGACGGATCAGGCCGTCGGCTTCCAGCCGGCCTTGAACGCCGCGATGGCGTCGGTCAGGCGCTTTTCGAGGTCGGCGTCGAGGGCCTTCTTGGCGTTCAGATCGTTCCAGATCGGCTTGCCGGCGGACTGGAAGTGGTCGAGCATGGCCTTCTCGAACTCGCGGACCTGGGTGACGGGGACATCGTCGAGGAAGCCCTTGGTGCCGGCGTACATCGAGATGACCTGATCGACGATGTGGAAGGGCGTGTACTGGCCCTGCTTGAGCAGTTCCACCATGCGGCGGCCTCGATCGAGCTGGCGCTGGGTGGCCTTGTCGAGCTCGGTGCCGAGCTGGGCGAAGGCCTCGAGCTCACGGGCGGAGGCGAGATCGAGTCGGAGGGAGCCGGCGAGCTTCTTCATGGCCTTGACCTGGGCGTTGCCGCCCACGCGCGAGACCGAGATGCCGACGTTGATGGCGGGGCGGACGCCGGAGAAGAAGAGCTCGGGCTCGAGGTAGATCTGTCCGTCGGTGATGGAGATGACGTTTGTGGGGATGTAGGCGGAGACGTCGCCTTCCTGGGTTTCGATGATGGGGAGGGAGGTGATGGAGCCGCCACCGTTTTCGTCGGAGAGCTTGGTGGCGCGCTCGAGGAGTCGGGAGTGGAGATAGAAGACGTCGCCGGGGTATGCCTCGCGGCCCGGGGGGCGCTTGAGGAGGAGGGAGAGCTGGCGATAGGCAACGGCCTGCTTGGAGAGGTCGTCGTAGACGCAGAGGGCGTGCTTGGGAGTCTTGCCGTCCTTGCCCTGCCACATGAAGTGCTCGGCCATGGCGGTGCCGGAGTAGGGGGCGACGTACTGCATGGGGGCGGGGTCGGATGCGCCGGCGACGATGACGATGGTGTAGTCCATCGCACCGGCCTTGCGGAGGGTCTCGACGACGCCGGCGACGGTTGATTCCTTCTGGCCAACGGCGACGTAGATGCAGACGACGGCGTCGGGGGTGCCCCAGTACTGCTTCTGGTTGATGATGGCGTCGATGGCGACGGCGGTCTTGCCGGTTTTGCGGTCGCCGATGATGAGCTCGCGCTGGCCCTTGCCGATCGGGATCATGGCGTCGATGGCCTTGATGCCGGTCTGGACGGGCTCGGTGACGGGCTGGCGCTCGGCGATACCGGGGGCGATGATGTCGACCTTGCGGAACGTGTCGGTCTGGATCGGGGCTCCGTCGTCGAGCGGGCGGCCGAGGGGATCGACGACGCGGCCGAGGAGGGCCTCGCCGACCGGGACTTCGAGCAGGCGGCCGGTGGCCTTGACGAGGTCGCCCTCCTTCACGGAGAGGTAGTCGCCATAGATGACGGCGCCGACGGTGTCGAGCTCGAGGTTGAAGACCTGGCCCATGACCGCGCCCTTGCTCGACTGGAACTCCAGGAGCTCGCCGGCCATGGCGTTTGACAGGCCGTAGATGCGCGCGATGCCGTCGCCGATTTCGAGCACGCGGCCGACCTCGGACACCTCAAGGGTGGAGGCGAACTGCTCGATCTCTTGCTTGATCACGCTGGCAATTTCGTCGGTCTTGATCTTCACGATCGCGTCCTCGCTGAGCCCGGAAGGCCGGTGCGCCGTCGGAGAGTTGCGGTACCGGGCGTGTCGCTCACGCCTCTTTCGACAGGGTCCCCCGGTCCGGACCGAGGTCCGGGGTCTGGGGGGCTGGAAGGTTAGGGCGGCTCACGTCCAAAGAGAAGGGACCGCCGGAAGCCCGAAAGGGGCCGGGATCTTGCCCGATGGTCAGTCTTCGTCGGGAGCGGGGCGGGATTCTTCGTCCGAGGGGCCGCCCGGACCCCCTGTTCGGCCGGGGGTTGCGCCGTTCGAGCCCTCGGGGATCGGCCGGACCTCGATGCTGACGATCGGGTCCTCGACCTGGAACTGGAGGGAGGTGGGCAGCTCGGTGAAGGTTGCGGCCTTGCTTGTGATGCCGCTCGCGAGCTCCTGGGCCGAGAGGGTCACCATGGCGATGATGCGGAGCTCGCCCTTGCGGATTCTTTCGATTTCTTCGCTGGGCCCGGTGACACGGACGTCGCGCAGGAACTGGTCGGACTCGGGGATGGTGATCTGCCACCGTGAGAGTTGTCCGGGGGCGACGCGGATCTGCACGGGGACGGACGGGACGACCTCGGTCACGGTGCGTTCGCGGAGCGTCAGCGAGACGCGCGCGGTCGGCGTTGAGATGCGGACGCCTCGGACGCCCACGAGTTCGGCCGGGACGTCGAGCGCGACGGAGGGGAGCGTTTCGCGGCGGCCGCTCGCGAGCCCGCGCACCGCTTCGGCCCCGACGCGCGCGACGAGGGCCGAGTCGGGTGTGAGGCGGCTTCGCACGAGACTGGGCACCATGACGGCGATCCGCGGGGGGTTTGCTTCGGGCAACCCTTCAACCTCGGCGCCTGTCACCTCGACGCGGACAGGGAGTTCAACGGACTGCAGGACGTCCACGTGTGCCGCGATGGAGCGGGGATCGGCTTCCTCGATGGAGACGCCCGATTCGCGGATTTCCGGGAACTGGCGCAGCATGGAACGCAGGTCGATGAGGCGGCTTCCCGGCGCGGAACTGAATCCCTCAATGCCAGGTGTGAACACGATCGGCTGACGCAGGCGTGCCCGGACGGCCTCGATCCCCACGGTGGAGCCGGAGACCTTCAGCGATACACGGCCGTCCCACGGCGAATCGGACTCGACCCATGCCAGCAGGCCTCCGGTGGTTGTCGGCGCGATCTGCACGGTTGCGACGACGTCCGCGCGCTGGACGTTCTCTCCTTCGGCGAAGAGCCAGATCACCACGGTCACGATCGTCACGATGAGAAGCGCGGGCGCCTGTTTGAGCATCACGCACTCTCCCGCTTCTCGAGCGCGTCGACCAGGGGTTCCGGCTCGTCGGCGTCGCGTTCCTCGGCGACGGGCTGCGATTTTCCAAGGCGCTTGGCCAGTTCGATGCGCAGCGCGGCGGCGGTCATGGGCTGAGACAGGCTTCCACGCTCCGCGATGCGGACCGCGCCTGTTTCTTCGCTCACCACGACGACTACGACATCCTGGTCCTTGCTGACGCCGAGCGCGGCGCGATGCCTCGAGCCCAGGGATGGGTCGGGCATCTCTGATGGATCAGCGAGCGGGAGCTGCACGCCTGCGGCCATGATCGACTGCCCGCGCACCACCACGGCCAGATCGTGGAGGGCGGAACCGGGGAAGAAGATTGTCTGGAGCAGGCGAGAGGTGAGCTGCGCGTTCATCGGGGTGCCGCCGCCGGATTCGAGGATCGCCTTGGACCCTTCCTGTCGCTGGATGACAACGAGGGCACCGAAGCGAGCCTTGCTGAGGTATGCGGCGGCGTCGGAGATCTCTTTGGCCATTGCGGCGATCTCGGACGGCGTTCCCCGGAAGCTGAGGGGGGCCTCGCCGAGCTTCATCAGGGCGCGGCGGAGTTCGGGCTGGAAGATCACGATCAGGCCGATCGCGATGACCCCGAGTACTTTTTCGAAGAGGAAACCGATCCGCGGGAATGCGTCGGAGCCCGCGAGAATCTTTGCACCCAAGGTGAGCAGCAGGAAGAGGACGAGGACGCCCTTGAGGGCGCCGGCGGCCCTGGTTCCCTGCACGAATCTTGCGATGGCGTAGACGAATACCCAGATGAATGCGAGCTCAAGGGCAACCTCCCACCAGACATAGGTGGAGAGCCGATCAACCAGATCGCCCAGACGCTCGAAGGGAATCACCGCGAACCCTCGCCTTCACGCACGCCCGACCGTACTGCGGCGTCCGAACGCCGCCACTCGACCCGCCCCTCCCAACAGTCTACGTTCTCGCGGACCACTTGTAGCACCTCGGCCCCGGTATTGGAGCGAAGATGGCCCCGACAGTCGTTCGCTTCGACACGACGCCCAATCCGAATGCATTGAAGTGCGTCCTGGACGCGGCGATCACGGACGCGCCGCGCTCTTACTTCAAGCCGGAGCAGGCGACGGAGGCGGCGGACGCCCTCGCGATCTCGCTCTTTGCGCTCCCCGGCGTCACGAACGTGCTGATCCACAGCGATTGGATCACCGTCTGCAAGTCTCCTGATGCCTCATGGAGCACGATCAAGCAGGGGGTGCGGGATGTGCTCCGGCAAGCCGGCTCCCATGGCGACTAAGCGCGGACGCCCATCCTCCGGCGGGCCGGCTGCGACGCTCGCGCTCGTCCGCTGGTTCAGGGCCACCGCTCGGGAGATGCCATGGCGGGTTCGTCCGCTCGGCACGCGGCGCGATCCATATCTGGTTCTGGTCAGCGAGTTGATGCTGCAGCAGACGCAGGTCGCGCGCGTGGCGCCGGCGTTCGAGCGGTTCGTCGCGAGGTTCCCGACGGTTGCGGCCCTGGCGGCTGCGGCGGAGCCGGAGGTGCTGGCGCTGTGGTCGGGGCTCGGGTATTACCGGCGGGCGAAGTTGTTGTATGCGGCGGCGCGGGCCGTGTCCGAGTCATACGGGGGCGAGCTTCCACGCAAGGCGGAGATGTTGGGGGAGCTGCCGGGGATCGGGCCCTACACATCGGCGGCGGTGGCGTCGCTTGCGTTCCACGAACCCGTCGCCATGGTCGATGGGAACGTGACGCGCGTGATGCTGCGTCTGAATGGGAGAAGGGGGAGCGCGTCGGATCCGAAGCAGGTGGCATGGGCACGGGAGCACGCGGATGTGTTCGTGGCGCTTGCGGGCCGGCGACCCGGGCCGACGCTCGCGGCCGAGGGCTTGATGGAGTTGGGTGCGACGATCTGCACGCCGCGGTCGCCGAGGTGCGACGAGTGCCCTGTGCGGGCGTCATGCGTGGCGCGTGCCAAGGGGTTGACGGATGTGATCCCGGAGCCGAAGAGGGCGAAGCCGACGCCGACCATTCGCGCCATCGCGGTGCTGCTCACCGACCGAGGTGGTCGGATCGCCATCGAGACCCGCCCTGCATGGGGCATGTGGGCGTCGATGATCCAGGCCCCCACGATTGAGCAGCCGGCGCCGGACCACGAGGTGCCGGGACCGACCGGCGCAACCATCCGCCGATTGCTCGGCCTGCCGGCCTCGATCAGGCTGCGCGCGGCCGATCGCTTCGAGCATCAGACGACGCACCGTCGCTTCGAGTTCACGGTCTTCGTGTCGCCGACGCTGACGCTGAAAGAGGCACGCGCCACCACCCTGGCTCGCCCCGGCATCTCATGGGCGACGCGCGAGGAGATCGCGTCGATGGCGCTTTCGACCGTTCAATCGCGTGTGTTGCTGGGCATCGTTGCGTCCCTACATCTGCCGCGCCCTTCAAAGCCGTAGGCGGATCGCATCCAGGATCCGGCGTGATTCGGCGCGGTCGCCGATGGCGCCGACGCGTACACGGATCCGCACCCGCTCGAGGCCGACTTGCTCCGCCTCGATTCGCGCGGTCCGGCCCTGGGCCGTCTCGGCGTCGATCTTTCCGTTCACTTCGTCGCGGGTGAAGGTGCCGACGCGATACCCGCTCGATTCGAGGACCGTCCGTGCCGCCTCCATTGCTGCGGGTAAGCGGCCGCTCTCGGTGGCGGACATCTCTCCCATGACATACGAGTAGGAATCGCCTGAGCCGGAGGTGTCGAAGGTCTCGCACCCCCCACCGCCTGCTATGGCGAGGCCGATGGCTCCGAGCACCATCAACCGCCGGATCGCATTCCTATCGCCTTCCATGGCGGATCTCCTCGTGCATTCGCCCCAAACCCGAGTCGACACGGTACATTCTTCGTCACATGAAGCTCGCCGTCCTGATCCCGGTCTACAACGAAGAGGGCATGCTCCGGGCTGCCATCGCGCGCCTCGACGCGGTTCCGCCTCCGATCGACCCCGCAACGGGTGAGTCGCTGAGCCGCCGGTTGATCCTTGTCGACGACGGTTCCACCGACGGTACGGGCAGGATTCTTGACGAACTCCGCGGCCGCCCCGACGTGGTCGCGGTGAGGCACGAGAAGAACAAGGGGAAGGGCGCAGCCCTCAGGACGGCCCTGCACGCTGCCCTCTCCGAGGGCGCTGATCTTTTCTTGATCCACGACGCGGACCTTGAGTACGACCCCGCCGACCACGCCGACGCGCTCGAGCCCATCCTCCGAGGGAGGGCCGACGCCGTCATCGGCACGCGCTTCCTCGGGCGGGCCCATCGCGTGCTCTACTTCTGGCACTACACCGCGAACCGGCTCATCACGCTCCTCAGCAACATGCTGACGAATCTCAATCTCTCCGACATTGAGTGCTGCACCAAGGCGTTCACCCGGCGCGTCGCGCAGCAGCTCACTCTTTCTGAGCCCCGTTTCGGGATCGAACCGGAGCTGATCGCCAGACTCGCCAGCATGCGCCTCAAGGAGGGTGACGCCGACGGGGCCGGGAACGAGGATGCCGAACGCTCCCTCCGCATCTACGAGGTTGCCGTTTCCTACGCGGGGCGGACGTACGCCGAGGGAAAGAAGATCACGTGGCGCGATGGGATCTCCGCGATCCGCTGCATCATCGTCTACAACATGCTGAGGTGAGTGCCCGTCACACGAGTCCGCCTCACGCCAACACGCACCACGGGAATCCTGCAGGGATCAACTCCGGCCGCCCGTGCAGCCAGCCCACCAGAAACTCGAAGGCGTCCACGAGGCGCGGGCCGGGCCGATTGAACATCTGGTTTCCATCGACCACGGCGACCCGGCCGCGCTGCACCGCCGGGAGTTCCGCCCACCACGCCTGCTTGGCCAGTTCTTTCGCGCAGGCCCGGCTCTGTTCCAGCGAGAACCCGCAGGGCGCGATCACGAGGAACTCCGGGCTCGCCATCGCCAGCTCGCGAGCGGTGATGGCCCTGGACGCCGGGGCGATCCGCGCCCCGCGCTGAGGGCCGAGCGCCGCGCCCGAGTCCGGTTTGGCCGAGGTCGTGTTCCAGGGATGGCGGCCCCCGGCGCGCTCGATCAACTGCACCGTCCAGTGTCCGGCGCAGAAGAGGGGATCGGTCCATTCAAGGAAGCCGACAACGGGACCATCTTCGTATGGGTTCACGAAGTCTTCGGCTCGGAAGAGGCGTTCGCGGAGGGCGACCATGGCGCGATCGCCGCGCTCGGCCCAGGGCGGCCCGAGAGCCCCCGCGACCCGGAGCAGATCATCCAGAACGTCCTCGATGGTCGATGGATTGAGCGAAACCACCCGCGGCGGACCGGGGAGGGTGCGCGCCAATCGCTGCACGGCGTCGAGATCGATGGAACACACACGGCACACATCCTGCGTCAGGATCAGATCGGGCCGGAGCGACCCGAGCAACGCCTCATCCACCGTATACAGGGATTGGCCGGAACCGAGCGAGGCCCGGACGGATGCATCGATCGCGCCCGGATCGCTCGAGGCGTCGATCGGACCGCCCGGCTCGATCCGTGGGGCGATTCGCGGGGCCGTCAGGACGGGCACGCCGGCCACCTCTGGCGGGAAGTCACATTCGTGTGACCTTCCGACCAGCAACCCATCGGTATCAATCGCGGAGAGGATCTCTGTTGCCGAGGGAAGCAAGCTGACCACACGAGGGACGCTTGAACTCGGGGTGTCGGATAGCGATGGAGCGTGCATCGGGTCGATGATCCCTTGCTGTGCGGCGTTCCCCGCCACCCACAGACGTTGGAAGTATCGGAACGGACAGAGTTTGAAGAGGGTATAACTGATTCCCCGCTGCCATGGGCAGTGCTATGGCCCGGCGCGGCGGAATCGATGCGGAGGCTCGAATGGCGACTCGCGATCCAAGGTTCCTACGGCTCTCAACCCCCGGACGCGGTCTCACGCTCCTGATTCTGGCGGGTGCTGCTCTGATTGCGCCGGTTGCTGCGGCGCAGGACGGCCCTGGCCTCGATCCGATTCCTCAGCCGCAGATTGAGCCCCAGCCGGAGATCCGGCCGCCGACCGACCAGCCTCCTGCCATTGATGAGGACTACGTCACGCTCGACGCGTTCAGCGAGGGGATCGAACTCACGGCTCTCATCGAGTATCTCGTCAACACGCTCTCGATCAACGTCAGCGTTGATCCCGGCCTCACCGGCACGGTCATGCTTAACGCTCCCATCAGCGTCCACAAGGACGAGCTGATCGGGCTGGTCAACTCGCTGCTCGAGCAGCACGGGTACGGGATGACCCGGACGCCGACCGGTTTTTATAATGTGCTGCGCATCGAGAATCTGCCGTCCACCTTTGCCTCGGACGCGGGCGCGCTTGCGACGACTCGCATCATTCCCACACCGAACATCGTTCCGAGCGTCCTCAAAGAGACGATCGAGGCGGCCATGCGTGGGCGGGGCACGACCGGCAGTGGCGGCGGTGTTCGCGTCACCTATCTCGACGATCTCGGCGTCATTGTCGCGACGGACACCCCCGGAAACATCAAGGCGATCGAAACGCTGATCGAGCAGATCGCGGCCGAGCGCGCGAAGGTTGCGTTTACGCGCCTGGATCTCAAGCACCTTTCGGCGCCGGTCGCGCGGGAGCGTGCCCTCGCTCTGGTCGGCCAGGACAACTCGTCCGGCTCGCAGCAGCGGCAGTTTGTCGATCCGAACAATCCGCAGGGCTCGATGAAGTTCCTGGACAATCTCTCGTCGCGTCTGAGCGTCGATCCGCTGGGCAACGCGTTGGTGTTTCGTGGCCGCCCGGATGAGGTCGAGCAGATCCGCTCGCTGCTGAGCGTCATCGACGCTACGAGCACGCTCACGGCGAAGCGATACTTCACGGGCTCGGCCACGGGGCAGATCGCGGACTTTGCGAAGCAGCGCGGCCTCGGCGAGGTCACCAAGATCCAGACCGGACCAACGGACCAGTTCCAGAATCAGATGCAGTTCCAGATCGATCCGAACACCGGCCAGCTCATGCAGAACTCTCGCTCGGTCGGGGGCACCGTCCTCGTCGCGGACGAGTACAAGGGGCAGATCGTCTACTTCGCGACGCCGGAGCAGCAGGACCAGCTCGACCAGCTCATCAAGCAGTTCGACACCGAGGGCGAGCGCGTCGTCATCCGCGAGTACAAGCTCCACCACGCGAACGCGGAGACCGTTGCCGAGATCCTTCTCGGCCTTCTCCAGAGCTCGACGCCGGCGGCCGACTCGCCCCTGCTCAACACCGGTACCGGCCAGTTCCGCCAGAATCAGACCAACCGCAACCGCAACTTCCAGCGTCCGGAGGCCCAGGGCGCGGAGGGCGAGGGCACCTCGCTCGACGCGGAGAACGCCTTTGTCATCGCCGACGTCGACAACAACCAGGTGCTCGTGAAGGCTCCCTTCGCGCAGCAGGGCGACTTCGCCAAGATCATTTCCAAGCTCGATCTCCGGCGTCCACAGGTCTACATCGAGGCCAAGATCGTCTCGCTGACCACGTCTGATTCGCTCCGTCTCGCCTTTGAGACCCAGCTCATCAATGCCAACGGAACGGGCGGCGTGGTCAACACCAACTTCGGCCTTTCGACGTTCCCAACCGGCTCCGGCCTGAACGATCCCAAGTCGGTCGCGACCGGGCTCGGCGGCCTGACTTCGGCGATCATCAAGTCCGACCAGGTGCCCATCATCATTCACGCGCTCCAGAACGTTGCAGAGACGCGCATCCTCTCGACGCCGCAACTGCTGGTGAACGACAACGAGGAGGCCACGATCGCGGCCATCCGCCAGGAGCCGACGACAACGACGAGTCTCGGTGGCGGCGGTGAGGGTTCGCGCGACGTCGAGTCGTTCGGCGGCTACGAGGACGCGGGCACGACGCTCACGGTTACGCCGCGGATCAGCGAGGGCGGATACCTCCGACTCGAGTACGAGGTCGAGCTCTCGGCGTTCGATGGCGTCAGTTCCGACGGCATCCCGCCTCCGAGGATCCAGAACAACGTCAGCTCGAGCGCGAGCCTCCCGACCGATTTCACCATCGTCGTCGGCGGGATCGAGGTCGACACCAACCGCAAGACCGTCATCAAGGTTCCGCTTCTCGGCGACATCCCCCTCTTCGGCCATCTCTTCCGCGACACGAACAAGGCCAACGCGACGACCCGCCTCTACATCTTCATCACGCCCAAGATCATGCGTGACGAGACCTTCGACGATCTCCGCCTGCTGACGCGGGGGCCTCACGAGAAGGCCGAACTCGACCCCGAGCTCCCCGACTTCACGCCCTCGACCATTCCGTTGATCGATCTGCGCCCTGC
Organism: Planctomycetota bacterium; assembly: GCA_963204725.1. Taxonomy (GTDB): domain Bacteria; phylum Planctomycetota; class Phycisphaerae; order Phycisphaerales; family UBA1924; genus JAHBWV01. Next base: position 112,427 of record CAUJHH010000019.1, read on the forward strand.
GCCGATCGCGTCCGACGCCGCACCATCCGCACCGATCGAAGGAAACTGATCCGCATGGCCGAGCGACGCGCTCCAATCCGCGGTGGCACCGCCAAGCAGCTCGCCGTGCGCGAGCAGACGCTGGAGGCCCCCGGCACCCTTGTGAACGACGAGTGGACGCGTCTCGCGCGTTCCTTCGACGGCTTTGACATCTCTGCCGACCAGCTCCGCGCGCTCGCGCGAGCCCCCGGCTCCGACGATGAGCCGTGGGACGTGCTTCTCTCCATGCTCGCGATCGATGAGCACCAGGCGCTTGCCACGCTCGCCAAGCGCACCGGCATGCCGTTTGAGGCCGAGCCAAAGCTTGAGGATTCGGCGAGCCGCTACTACGAGCTTGTTCCGGGCACCATCTCGCGCTCCCACCATGTTGCCGGGATCTCGGCCGATGACATGGGCGTCACGATCGCGACGGCGCAGCCCATGCAGCCGGCGATTTTCTCTCTGCTTGAGGAGATCCTCCAGTCTCCGATTCGCCTCGTTCTCGCGCCGCGCGCCGCCGTTCAGAACCTGATCAACCGGGGCTACGAGCAGCGGGGCGACCTCGTCACCGAGATCATCGACGAGATGCCGCTGGACGAGCGCGCCATCGAGACGGCGGCCGGGTCGATCGGGCAATCCACGGATCTGCTGCAGCTCGCGCGCCAGACTCCCGTGATCCGGCTCGTGAACATGATTCTGTTCGAGGCACTCCGGCGCCGCGCCAGCGACATCCACGTCCACCCGCAGGAGAGCCGCCTGGTCATCCGTTTCCGCATCGATGGCATTCTTCACGACGCCTTCACGCCCCCTCCCACGCTCGCTCCGGCGATCAGTTCGCGCATGAAAGTCATGACCGAACTGGACATCGCCAACCGCCACAGCCCGCAGGACGGGCACACATCCGTCCGCGTCGGGCAACGGAAGGTTGATATCCGACTGTCCTGCATCCCCACCGTCTACGGCGAGCGGCTGGTGCTGCGTCTGCTCGACCAGACCCAGACCCAGCTGTCGCTCGACGACATCGGCATGACCAAGCAGATGCAGGGCGCGCTGATGGATGTCATCGATCGGCCCACCGGCATGGTGCTCGTGACGGGGCCGACCGGTTCGGGCAAGACAACCACGCTGTACGCGGCGCTCGGACGCATCGATCGCGCCACCCGCAACGTGATGACGATCGAGGATCCCGTTGAGTATCACCTCGACGGGATCAGCCAGATGCAGGTCAATCCCAAGCGGGGCGTGACGTTCGCCACCGGGTTGCGTTCGCTCCTGCGCCAGGACCCCGACGTCATTCTCGTCGGCGAGATCCGCGACAAGGAGACCGCGCAGCTCGCGGTGCAGGCCTCGCTGACCGGCCACTTTGTGCTCGCTACGCTCCACACCAATGACGCGCCCGGCTCCATCCCCCGACTGATCGACATCGGCATCGAGCCCTATCTGATCACGTCGTCCCTTCTCGGCGTTCTGGCGCAGCGGCTGCTCCGGCGCACCTGTGTAGCGTGCGGCGGCAAGGGGTCGCTCAACGAGCACCAGCGCTGCGAGCGCTGCTTCGGCACGGGATACCGCGGGCGGCTCGCCGTCTACGAGTTCATGCACATCGACGACACCCTGCGCCGCCTGACCGAGGCCCGCGCCGACGGGGTCTCGCTCCGCGAGGCCGCGCTCGATGCCGGCTTTAAGCCCATGCGCGAGGACGCCATGCACAAGGTTGAGATGGGTGTGACCGACCAATCCGAGGTCTATCGCGTCCTCCACTGAACTCGGGGGCAATCCGCGACCCAGCCGTTCCGAATCCACCAAGCCCGGTGGACGGTTCACGCTTGGCACGGATAGGGCATTCGCCCGGATTCGCACTTTCCGTTCCGATTCCGATCGGTTTCCCGGCAACTTTTCTGCGCTGCGGCATCTTGAGGATGGGGCGTTTGGGGTCCGTGTCGGCACATGCCGGCATGGCCGTGGGAACGCCCCGTTACAAGGAGTCTGTATTTGAAGAAGTCTGTGCTGTCACTCGGAATCGTTTCGCTCCTGGCCCTCCCGGCGCTTGCCGGTACCGAAACCGTGGTCTTTGAGTTTGGCGACGGCGAAGTCTCCGGCGGCTGGGCCCGCCTTTATGGAGGATTCGGCGGCTTTGACAACGCCGGGAAGCAGATCATCGAGACTCGCATCATTGTCGATTTTGAGCCTACCAACGGGTTCGACGTCACCGATTTCTACTCGGGGTTCACCGTTCCGGTGCTCCTGGACAACCCCGACAACTCCGAGTACATCGAGCTTTGGGGCTCCGATCTCGGCTGGTCCGGCACCAGCGGTCACTTCACCCTCAACATCACGACCTCCGACTACAACGGCATCGTTCGCGAGGGCCGCTTTGGCTGGGAGTTCTACAGCATCAACGAGTTCGACCCGGTCCTGTCTGGCATCTTCCACGGCAACTCCCGCCTCGAGTTTGATATCGGCCCGACGCCGGGCCCTCTCGCCTTGCTCGGCATCGGCGGGCTGGCGCTCGGACGCCGCCGGCGCTGAGCCCGCGTCCCTCCTCCCAACTCACTCCCCTCGACGGCATCGCCCCACGCAGGCGGTGCCTTCTTTGTTTCGTCCACATCCCCGTGTGCCATGCGCCAATGCACGGCACAGGTCTACCCCAGCTAGGATCGCGCCATGAGCGCGATCCACGCCGCGAATCCCGCCGGCTCTCCGCCGTTCCCTTCTCCTCTGGCCGTGCATTGGCAGCACGACCCCAGCGTCTGCTTCTTGAATCACGGGAGTTTCGGCGCGTGTCCGACGCGGGTGCTCCAGGCCCAGACGCGACTGCGCAACCGGATGGAAGCCGAGTCCATCCGGTTCTTTGTCGAGGACTCGTGGGGGCTGATCGATCGCGCTCGCGGCGCGCTGGCTTCCTTTGTCGGCGCATCACCCGCCGATCTTGTCCCCGTGCCGAACGCCACGATCGCCGTCGCCACCGTTCTGCACCATCTGGCGCGCACGGGCTTTCTGGGCGCGGGCGACGAGGTCCTCGCCAACGACCACGAGTATCCCGCCTGCCTCAATAATCTCCGCGACGTCTGCGCCATGGTCGGCTCGTCCGCAGTCATTGCGAAGATCCCGTTCCCGATCGAATCTCCCGACCACGCGTTCGACGCCATCATGTCCGGGGTCACACCCCGCACCAAGGCCGCGCTCCTGAGCCACGTCACCAGTTCCAGCGGCTTGATCCTTCCTGTGGAGCGCCTGGTACGGGCGCTCGAGGCCAGGGGCGTTCGCACGATCATTGATGGGGCGCACGCCGCGGGATTTGTCGAGGGTCTTGACCTCAACGCCCTTGGCGCGAGCTATTACACGAGCAACTGCCACAAGTGGCTGTGCACGCCGAAGGGGTGCGCGTTTCTGTGGGTCCGCGCCGATCGGCAGGACGGCTTCCGCCCGATGGTGCTCTCCAACTTTGCCGAGAAGCCAAGACCCGGGCGCCCGCGGCTGCACACGGAGTTTGACTTCGTCGGCACGAATGACATCACGTCCTTTCTGACCATTCCAGACGCGCTCGATTTCATGGCGACGGTCTTGCCCGGCGGATGGTCCGCTGTCTACGAGCACAACCGCTCGCTCACGCGTGCGGGGCGAGACACGATCTGCGGCGTGCTCTCGGTCGCGCCTCCCGCGCCCGACTCAATGATCGGCAACCTCGGCACCATCGTCCTGCCGGCGCACGACGAGGCGACACGCAAGCGGATCTCGCTGCGGGTCAGTGTCCACCACGATGCGCTGCAAGACGAGCTCATGAGGCGATGGCGCATCCAGGTTCCTATCTGGTCCGTCGCCGACGGCCCTCGCACGGTGCGCATCAGCGCACAGGTCTATAACAGCATCGGCCAGTTTGCGTATCTCGCCGGCGCGCTCGCGGCCGAGCTTGCGCGGGAGAAGGCCTCGCCATGAGCGACGCACAGACATGGTTGGTGCCGATCACGCTCACCGGACGATTTGTGCGTCTGGAGCCGTTGACGCTCGCGCACGCGGCGGAACTCAACGCCTGCACGCCGCTGGACACATTCCGGTACTTCAGCTTTGGCCCCGCCGGCTCCGCCGTCACCGACATGGCCGACTTCGTCGCTCGGCTGCTCTCTGATCCTGGTCGCCTCCACTTCGCCGTCATCGACCTGGCGACGGGCCTCGCGTGTGGCAGTTCGTCTTACTACGACATCAGGCCGGCGCACCGAGGACTCGAGATTGGCTTTACCTGGTACGGCGCAACCTCACGCGGCACGGCCGTCAATCCGGAGAGCAAGCGACTGCTGCTGACCCATGCGTTTGAGACGCTCTACGCCGAGCGGGTCGCGTTCCGCACCGACTCCCGCAACGCGCGGAGCCGGCGTGCTCTTGACAAGCTTGGCGCGCAGCAGGAGGGAATCCTTCGGCGCCACATGCTGATGCCGGATGGAGCGTGGCGAGACAGCGTCTACTTCAGCATTCTCCGACACGAATGGCCGCGCGTCCGAGCCGGTCTTGACGCGCGCATCCAAGCGCACGCCTGATCGAGATCCCGCCTGATCGGAGGGTGGACCGTGAAGCCCGAGAACGTACCGACCGAAGTTTCCAGCCGCGAGACGATCAAGATCCGTCTCAAGAGCATCTCGCAACTCTTCAACTCGCTCGATCCATCGCCGTTCATCGAGAAGGACCTTGATGCAGACGCGGAGCAGTTCATCGAGGGCTGGGCCGCCGAGATGACCCGCGCCTCGCGGCTCCGCCTCGTGCTTCACCTTGAAGCGCCCGTCACCGATCCCAGTGAGCGAGCCAGCGTCACCGAGGCGATCCACAACTTCTTCGCGTACAAGGCCGATCAGACTCGGCTCGAGCTCCGACGCCTGTGGGCGGTCGGCCGGCTCAGTATGCTCATCGGCCTCCTCTTCGTCGCGGCGTGCATCGCTGCGGCACAGGCCATCGCGCCGCTCTGGCACGGCACGGTCGCCGAGATCGTCAAGCAGAGTCTGGTGATCGTCGGCTGGGTCGCCATGTGGCGTCCGCTCGAGATCTTTCTCTACGACTGGTGGCCGATCGCCGGGCGCGCCCGCCTCCACACTCGCCTGAGCGCCATGAAGATCGAGTTCGCAGAGCCGCGTTCATGAGTCCGGTCGCGCGGGAGCCGCCGGCTCGAGTGTTTCGCCGCACTCCGGGCAGCAAGGGCCGGGGAGACCTCGAAGGTCGTACGCGCACTTGGCGCAGACCAAGGGATTGCCTTTGGCCTTCACCCGTCGCGCGACACCCGCGACAACGAGAAAGAGCGACAGCGGAAGCGAAGAGGCGAAGAGTGAATCGCGCACTGCCGCGCGGCGATGGAGTTGGAAGGTGCCGCACCGGATATCGGGCGGCGCCGGTCCGAAGCCGTGTGCATCGGCGCAGTCGCCGCAGGTGCAGCCGTCGTAGCCCCGCAGATGTGCGAGCCCTACTCGGAGCCCGAAGCTCGCGTCGCTCATCCAGTACGTCAGCAGGACCGGAAGCACCGAGAGCCCGAACAGAGCGAAGAACACGGCGCGGCGATGCGATCGCTGGTTTCCCATCCATGGCACGGGCTCCCGAGAGAGTTCCGTCCGGGACGCTCGCGCGGATGCACGGGGTCTTTGCCTCAGGCGATGGTCATTGTCGGCGGATCGAGGGGGAGCGACCTCGCATACTCCAGATACGACTCGATCCCGCGCTTCAGCTCGACCATTGAGTCTGAGGGGAACTTCTCGGACAGGGCTCGCGCGATCTCGAACGCCACCACGTTCTCGACGACCACGCTTGCGGCAGAGACGGCGCAAATGTCCGAGCGTTCATACTGGCTCATGTCCGGCTGCTTTGTGTTGAGGTCCACCGAAGGCAGCCCGCGCAGCAGCGTCGAGATCGGCTTCATTGTCGCCTTCACCACCACCGGCTGCCCGTTGGTGATCCCGCCCTCGGTGCCGCCCGCGTTGTTCGAATCGCGAAGAAACCCGAGCGTGTGCTCGTACTTGCGTGCCGGATCGAAGCGGATCGGATCGTGCACGAGTGAGCCCGGGCGGCTGGCGCACTCGCGTCCGAGCCCGATCTCGACCGCCTTCATCGCTTGCACGCCCATCACGGCGTACGCGAGGCGCGCATCCAGTTTCGTCCGCCAGTCCATGCAGGAGCCGAGCCCCGGCGGGCACCCGAAGACGTGCGCCTCAACGATCCCGCCGATCGTGTCCTTGTCGATCTTGGCCTGGCGGATGATCTCACATTGACGCTCTGTGACCGATGGATCGGGGCAGTACGTCTCCGATGCATCGCGCGCCGCGAGCATGGCCTTCCAGTTCTCCGGCGTGATCTCGGCTTCGGTCCGCGCATCGAGGATCTGGCGCACGAAGCCGAAGACCTCGATTCCTACTTCTCGCAGGAGGCACTTGGCGACTGCGCCCGCTGCGACACGGGCCGCGGTTTCGCGGGCGCTCGCGCGTTCCAGGGTCTCGCGGCAATCGGTCGTCAGCCACTTGATGCTGCCCGCCAGATCCGCGTGCCCGGGCCTCGGGCGGTAGACCGGGGGCGTCTTCGCGGCATCGTCCATCCGCGAGTCCTTGTTGACCACCTGCATGCAGAGGGGCGACGCGATTGTCTTGCCCATCCGGGTCCCGGCCAGAAACTCGACCACGTCCTTCTCGATGCGCTGGCGTCCGCCGCGTCCGTAGCCGCCCTGGCGTCGGAGGAGCTCTCCGTTGATCAGATCGAGGTCGAGGGTGAGCCCTCGCGGGAGGCCGGTCATGATCGCGATGAGCGCGGGGCCGTGGGACTCGCCGGCCGTCTGGTAGTCGAGGGTTGGCATGGGCTCAGGGTACGGCGGATCCGCCGCTCGCGTGTCCGCGGACCGACGGCTGATCGCTCACCACTTGAACATCTGCAGCACGTTCGCGTGGTCGTCGGTCCAGACCGGCGTCTTGTCGCTCGGCTCGAACCACCACCAATCGCGTCGATCCGGGCCCTTTGCGATCAGCGGTGCCAGATCCTGCGCCTGTTTGGCCACCGCGACCCACACGCTCGACCACGCGGTGA
>CAUJHH010000020.1 GCA_963204725.1 Planctomycetota bacterium
AAACCGCACAAGGTGGCCATGGCCGCGTGCATGCGCAAGCTCCTGACCATCCTCAACGCGCTCGTCCGAGATGACATGCTCTGGGGACAAAAGACCTCCACAAAACCATCGATCAAACCTTGACCTCACACACAGTCGCTCTGTGGTGAACCCCCCTTCCTCCGTCGGGCCTTCGCCCTCTCGCGCGCCCCCGCGTTGAACGCCTCTCTCCCACGCACGCATCCGGATCGGGCTTCGCGATTGAGCGCGGGGCGGGCTCACCCTACACTCGGCGCGTGACGGACACCTCTTTCCTCAAGCAACTCGGCGGCCGGTTCATCGTCCTCGACGGGCCGGACGGCTCCGGCAAGTCCACGCAGTATCGGCGTCTGGCGGACGACGCGGCGGCGGCGGGCGTTGTCGTATGCGAGGTTCGCGAGCCGGGGGGGACGCAGGTCGGGGAGCAGATCAGGAACATCCTGCTCGATCGATCGAGCGAGATGACGATGCTCTGCGAGATGATGCTGTATATGGCGAGCCGCGCACAATTGGTGGAGCAGAAGGTGGTGCCGGCGATGGCGCGCGGAGAGCTTGTGCTTGCCGATCGCTTCATCTCTTCGACGCTGGCGTATCAGGGGAGCGCGGGGGGCCTGCCCGAGGCGGACATCCTGGCTGTCGGCGACGTGGCGACGCTGCGGCTGAAACCGGATCTGGTGCTGATCTTCGATGTTGACGCGGAGACGGCGGCGCGGCGGACGTCAGGGGTGGAAAAGAAGGGGCGGAAGCCGATGCCGGTGCAGGGGCCGTCGCTCTTTGCGGATCGGATCGAGCAGCGGGGGAATGAGTTCCAGTGCCGCGTGAGGGAGGGGTACCTGGTGCAGGCGCGGAAGCACGCGGACCGGTACGCGGTGGTGGATGCGAGCAAGGGGCCGGACGAGGTGTACGCGCAGACGCTGGGCGTGCTTCAGCGGCTGCGTAAGTGAAGAGTTGGAACGCGAAGGGCGCGAAGATCGCGAAGAAGCGTCTGAACGCGGAGGATCGCGGAGAGGGCGGACGGGTGGAAAGAAGGACAAGAAGAGCGGGAGACATTGGCAGAAGGCGAGTATCTCATCGTGACTTCGTGACTTTGTGACTTCGATGCTGCACTTCTTCCTTCCCATCATCGGCTTCATCTCTGGCTCATTGCCATTCGGGCTGTGGATCGCGCGGGCCAAGGGCGTGGACATTCGGGCGCACGGGAGCGGGAATATCGGCGCGACGAACGTCTTGCGCGTGATGGGGCGCGGGCCGGGGATGCTCTGCTTCGCGCTCGACGTGCTGAAGGGGCTTGTGCCAACGGTGGCGGCGGGCGTGCTCCTTGGCATGATCCGGTTCGGGGGAGGGGACGATGCGGGAGTGGCGGCGGAGTCGAGCGTGTGGCTGCACATGCTGACGGGCGTCGCGGCGATCCTGGGGCACATGTTCACGCCGCTCGCGGGGTTCAAGGGCGGGAAGGGTGTGGCGACGGCGTTCGGGGTGTTGCTGGGTGTGTGGCCCTTGATGACGTGCGCGGTGCTGCTCGCGCTTGGGGCGTGGATTGTGGTGTTCAAGGTGTGGCGGATGGTTGGGATCGCGTCGGTGGCGGCAGCGGCGGTTGTGCCGCTGGCGGTGCTGGGGCTCGGGACGATCGATGACTCGCTGCGGTGGCGGACGCCTCACCTTGTGGTGGCGGCGGTGCTGGCGGCGCTGGTGATCTGGAAGCACCGTGGGAACATCCAGCGGACGATTGCGGGGACCGAGCCGCGGTTCGTGAAGAAGCGCCATGCGTCGGAATCCGAGGTTGGTTCGCAGGGGTCGGAGCCGTCGTGAGCCCGCGTTCGGCGCGAGTTCTCGGACGTGCGGTGAGCCATCGCGAAGTTGTTCCGTTCTTGGCAGGATCGCGTGCGGATCGCCGATAACTGGCGTGGCCGCTTGGTGCGAGCGTGAAGTCGCGCAAGTTGTGCCGGATCCGCAACCTTCGATGGGCATGGATGCTCGATCGTTGGGAGCGGGGAGCAAGCTCCGAGGGCGGACGGTCGATCAAAGCCGTGCCGCTGGGACAGGAGTGCGACATGCCGAAGCTTCGTTTGATCAAGGACGACCCGAGACTGCAGGACATCATTCCGTTTCCTTCGGGACTCGGTGGTCGGATCGGGGCGCGAGTGAGCGGGCAGTATGGCGCGGTGCCGGGTCGGATGGCCGAGGGATCGGCGCAGGACCTTGAGCACGAGTTGCTGGGGACGATCGATCGGATGCAGGGGCAGCTCGACGAGTTGTCGGACATGCTCGGCCCGATCCCGTTGTTCCCGAGAGACGATCGCCCGACTGCGGCGTGAGTGGAGTGGCGGCGGCGAGAGCCGCCGGTCTTTCAAGCGATGTCAGTGACGGGCATGGTCGAGAGACCGTGCCCGTTTGTGTTTGGGGGCATCGATCGCGAGGGATGCATCGGGATCGAGTGGGCAAGGCGAAAGAAAGAACCCCCGGATTCAATTCGTGGGTTCTGGAATCACCAGTTCATTCGGGGCCGTCTGAGGAAAGGAATCAGCGGGCGTTCTTCAGCATGACGAAGCCGAGGATCGCGGCGACGACGGTCACGCCGGCGAGGCCGCCGACGATGGCCATGAAGTTGCCACCGACCATGGCGAGGATGGCGGCGCCGCCGCCGGTCATGGCCATGAGGATGACGACGGCCGTGAAGGCGAGGGCGAGGACCATGCCGATGGAGAGGCCGGCGGCGAGTCCGGAGCCGGGGCCATCGATCACCTCGGCGAGGACCATGGTGGGCGCGGCGGCTGAGGCGGCGGCGGTGATGTCCGACGCGGCGGAGGTTGTCTCGAAGAGTGCGGCGGCCTCACCGGTGCCGCCGGGGCTGGTGCTGCCCAGGGCGGTCTCGGCCTGGGTCTCGCCTCCGTAGACGTCTTCCAGGAGGTCGGCACCGAGGGATGTGTCGTCGGCCTCGCGGGTCATGTCGAGGAGGCCGGAGCCGGAGCCACCCGCGTCGCCGGGGGAGAATCCGGCGGAGGGGGAGGTTGTGATCTGGGTGGCGGCCATGGGGTCGGCCGAGTCGGTGTCTTCGGTCTCGAAGATGGAGATGCCGGTCTGGTCCTTGGGGTTGTCGACCTGCATCGAGGGTCCGGAGCCGGAGGATGCGAGGGACATGGGCTCCAGATCGTCGTCGGCGAGGGGGATCATCTCGTCGTCGTGGCCACCGGAGAGGAGGTCGACCTGGTCGACCTTGAACATCATGCGGTCGCGGTCGCGGAACTCCTGGAGCTGACCGGATTCGGCCATCTGCTTGACCTCGTCGGGGCTCTTTCCGAGCTTTGCGGCGGCTTCCTCGAGGGTGTAGAACATCTTGGCCATGGTCGGGACTCCGGAAGATCGGCCGCGGATGGGGCGGCGGGTGGTCGGGACGCGGTATTCAAGCCGCACGACCCGGCTGGGGTCGAGCGGGGCAGAGACTCTATCTTACGGCGGAACGGGGCGGAGCGGATCCATGGGATTCGGGGCTTTGGGGGTGTTCGTCCACAGGATGCCCACAGGGGGAGGGGCATCGGGCAGTGGGCCCGAGACACGAGAAGCCTAAAAAGGCAGCAGGCAGTGATCGGGGACCAATCCGAGCACTGCCCATGCCTTGAAGGAGTTCTGCGAACCTCTCATCGCACGACGCGCGCGTCGAGTTGAGCGCGTTGCGATGAGTTCGTGAGAATCAGTTGGAACGGCGACGGCGCGATGAGATGAGGCCGGCGAAGCCGGCGAGCGCGAGCGACGCGGGCGCGGGAACGGCGAAGCCGGGGACCTTGTCAGAGCCGCCGTTGCTCAGGCCTCGGAAGCGCGCGATGAGGCCGGGCGTGTTGGCGGCATCGAGGAAAGAAGCATCGTTGAGGAGCGCGGCATCGAAGGCATGGATGGCCCAGACGAAGGTTGCTGTTGCACCGGGCGCGACGCCGTTTGAGGGCTTCCCGCCACCCTCGAACTGGCCCCCGGTGCCGATGCCGCCCGCGAAGGTGCCGTAGGGCGCGCCGTTGACGGAGCCCGTGTTCGTCAGCCCGGCGACTGAGCTTGAGATCAACGAGGTCCAGGCGCCGGGGTCGAGCGTGTCGAAGCGGAAGGCGACTGCGGTGAGATAGCCGCCGACGGAGTCGGGTGTGTCGTTTGTGAGGGTGATCGTGAGCTCGCCTACTGAGGCGCTGACGAACTCGTAAGCCAGCGTGCCGGAGTACGTTGCGCCGGTCTGGGACGCGCTCGAGCCGACATCGCCGAAGAAGGCGTCGGCCGACGCGGAGCCGCAGAGGCAGGCGACCGCGGCAGTGGCAGTGGCGATCGTGGCGTGGCGAGTGGTCTTCATGGCGTTCTCCTTTGGAAGTGTGCTGGGCCGGGAAATGGCCTTTGGGCTCACCGAACACCATGCGGTACAACCAAGGGCTTTGCGTGGAATGCGATGATCGAAGCGCGCGAATGACGAACTCGATCCGGCGTAGGAGGCGAAAGGCACCCAGTGTGATGCTGGGAATGGGCGTGGTCTGATAATCAATTTGTCGAAAAAGACACAGTGGCCGTGCGAACACGGCCACTGCGCGTGGGAATCAATTCATCGGACGGGGGGACTCAAGCGCGGCGACGGCGCGACGCGACGAGACCGGCGAAGCCGGCGAGCGCGAGCGAGGCGGGCGCGGGGACGAACTCGCCGGGGACCTTATCCGAGCCGCCGTCGGCCAGGCCGCGGAAGCGGGCGAGGAGACTGGGCTGGTTCGCGGCGTTTGTGAACGAGGAATCGGTGAGCAGCGCTGCGTCGGAGGCGGTGATCTTCCAGACGTAGGTGCCGGTTGCGCCGATGGCGAGGCCGTTCGCGGGCGAGCCGCCACCCTCGAACTGTCCGCCGGTGCCCGCGCCGCCCATGAACGTGCCGTAGGGCGCGCCGTTCACGGTGCCGGTATTGGTCATGCCGGCGACGGAACTGGAGGTCAGGAGCGTGGAAGCGGAGCCATCGGTGGTGTCGAAGCGGAAGATGACGGCGGTGAGACGGCCGCCGATGAGGGCGGGAGTCTCATTGGTCACGGTGATTGTGAGTTCGCCGATGGAGCCGCCGATGTGTGAGTAGCTGAGCGTGCCGGAGTAGTTTGATCCGGTGGACTCGGTGCTCGCGCTCATATCGCCGGAGAAGGCGATCGAGCCGAAGGCGGACGAAGTGGAAAGGACAGCAGCGGCCCAGATGGGCGCGGTAAGCCGGGCACGAAACATGTTCTCATCTCCTGTTCAGGTTCTCTTGTCGGTCCGGCACGTTATGAGGGTGCCGCCATAACAGAGATTACGCATGAAGGGGTGTTTTTCGATGACGAATTCTGTATTTTCCACCCAATTTTGGCCACAAAACGCCCTTTTTTCGGCCGCACTACCCAAACGGAATTCTGATGTGAGGTTCTCGGATGTTCGTTATCGGAATCTGACTGGGCGGAGGTAGGTGAAGGATCGCCAGAGCCATTCCATGGGGCCGATCGAGAAGGCGCGGAACCAGAGCGTGCTGATGAGGAGCTGGCAGGAGAATGTGCCGAGCACGATCGCGACCTTCTCGATCGGGTCGAGCGTGCCGAAGAGCGCGAAGCCATAGAAGTAGCAGAGCGTGGTGCCGACGAGAGTCTGCGTGAGGTAGTTCGTCAGGGCCATGCGGCCCGTGCAGGCGAGCGGCTTGAGGGACCGTGAGAGGAGGGAGTCGGGCGCTCGCGAGGCGCGCGTGGAGAGGATCGCGGCGGCCGAGAGGAACGCCAATGGGATCAGGAGCGCGGTGAGCTGGTGCACGCCCTGCCAGAGAACGAAGGAGGGCGGGAGCTTTCCGCCCTGGTGCGGGAATCCGTGCATCTGGTTCCAGGAAGCGAAGAGAGAGGCGGGCGCGGCGATGAGGAGCGCGCTCGCGATAAGCGCGACGTGGATGCGATGGCGCGTCGGAGAGAAGAAGTCCGCGCGGATGAGGCCTGCGCCGAGGATGAAGAGGCCGATGATGCGGGGGATTCCTCCAAAGAGGATGTAGATCTGGATGAATCCCCAGGTCACGGAGCGAAACGCGGCGAGGTCCATCCAGGGGCCCTCGCGATAGGCGATGGTTTCGGCTTCGGACCACTCTTCGGATTGGCCGGACTTTCCGGTTTTGAAGGCATCGATGATGAACGCCCAGCCGCGGAGAGGAGGGGCCGGATCAGCGGAGGGTTCGGCGTCGGCAGGCGGCGCCGTGTCGGCGGGCGACTCTGCATCGGGAGTCGTGGCTGGTTCGGAGGTCGGGGGTGTTTCGACGGCCGATGGCTCGACGGGGGCGGGCTCGGAGGTTGGCTCTGTGGTGACGATGGGGGCGGGAGCGGCGCGCTCGGAGGTCGGCGCGGCCGGCTGTCCGGTCCCGAAGATGACACCGGCCAAGGTCATCAGGAGGATGATGGAATCGCCGGCGAGTGTGAGCGTGGCTCCGATCGCGATGAGGATCCTCGCGCTCAGCCGCCGGCAGAGGAGCAGGGCGAGCGAGCACATCGCGTAGATAAAGAGGATGTCGCCGAACCAGAGCAGGTGGGCGTGCATGAGCCCGAGCGCGGCGAGGAATCCGAAGCGGCGGAGCGCGACGGATGTGGGCGAGGAGTGTCGCGCCTGGACGCGATCGGTGAGGATGATGAATCCCATGCCGAAGAGGAGCGAGAAGAGCGTGTAGAACTTGGACTCGAAGAGGCCGTGGGTGATGAGGCCCCAGAGGAGCTCTGCATTGGTCGCGGTGGCGGGGTCGACGGGGACCATGTACTGGCCGGCGGGCTCTGCGAAGGCCCCGATGTTCATGACGAAGATGCCCAGGAGGGCGAATCCACGCGCGATGTCCATTGCCCCGATGCGTTCGGAATAGGGGACCGGGGCGGGGGGCGGGGGAGAAGAGACGTGAACGGGCGGTTCGGCAGCGGTCATCGGGGCCTCCCTTGAGCGGGCGTGCGCGGGCCTGATGCCAGTCTATGTTGGGGGGATGGCGGGGAGGGTTGCGGGCCAAGGGTGCGCGCGCGGACGGTTGGGCACGATCGAGTCGGAATCAGGACTTTCGGGGAGAGTCTGGCAGGATGGGTAAGAAGGGGGGCGGGGCACGGGGACTGGGGGCAAGTTGATGTTCGTCGGGCGCGCGTGTGGGGGCGAGATGGTGCTTTGTGGGGAGATGCTGCCCGGGTATCTTCGTCGGATCTGGAGTCGGATCTGGGAGAGGCGCGGGCCGTCTGGAACTGGAGGTCTGGCAATGAATCGGATGCGTGTGTGGCGTGCCGCGTCGGCGGCGGCGGTCGGTGTGTGCGTTGCTGGCGGCGCGATCGCCGGACCGATCACGCCCCCACCGGGGCCGGTGGCGAGCACGGGGAAGACCATTGCAGAGGTTGAGCCGCGGATCGCGATCAACCTGACGAACACGCCGGGGGACGCGAACAGCGTGTTCAAGATCACGGCGCGCGGGTCGTATTACCTGAGTGAGAACGTTGCGGGTGCGAGCGGCAAGCACGGGATCGAGATCACGGCGAGCAACGTGACGCTGGACCTGAACGGGTTCTCGCTGGTGGGCGGATCGGGTTCGCTGGACGGGGTGAACATCGCGACATCACGCGGCGTGAACATCCGTGTTCACAACGGGATGATCCAGTCGTGGGGAGGTAGCGGCCTGAAGATGGAGTACAACGCCGGGAACCCGCCCCAGGGGTCGATCGTCGGGATCCACGCGAACAACAACGGCGCCGACGGGATCGTGGTGGAGTTCAACAGCGAGGTGATCGACTGCGTCGCGACGGACAATGTCGGGGACGGCATCAAGGGCGGGAGCATCGCGCAGATCACGGGTTGCCAGGCGTCCTCCAATGGCGGCGACGGGATCTATTCGGGCCAGATGAGCGTGGTGACCGAGTGCCGCGCGACGGGCAACGACGGCACCGGATTCGCGCTCGCCTTGGGGAGCGTCATCAGCGACAGCGTGGCCGCGGGCAACGCGGTGGGCATCACGGGGCAGGGGTGTGTGATCCGGTCGTGCATCGCTCACACCAATGCGGGGAACGGCATCGACTCGTTCGAGGGGTGCACGATTCTGGATTGCGCGGCGTATCGCAACGGCGGAGATGGGATCGAGGGCTCGACGGCAACGGTGGTGTCGCGGTGCAGCGCAACGGACAACGACGCGAACGGGATCGTGGTTTCGAGCGGCTCGACGGTGCAGGAGTGCGTGGCTCGTCTGAACGGGCTCAACGGCATCCAGGTGGCTGGGGCGTCGCTGATCCTCGGGAACCAGTGCTCATCCAATGGGCAGGATCCGGCGGGCGGCGCGGGGATTCTTGTTTCCTCAACCGACAGCAAGATTGAGGGAAACAACTGCACGAGCCAGGACATCGGTATCAAGGTCAGCTCTTCCGGGAGCATCATCGTGAGGAACACGTGCTCGGGGAACACGCTGCAGTGGGACATCGCGGCCAGCAACTACTACGGCCCGATCATCAATCGTGTGGGCGTGGCAACGGCGGCGGTGAGCGGCACGAGCGCGTCATCGACGCTGGGCAGCACGGATGCGAATGCGAACTTTACGTATTAGGAAGTCAGGGAGTCAGGGAGTCACGGAGTCACGGAGTCACGGAGTCACGGAGTCACGGAGTCACGGAGTCACGGAGTCACGGAGTCACGGAGTCACGGAGTCACGCGATGATGAAAGCGAATGTGTTTGCGTTGGTGGCGAGTGTGGCTCTGTGGAGCGCACCTGACGCGTTGGCCGGTCCGATCACGCCTCCTCCCGGGCCGGTGGCGAGCACGCCGGGGCCGGAGCCGCGGATCGCGATCAACGCGACGAACACACGGGGAGATTCGGACTCGCTGTTCAGGATCATCGCTCCCGGCTCCTACTACCTGACCGACAACATCACCGGCGTTCCGAGCAAGATGGGGATCGAGATCGCGACCCATGGCGTCACGATCGACCTCAATGGCTTCGATCTCCTGGGAGCCTTCGGCTCGCTGGACGGCATCGGGACCTCGATCGACAGTCTGCGCAACATCACAGTGGTCAATGGCTCGATCCGCAACTGGGGGGGTGATGGTCTCCGCCTGAGCACCACCTATGAATGCCGCGTGGAAGGCGTGCTCAGCTCGGGCAACGGCCGCTACGGCATTGTGATCGGCGCGGGCGGCGTGATCGCCCGCAGCGCCGGCCATAGCAACGCGAACCACGGTATCGTGACGGGCGATGGCTGCACAATCACGGACTGCGCGGCATACTCCAACACGCTCAATGGGATCAGCGGCGGCACCGGCTGCACCATCACAGGGTGCTCGACCTACAAGAATGGCTACAACGGCATCACCACGGGATCCGACTGCCTGGTGACGGGCTGCACATCGACTTTCAACGGCCTGCGCGGAATCCTTGTCAGCATCCGCGGTGTGGTCACGGGCTGCAACGCGAGCAGCAACGGAGCCGATGGCATCCAATGCAGCTCGGGGGGCTACATCCACGCCAACAACTGCGCCGGCAACGGCAAGGTGTCCAGCGACGGCGCAGGAGTTCGCGCCACCGGCGCCGACAACCGGATCGAGGGCAACAACTGCACCGGCGCGGACCGAGGCATCACGATCGATGTCGCCGGCAACCTCATCACCGGCAACACCTGCTCGGGCAACACCTCGAACTGGGAGATCGCGGCGAACAACAAGGTCGGGCCCATCGTCGCATCCCCGAACAGCGTCGCCATCAGCGGCGACACCGGCGGGGCGGGACTCGGCTCGACGAATCCGTGGGCGAACTTCACGTACTGAGTACGCACACATCCAGTACTGAGTCCATTCGAACAAGGACACTGCGTGATGATGGAGCAGGGCACACACGAGGGCGTCACGGAGCTGGCATCATCTCTACCGTCGCAGCGACGCGCGCTGCTTGCGGGCGTTGCCGGATTGGCGGCGGGCGCGATGATGGCGGGCGGGCGCAGCGCGCATGCCGGGCCGATCACGCCACCTGCGGGTCCGGTCGTGGGCACGGGCAAGACGCTGACGGATGTGGAGCCCCGCATCGCGATCAACGCGGCGAACACGCGGGGGGATGCCAATAGCACCTATCGCATCACCCAGGCGGGCTCATACTACCTGACGTCGAACGTGGCGGGTGAGGTGGGAAAGCACGGCATCGAGATCGGCGCGAACAATGTGACCATCGATCTGATGGGATTCTCGATGATCGGTGTGGCCGGCTCGCTCGCGGGCATCTCTGTGGATTCGGCGCGACGACACGTCACTGTGCGTGACGGCTTTCTGGAATCGTGGGATGGCGGGGGGATCGATCTGACAGCGGGAGGTGCCGCGGAAGGACATCGAGTCGAGCGAGTGGTCGTCCGAACAAGCGGGCCGATTGGTATCCGTGTCGGCAATGTCTCTGTCGTCGAGTCGTGCGTGGTGCTCTCGGGCTCGGGTGATGGGATCGTTGCATCGGGCAACTCGATCATCAGAGACTGCTCGGTCGAGTCGCGAGGCGGCACGGGGATTGTGGCATCGAGCGTCTGCCGGATCTTCGGATGTAGCGCGCGGCTGAACGCCGTGAGCGGATTTGCGTTCTTCACGGCCTGTGTATTCGATGGATGCGTCGCAGAGCAGAACGTCCTGGATGGCTTTGGCGGATCGGGCGTCGGTGTGGCATGTGTCTTCAGCAACTGCACCGCGGTTGGCAACGGCGGCTCCGGATTCGCCATGCACGTGGACTGTGTCGTCAGGTCGTGCTCTGCCCGAGTGAACCTCGGGTATGGCTACACGGCTGCGCTGAACTTCCACATCTCGGATTGCAGCGCGACGTTCAACAAACTCGACGGCATCCGCGCAGGCTCCGGACGAGCCGTGGTGCTGAACAATCACTGCGGCTCGAACGGCAATGGTGGCAGCGGCGCGGGGATCCTCGTGATGGGCACCGACAGCCGCATCGAGGGGAACAACTGCATCGGCAACACGAGGGGAATCGACGTTGATTCCGGCGGGTGCATCATCCTCCGGAACACGTGCTCGGGCAACTCCACGAACTACGACATCGTGGCCAACAACCGGTATGGGGCGATCGTCAATATCGAAGCATCCGGCGGCGCAGCCGTCTCGGGGAGCAGCGCCGCGAGCAACCTCACGACGACCGATCCGTGGGCGAACTTCACGTACTAGGAAGTCGCGACGGCAGGAGGCATTTGGCGATGGGCAATGAGTACCAGACTCGGAGTCATGTGATGTTCAAGCGAACGAGCCTGTTGATTGTGTGTGGAGCTCTCTGGAGCGTCACTTCCCTGGCCGGACCCATCACGCCTCCTCCGGGGCCGGTGGCATCGACACACAAGACGCTCACCGAGGTTGAGCCGCGGACGGCGATCAACGCGACGAACACGCCGGGTGATGCCGACTCGCTCTATAAAGTCACGGCTCCGGGGTCCTATTACCTCACCGGCAACATCACCGGCGTGGCGGGCAAGCACGGGATCGAGATTACGTCCGGCGGCGTCACGCTCGATCTCATGGGGCTTGACCTGGTCGGCGTGCCCGGCTCCCTCGATGGCGTCTCCGCGACGGTGGGTGTGAATGGCGTGCGTGTCCATAACGGCTCCGTGCGCTCCTGGGGCGACGAGGGGCTCGACTTCTCCAACGGTGCTTCGATTGGTGTGACCGAAGTGACCGTGCTGGGTTGCGTCGGCTTTGGCATCAGCGTCGCGACGAACTCCAGCGTCACCGGCTGCCTCGTCTCCGGTAACGGCTCTGGGGGCATCGCCACCGGGACCAACTGTGTCGTGAGCGGGTGCACCGCCAACGGCAATACCGGTGCAGGAGGCATCGTGGCGTATGTAGGGTGCCGAGTTGCCGATTGTGCGGCGTTCAGCAATAGCGGCGACGGCATCACCGCGGCCAACGGAAGCACCATCTCGGGATGCACCTCGACCGACAACACCTCCGATGGCATCGCCGTCAACAGCGGCTGCACCATCTCGAACTGTTCGGTATCAAGCAACGACGACCTTGGGATCAACGCGGGCGACCACTGCACGATCACGGGCTGCAACTCCAGGTCCAACGCAAAGGAAGGTATCCGAACTGGGTTGGGATCGACCATCCACTCCTGCTCAAGCGCGGCGAACGGCGGCACCGGGCTGACCGCCGGCGACTCCAGCACCCTCTCCGGTTGCTCGGCCATCGGCAACAACACGAGCAACGGAGTCACCGGTGCCGGCATCCTCGCGAATAGCGGCAGTTCGGTCCTCAACTGCGCGGCAGACGCCAATACCCGCACCGGCATCGTGCTCGGGGATGGCAGCACGGTCGCTAACTGCGCAGCCCGTGACAATACAGGCGACGGCATCTCGTGCGCTTCGGGTTGCCTCATCATCAGCAACACCTGCGCCAATAACGGCAACGGCGGAGATGGGGCTGGGATCCATGCCATTTCGTCCGACAACCGGATCGAAGGGAACACCTGCCGCACTTCCGATCGCGGCATCGATGTCGACGGCACCGGCAATATCATCGTCCGCAATACGTGCTCGGGCAACGGCACAAACTGGACGTTCAATCTCGGGAACGCCTATGGGCCCATCGTCGTCACGCCCCCCGGTGCGGGCGTGAGCGGCAACAGTGCCGCCGCATCACTCGGCTCGACAGACCCCAATGCCAACTTCACGTTTTGAGCTCTCGTCCGCTGCCATCGCTTTGGAACAGAGGTCTCCATGAACAAGTCTGTTGTTGTGTGTTCGGTGCTCGCTGTCGTCGGTCTCTTGGGTGCGGGCACACTCGTCGCTGGCCCCATCACGCCTCCTCCGGGGCCGGTGGTGAGTACGGGCAAGACGCTGACGGAGGTTGAGCCCAGGATCGCGATCAACGCGACCAATACACCGGGGGACGCTTCGAGCGTCTATCTGATCACGCAGCCGGGGTCGTACTACCTGACGGGGAATGTGACGGGCGCGACGGGCAAGTCCGGGATCGCGATCGCGTCGAGCAATGTGACCATCGACCTCATGGGCTTCGCGCTGCAGGGCGTGGCGGGCTCCGGCAACGGGATTGCGGGCCAGGGGTTCAACAACGCGATCATCATCCGGAACGGCACGATCCGCGGGTGGGGAGATTCCGGCATCAATATGACCGGACTCGGGTTTGGGGACGATTCGCTGATCGAGGGCATCCTCGCGTCGGCCAACGGGGCAAGCGGCATCGTGACGAGCAACAACGCGCTCGTGAGGGACTGTGTCGCGCTGGGGAATGCCGGCACCGGGATCTCTCTCAGCGCGAACGGCGTCGTTTCGGGCTGTACGGTGCGAGGCAACGGCGGCTCCGGGATCACGGCAGGCAACGCCGCGATCGTGTCGAGCTGCTCGGTGCGTCAGAACGCCAGTGGCGGGATCTCGGTGCAGACCGGCTCGTCTGTACTTGACTGTGTGGTGCATCTCAACGGCGGCACGGGGGTGAACGCGGGAACCGCTGCCACGGTGTCGAACTGCACGGTCACGAGCGGCACGGGGACGGGCGTCGTGGTCGGAAGCGCGAGTCTGGTTGCGGACTGCGTTGTGCAGCTGAACGGCGCACACGGGATCTCGATCCTGAACGACTGCGTGGTGCGGGGGAATCTGTGCGACTCGAACGGGGCCACGTCGGACGGCGCGGGGATCCTGATTCCGAGCCAGGACAACCGCATCGAGGGGAACAACTGCACCGACAACGACTGGGGCATCCGGGCAACGAGCGCCGGGAACCTGTTCACGCGGAACACATGCTCCGGGAACACGACGCTCAACTGGGACATCGCCACCGGAAACATCTGTTTCGTCGTGAACGCGGCGATCTCGAGCGCGGTCGCGGGCAACTCCGGAGGCGTCGCCTCGGGCTCGTCGGACGCGAACGCGAACTTCACATACTGACTCGCCTCCTCGTGCCGCAACAGATCTGGCGGCCGGCGACGAATCTGCCCCCACCCTCCCCAGCAACCCGGCTCGCGAGCCCCCACTGACAGACGTCTGTCAGTGAGCCGGGCCCGAGTGGGGCGGTTTGCGCGCGCAAATCCACACACACCGAACAAAGCCCTTGCATTGGGCCACCCAGGGTGGCAAGACTGTGGCGTCGCCCGTGTGGGGCCGGGGTTCGGCCGGAGCGGGGCGTGCTCATGGTGGAGGTCACCGATGCGAGAGAGGACGATGGCAGAAGTCGGAGACGGGGTGCGCGTGGCGCGGGCCGCACGCACACTGCGCTTGAACGATGGGGCGACGCATGATCTTCGGCTGCGGATGGCGCGCGAGCGGGTGGAGTCGCTGCTTCGGCGCGCGATCCTCCTCGCACCCGAGGATCAGTGGCTGCTCGAACAGGTTCTGGGCAGGGGTCGATCGCTGGCCTCGATCGCGCGTCTCTCCGGTGGATCACCCGAGGCGCTTCGCAAACGGACGAAACGGCTGATTGCCCGGGTCGAGTCCGCGATGTACGGGTTCGTGCTCGAGCGAGCGGAGCTGTGGGACAGCCAGATGCGGGACGCGGCGCGGTCGTGCGTCGGACGCGGGCTCTCGATGCGTGCGACGGCTCGTGCGCTGCGGCTGCCGATGCACACGGTTCGGACACGGATGCTCGAGGTCCATGCGATGTTCGTCGCCTCCGTCGAACGGGCAACGCCTGCGCCGGTCTCGCTTCTCGCGCGGGGCATGGAGGACGCGGCATGAGCGCAGGCACACAGGTGATGGAAGGGCGGGTCTCGAGGCGCGTGCTGCGCGCACTGGCGGCGTTCGGCCTCTCGATCGACGACACGATCCGATCGCATTGCGCGGGGCGCGGTGAATGGCGTAGACGTGCGGCGCGGATCGTCTCAGGCCGGGCGCGGGTCACGGCGATCGTCGGCCCGAGCGGCTCGGGCAAGAGCACGCTGCTGCACGAGGTGGAGCGGCTGGCGATGAACGGTGGGGAGCGCGTCGTGCGCGCCGGTCGGGAGCGCGCGGGACCGGAGCAGGCGATTGTGGCGATGCCCCACACCACGCTCGGCGAGGCGATCTCGCTGCTCGCGCGGGTCGGGCTCGCCGAGCCACGCCTGTTCGGACTCGGGCCCGGGGAGCTCTCGGATGGGCAGCGTGCGCGATACATGCTTGCGCTCGCGATCCGGGATGCGATGGATGCGCTCCGACGCGGCGCACCGGGCGGCACCGTGTGGTTGCTGATCGACGAGTTCGGGAGCGGGCTCGACGTGGTCACGGCGCGGGGAGTGGCGAGCGCGATGGCGCGGCTGGTGCGTCGGCACGCCGGCATCCGGCTTGTCGTGTGCGTCCACGATGATCGCGTGCTCCCCTGGCTTGAACCGGAGTCGACGATCGAACTGTCGCTCGGAGGGGCGGTGCGCGAGAGGAGGACGGCGTGATGCGGATGACCGACGTGTTCGCGGTGGAGCGCGGATCGTTCACGGATCTGGCGGCGCTCGCCCGCTTCCACTACGCGGGTGGGGCCCCGGGTGTGCCGGCACGGATTCTGCGCGCGATGGATCGTGTGCGAGGCGAGTTGATCGGGGTGCTGGTGGTCTCGTCTCCCCCGCTGAATGGCGCGTGGCGCGAGCGGGCCTGGCCACACCTCTTTGGTGATGCGGGAAGCGGCCGAATGAGCCGGCGGGATGCGGCGACTGCGCTGAACAGGCACGTGCGAACGATCTCGCGCGTGATCGTGGAGCCACGCCGCCGATCCATGGGGGTCGGGGCGATGCTGGTGCGGACGTATCTGGGCGACGCGCTGACGCCGCTGACGGAAGCGATCGCGGCGATGGGGCGTTACACGTCGCTCTTCGAGCGGTGCGGGATGCGTGTGGTCGAGTGCGCCCGATCAACACGAGATTATCGTCTGATCGATGCCTTGGCGCACGAGGGGATCGCGCCGATCGACCTGGTCGATCCGGAACGGGCCGTGGAACTGATGCGCCGGGCGTTCGTGCGCGACGAGGTTGATCGATGGCTGAACGCGGCGCGGGGGACGCGCGGTCTGCTCTCGACCGCTCGCGTGGAACGGAGCGCGGTCGCGGGACGATCGATCATCGCGCGCCCGGTGGTGTACGTGCATGGAGAACCGGGGGAGGGAGCCCATGAAAGAGCGGACTCGGGGCGAGCGGGCGCGGGTGGCGATTGTCTTCTTCGTGTCGGAGGGGGAGCGGCGGCTCATCCTGCGCGTGCTCCGGCGGCTTGACCGGGATCGCAGGCGGTCGCTGCTGAGGGTGCTCGGGATCCTGCGGGCGTGACGGTTCGGGGAACGGCCTGATTGCGTGGGGCTCCCGCTCCGCGATGGAACCCGTGGGGGGCCATCGCGTGGATGAACGGATCGATGGGATGGAAGGGATGCGCCGCTTCGACGGTGCGCGCCCGGCGTGCGCGCGCGACCTGCAGCGGTTTGTGCGTGACGCAACGGGCTTGCTGGTGCCTTCGCGGTCGAGGGAGGGGAACGCGGGCGGGCCGCTCGAGTATCTGTGGCACGCGTTCGACGATGGGGGCGCGGAGACTCGCGCGCGGGATTCGGTGGTGTGGGCCTGCCGCGGAGGAGGGAAGACGCTGCTGGGTGCGCTGGCGACGGTGGCGGACATGGTGTTCAACGAGGGGATCCAGGTGCGGATCCTCGCGGGGTCGCTGCAGCAGGCGTCGCGGATGCACGCGCACCTGCGCTGGGCGTTCGGGAGGCCGATGCTGTCGGGGCTGGTTCGGGGCCGGATCACGGAGCGCCGGATCGAGCTCGAGAGCGGCTCGCGCGTGGAGCTGCTTGCGCAGTCGCAGACGGCGGTGCGCGGCACGCGAGTGCATCGCTTGCGCTGCGACGAGGTGGAGCTCTTCGACCCCGAGGTGTGGGAGGCGGCGCAGCTCGTGACGCGGTCGGAGCAACTGCCCACGGGACCGGTGAGGGGATCGATCGAGGCGATGAGCACGATGCACATGCCGTTCGGGTTGATGCACCGCGTGGTGGAGTCGTGCGCGCTGGGAACGCGGGAGCTCTTCAAGTGGGGCATCGCGGACGTGCTCGGGCCGTGCGCGTGTGGAGCGGGCGAGCGAGCGGCGTGTTCGCTGGAGCCGGAGTGTGCGATGGCGCCGGCAAGGGCGAGCGAGGAGCCGGGGTTCTACGGGATCGAGGATGCGAAGCGTTCCAAGCGGCGCGTCGGGGCCGAGGTCTGGGCGTCGGAGATGTTGTGCGTCCGACCGTCGAGGCGTGAGACGGTCTTTCCCGAGTTTGAGGAATCGACACACGTCGTCGGCGAGATCCCCGACGGGCTCGGCGCGAACGGGGCGTGGTACTGCGGCATGGACTTCGGCTTTCGCACCAGCGCGCTGCTGTGGGCTGTGCACGACCCGACCGGCGGCACGCTCTACGTGGTGGACGAGCGGGTGGAGCACAACGCGATGCTGCGCGATCAGATCGAGGCGATCCGGGCGTCCGAGTGGCCCACGCCGCTCTGGCTCGGCGTCGATCCTGCGGGGAACCAGCGGAGCGACCAGAGCGGGCGCTCGAGCATCGAGCTGCTGCGCGAGCACGGGCTGAGGGTGAAGTGGAAGAAGCTGGAGACGAGGGCGGGGCTCGAACTGGTGCGCCTGCGACTGCGCCCGGCGGCGGGTGTGGCCCGGCTGTTCGTGCACCGACGCTGCACGAAGCTGATCGAGGCGATGCGTTCGTACCACTTTGATCCGGAGGACCAGACGCGCGAGAGGCCGGTCAAGGACGGCCACGATCACATCGCCGATGCGCTGCGGTATCTGGTGGTGTGCCTCGATGGGCGGTTCGAGACGCGGGTGGGTGGGTATGCGTAGAGACGATCACTCGATCGCATACAGATCGTCGTAGTAGACGGTGCCACGCGATGGGGCGTCGGTTTCCTGATGGTCGTCGTAGCGGACCTCAAAGAGGATGCGGCAGTACTCAAAGTCTTCGAAGTCGAAGCCCCACTGCTGCTTGAAGTCCTCGCGCGGGTGGACCTCGAAGTGGATCCACTCAGTTTGCACCGGCTCGGGCGGGCCGCTGAGGATGAACTTGCGATTGGAGATCGAGAGGGGCGGTTCTTCGACGCCGGCGAGCGTGTAGGCGATCTGTACGTTGCCGAAGCCGCGCGAGCCGGGGATGCGCTCGCGGACGTTCCAGAGGATGACGACGGCCTGGAGGTATTGCTTCTTTGTGCCGCGTTCCCAGCCCTCGACGCGGTACCACCCCCCCACCGTCGCGGGTGCGTGGCGGGGCTTGAACTCCTGGATCGCGCCGTGGATGCGGGTCTTGCCGGGATACTTGGAGCTGTCCATCTCGAGGACCGCGCTCTGGGCGCCCGTGCGGGGCATCGCGTCCGAGACGGTGAAGGGGCCCCACGAGATCGGGTTCCGCTCGGCGAAGCTGAACCACGGCTCGATCCCTTCCTCGAAGGATGGATTCACGAGCATGTTCACGGGTTCGTCGGCGGTGCCGGGCTGGGGAGGATCCGGCAGGCCGAGTTCCGGGAAGCCCTGGCGCGGCTGTTCGGGCCCTTGTCCGGGCTGACGGGGCGGATCGACGAGCGGTGGGCGTTGGGGCGGCTGCGCCTGGGGCTGGGAAGGGGGAAGGGCGGGGGGTTGGAGAGGGGGCTGGAGAGTTGCCAGCAGCCCGGCAACGAGCAGCATGCACGCGTGTGAAGAAAGCATGACAAGAGTGTACCGAATGATGGTGGGCGGGCGGCACGCGATGTGCGAACTGCTTGCGGGATCGTTGCGGTGCGGCTAGTTTGGCCGCACACGCCACGCGCTGCGGAGGACACCATGATCGTTGTGAATACAGAGATTGTGCCGGGGATGCGGGTCATCGAGTTGAAGGGGCTGGTGCAGGGGAACACGGTCCGCGCCAAGCACTTCGGCCGCGACATCGCGGCGGGGCTCAAGAACATCGTCGGGGGCGAGCTCAAGGGGTACACCGAGCTGCTCACCGAGTCGCGCCGGCAGGCCGTCGAGCGGATGATGGCCCAGGCCCAGCAGCTCGGCGCCAACGCCGTCCTGAACGTGCGTTTCAGCACGAGCAGCGTCACGAGCGGCGCGGCGGAGATGTACGCCTATGGCACGGCGGCGGTCGTCCAGCCCGAGGACGCCTGAGAGGGAGCGGCCAAATGAACAACTACGGACCCGGATTCGACACACTGATCGGTTTCGCGTGGGTGCTCGCGCTGCTGCTGGTCGGATTGGGCGCGGGCAAGATCACCGAGCGGCGCCATCTCAGGCGGCTCGCGCGTGAGGAGGAGTCGCTGCTCTCGGGGATGCTGATCACGGACCTGCGCCAGTTCCCGATGTGCGCCGAGGGGAGCACGACCGAGGCGAACGCGCCCTCGCTCGTCTCCGGCGAGGCCGTCGTCTCGAGCGACTACTTCAAGACCTTTCTGGCGACGCTCAAGAAGATCATCGGGGGGGAGCTGCGCTCGATCGAGACGCTCATGTCGCGCGCCAGGCGCGAGGCGGTGCTGCGCATGGCTCGCCAGGCGAGGTCGCTCGGCTACGACGCCATCTGCAACGTGCGCATCGAGAGCACGGACATCGCCGGCAGCACCGTCAACCCGCAGCAGAAGGCGTTGATCATGGCGACGGTGCTGGCGAGCGGCACCGCGTACCGGCGCGCGGGCTCTTCGGCGCGGGCCGTGTGATGGCCAGAGTGCCCAAGAGGGCGCGGGGTGCCCGCGCGGACGATGTCACGAACGAGCCCTATCTGGACCCGTCGATCGGCACTCGCCTGTCGGGGATGGCACCGAGCGACCCCTTGGCGTGCTGGCGGTGCGGATACAGCCGCGTGGGGCTCGGGAGCGGCGCGCTCTGCCCGGAGTGCGGCTCGGTACCGATCCGGCCGCACGAGTCGGACCCGGACGCGAGCGTGTGGGAGGAGCCAACGACGAGCGCGGCGCTCTCCGGCGCAACACCCGGGGATGCGCTGACCTATGCGCGCTGGCTGGATGCGCGCCTCGCGGAGCGGGATGTCGGGAAGTCATGGGCGATGACGGGGCTGATCGCGCTCTGCGCGGGCCCCTTCGCGGTGATGGGCGCGTTCTGGGGCGCGGGACAGACACTCTTCAGTGTGCTCGCGCTCGTCGTCTTGGGACCGATCATCGAGGAGGTGACCAAGCTCGCGTTGCCGACGTATGTGGTCGAGCGGAAGCCGCACATGTTCCTGGGTTCGACGCAGATCCTGATCTGCGGCGGGTGCGCCGGCCTGGTGTTCGCGGTCATCGAGAATCTTCTTTACCTGAATGTGTACATCTCCGGCCCATCGACGGCGCTCGTCGTCTGGCGCTGGACGGTGTGCGTCGCGCTGCACGTGGGATGCTCGATCATCGGTGCGATGGGGCTGGCGCGGGCGTGGCGCGAGGGGATGGCGACAAAGCGGAGGCCCGATGTTGTGGGCGCGGCCCGCTGGATCGTGGCGGCGACGATCATCCACGGCACATACAACGGCATCGCGGTCGTCATGACAGGGACGGCGATGGGTCCGTGACCGCTCACGCAGGGGCCTTGGCAAGAGAGCGTGCCAGAACCAGCCCGCGCCGTGCGGCAGACTTCTCGACGCCCTCGGAGGCGGGTGCGGGTCGCACGCCTCTGGGTGTGCGGTTGCTTGCGCAGACCCGATGGCTGGAGTTCTCGGTCCGTGGGGTTTCTTCTTATTGGATCTGGTTTGTGAATCTGGGCTGGAGAGAGCCAGATTCTCGGAGATTTTGCTTGTTCGTTCGCATCTCGATCAAGTACCCTGATCGACAGTGTGTCTCGTAAGATTTCGATCGCGCGTTGCGCAGGTCGCAGCACGCGTCTTTGACGGCTGCGCCTGCCTCAGAGCGTTCAATGGGAGTTCCGCCATGTCGATCCGTCGTTCCGCCGTCGTCGCCGCCGTTTCGGGCCTTGCGGTCGCGCTCCCTGCGGCGGCTCAGTCGATCCCTTGGCTGAACCCCGTGAACGGAAACTGGAACGATCCGACCAAGTGGACGGGGGGCAACGTGCCGGACGTGTCCGGCGAGGTCGGTCGTCTGAACGTGGCGGGCACCTACGTCGTCACGCAGAACCTCGCGGGCTTGACGCTCAGCGCGATCAACATCAGCACAACCACGGCGACGCTCAACCTCACCGGCAACTCGGTGACGCTCACGGGCGCAAACGGACTGACCAACAGCGGCTCGGTCGTGAGTGTCGGCGGCAACACACTCATCACTGGGGCGATCAACAACAACACCTCGGGGCTGATCGGGATCAACACCAACACGGCCATCACGCTCGCGGGCGCGCTGACGAACAACGGTCAGATCCTGGTGAACACGACGGGCAACAACAGCTTCGGCACGACTCTGGCGGCGGGAACGCCGGTCGTGATCAGCGGCAGCGGGTCGATCCTGCTCAATGGGAATGGGGGCACGGGCCACATGGCCGGCCCAAGCACGTTCGAGAACGGTGCGTCGCACCTGATCCACGGGCGTGGTCAGATCACGGCGGGGCTCACCAACCAGGGCGTGGTGCAGGCGGACCAGCCGAGCCAGACGCTGAGCCTCGTCACGAGCCCGATGACGAATAACGGGACGATGCGCGCGAGCAACGACGCGATCCTGTCGATCAGCGGCATCCTGGTCACACAGGGCGCCTCGGGCGTCATCGAGGCCGACGACGGCTCGGTCAATCTCAGCAGCGCCGGCCTCTCGGATGGCACGCTCCGCACCTTCAACGACGGTTTCCTCGGCAACGTCAGCGGCACATCGACGCTGACCAACGTGACCAACGAGGGGAACCTGTTCATCAACACCAACACCACCATCTCGCTCGCGGGCTCGATGCTGAACAACGAGGGCACCGTGGTGGTGAACACGACGGGCAACAACTCGTTCACGACGACGCTCAACGCCTCGACATCGGTGCTCATCGACGGGCCCGGAGACATCCTCCTGAACGGTAGCTTCAGCGCGGGCCAGCTCACCAACTCGGTGGGCGCTGTGGTCACCAACGGCTCGAGCCACACCATCCACGGGCGCGGACAGATCACCACGCCGCTGGTCAATAACGGCCTCGTGGACGCCGACTTCGCCGGCCTCACGCTGGCGCTCAACTCGAACGGAAAGACCAACAACGCGGTCATGCGCGCCTCCAACACCGGCACGATGTCGATCACCGGCATCACGATCACGCAGGCGCCGGGCGCCGTCGTCTCCGCCGACGGCGGCCTGGTTGATCTCTTCACCGCCGGTATCTCCGGGGGTGAGATCGAGGCCATCAACGGCGGGCTGATCCGCGGCATCCTCGGCAACCAGACGCTCACCAACGTCAACCTGACCGGACCGCTCAACGTCAACACCAACACCTCCGTCTCGCTCGCGGGTGGGTCGTTCACGAACAACGGCTCGGTCCTGGTCAACGACCAAGGCAACAACGGCTTCGCAACCACGCTCAGCATGAGCGGAGACATCGCCATCGACGGCACGGGCGAGATCGTCCTGAACGGCTCCGCCGCCGCTGGCCAGATCACCGGCAACACGCTCACGCTCGGCTCCGGACAGACCGTCCGCGGACGCGGGCAGATCGTCGCGCCCATGACCAACAACGGAACGGTCCATTCCAACGTGAACGGGCAGGCGATCGCGCTCAACACCAACAACAAGCTCAACAACGCGACCATGCGTGCTTCCGGCGGCGGCGTCCTGGCCATCAACGGCATCACCGTCAACCAGTCGCCCTCGGGCGTCATCGAGGCCGACGGCGGCTTCGTCGACCTCAACATCGGCGGGATCACCGGCGGAAGCCTCGCGGGCACGAACGGCGCTCGCTTCCGCGGCATCGCCGGCCTCCAGACCCTGACCGATATCGCCAGCTCAGCTCAGATCGATGTCAACACCAACTCGGCGATCTCGCTGGTCGGATCGATCGTCAATGACGGCGAGTTCCTCGTCAACCACTCGGCCAACAACGGCTTCGCAACCACGCTCAGCATGAACGGGCCGGTCTCCATGAGCGGCACCGGTCGCGTCTACCTCAACGCGTCCGGCGCCGCGGCGCAGCTCACCGGATCATCGCTCTCGATGGGTCCCGGCCAGACGCTCACGGGCATCGGCAACATCAACTGCCCGCTCTTCATGGAGGGCACGATGGCCCCGGGCCGCCCCGTCGGCGCGCTCAACGTGCCGTCGACCGGAAACATCGTGACCTATCAGCCCGGCTCGACGTTCGAGGCGGAGCTCTCCTCCGCGTCGTCGTACGACCGCGTCACCGGAGGCAGCCACACCATCAACGGCGGGACCGTCGAGGTCACGCTGGTTGATGGTTACGCGCCCACCCTCTTCACCAAGCACACCATCATCGACGGCTCGGGCGCCTCGGTTGTCATCGGGAAATTCGACGGGATCACCGGGCCCGCGCTGCCGCCGCCACTGGTCTGGAAGATCGGCTACTCGGCACAGGACGTGGTCATCGGCGTGACCTGCCCCTCGGACACCAACGCCGACTTCATCGTCGACATCCTCGACTTCCTGGACTTCTTCGACGAGTTCGCCGGCTGCGAGAACCAGCCCGCTCCGTGCGGCAACCTCTTCGACGCGGACTACAACGGCGACACCTTTGTCGACATCCTCGACTTCCTGGACTTCCTCGATGCCTTCGGCGGCGGGTGCTGAGCGGGGCGTTGAATCCGGGGATGCCGCGCCGGTTCGCCAGTGCGGCGTGTTTCGGCTGATTCCCCTACCATTGGGGCTGTGTACGAGTTGTCCGTCCAGACCGAGTTCTGCGCGGCGCACGCCATCTGGATCCGGGGCGAGCGCGAGACGCTCCACGGGCACAACTGGCGCGTGACCGTGGTCGTCGCCGGCTCGGCGCTCGATCAGGACGGGCTGCTCTGCGACTTCCACGAGGTGGAGCGGGCCCTGGCCGGCGCGATCGCGCCCTGGCGGGATCGCTCGCTGAACGATTCGGCGCCCTTCGCACCGGACGGGCGCGGGGTCAACCCGACGGCCGAGCACGTGGCGCGGGAGATTGCGCGAGCGGTCGATGCCGCGATTCGTGCGACGCTTGCGGGGCGCGGGGGTGTCGCGTCGGTGTCTGTGACCGAGGCGCCGGGGTGCGTCGCGACGTACCGCTCTGCGGACGGGATCGGGAGATTGGCATGACGAGGGTTGCGAGCGTTCAGGGTGTGCCGCTCGGCGTCGGCGCGACGCCGGCCGGTCCGTGGGGCGACGGCGAGTGGTGGGCCTCCGCGCCCTTCAATCGCGACCTCTCGTGGCTGGAGTTCAACCGGCGCGTGCTGGACCAGGCGCTCGACGCGTCGGTGCCGCTGCTGGAGCGGGTGAAGTTCCTGGCGATCTTCAACTCGAACCTCGACGAGTTCTTCATGAAGCGCGTCGGCATGATGAAGCTGCAGGTCGAGGCGGGCCTCACCGCGCGCACGCCCGAGGGCCTGACGGCGCTGGAGCTGCTCGCGCGCGTGCGGACCGTGGTGCTGGAGCAACAGGAGCTGATGGCCCGCTGCTACAAGGAGGATCTCTCGCCGCAACTCGCGGAGAAGGAGATCCGCGTCATCGCGTACGACGACCTCTCCCCGGAGGATCGGCAGATCGCGGACCGGTGGTATCGCGCCAATGTCTTCCCGGTGCTGACGCCCCTCTCGGTCGATCCCGGTCACCGCTTCCCCTTTATCTCGAATCTCTCGAACAACCTCGGCGTCTTCCTCACCATGCCGGGCACGGAGGAGCCGGTCTTCGCGCGGATCAAGATCCCTTCGAACCTGCCGCTCTTCGTGCGCGTCTTCGATGCGCCGGGCGAGGGTCCGAGGTCGGCGATCGGCCCGGTTCGGCTGATCGCGCTGCGCGAGATGGTGATCCGGAACCTTCAGGACCTCTTCCCCGGCGCGACGATCAACCATGTCACGGCCTTCCGCGTGACGCGCAACGTCTCGGTGCAGCAGGACGAGGAGGAATCGGAAGACCTGCTGCAGAGCGTTGAGCAGGAACTCCGCCAGCGACGCTTCGCCGATGCCGTGCGCATCGAGGTCCAGCCCGCCGCGTCGCCCGAGGTGATGTCGTTCGTGCTGCGCTCGCTCGAGCTTGGGCCGGACGACGTCTACGAGCGGGCCGGTCCGATCGACTATTCCGCCCTCTGGTCGATCGCGGACCTGGACCGTCCGGACCTGAAGAACCCGGTGTGGATGCCGGTGACGCCGCCCCGTCTCGCCGGGGACGACGTCGACATCTTCGCCGCGATCCGCGAGCGGGACATCTTTCTGCACCATCCCTACGAGTCGTTCAAGGCATCGGTGGAACGCTTCATCGCCGCCGCGGCGCGCGATCCGGATGTGCTGGCGATCAAGCAGACGCTGTACCGCACCAGCCGCGACTCGCCGTTCGTGAGCTCTCTCGTGCGTGCGGCCGAAGAGGGCAAGCAGGTTGCGTGCCTCGTGGAGGTCCGCGCCCGGTTCGATGAGCAGAAGAACGTGCGCTTTGCGCGCCAGCTCGAGAAGGCGGGCGTCCACGTCGCGTACGGCGTGGTGGGCCTGAAGACGCACTGCAAGTGCTCGCTGGTGGTCCGCAAGGAAGCCGACGGCCTGCGCTGCTACGCGCACCTGGGCACGGGCAACTACAACCCGCAGACGGCGCATCTCTACACCGACCTCTCGCTCCTGACCTGCGACCCGGTGATCACGCGCGACGTGGTCGATCTCTTCAACTGCCTGACCGGCCGCTCGCTGCACACGGACTACAAGGCGTTGCTCGTCGCGCCCTTCACCATGCGGGACCGGCTCTGCGACATGATCGACCGCGAGGCGGCGAACGCCCTCGCCGGGCGCCCGGCCCGCATCTGGGCCAAGATGAACTCGCTGGAGGATCGCTCCGTCGCCAAGCGGCTCTACGAGGCCTCTCGCGCGGGCGTGAAGATCACGCTGGTGGTGCGCGGGTTCTGCTGTCTGGAGCCGGGCGTCCCCGACAAGAGCGAGAACATCAGCGTCATCTCCGTCGTCGGCCGCTTCCTCGAGCACTCCCGCATCTTCCACTTCGCAAACGGGGACGCGGACCCTCTGGCTGGCGACTGGTATCTCGGCAGCGCGGACTGGATGTACCGAAACCTGAGCGGCCGCATGGAGGCGCTCACGCCGCTCAACGACCGCGAGGCGAGGCGCCGGATCCTCCGCATTATGGAGGTGATGTTCGAGGACCGACGCAACGCGTGGGACCTCGACCCGAGCGGCACGTATGCGAGGCGGACGCCGGGCGCTGAGGATGATCCGGAATCGGACGCGACGCTCGGCACGTTCGAGGTGATGATGCGCGACGCGCTGCGGAGCGTGGGGAGGGCCTGAAGCGGGTCCGAACCGAGTGGCTCGGCGAATCCCCCGATCACGCCGGCAGGTGCCTCACGCGCCCAAGGGTCAGCGACGGATCGATCAGCCGCCGACGCTGGGGTGTGTGGTTCTCATCGGACATGAGCGCGGCGAGCGCGCGCACCTTCCGTTCCTTGTCCCTCGGGCTCGCGACCGTGATCAGCATGACAAGGTCGATCATCTCGTCCTCGTCGGGTTCCGGCCCGTCATCGTCGACGATCAGCACCAGCCCGGGCGCCACCGGGATCTTGCCTTGCATGAAGAGACTGTTGAACATCAAGGGGTACGCCATGCGCACGCGCCCGCCCGCGAGACTCGCCGGATCGAGCAACTGGGCGTACCGGCGCCGGGCGGCGAGCGACAGCAGCATGTGGCTGAAGAGCGGGCTGATCCCGGCGACGATCAGGGGCACCACGATGCGGCAACCAATGCCGACATGGAGCCGCCACGCTGGCGGTGTCGGGGCCGCCCGCTCGGCCTCGATGCCGAGAAGACGCCGGCACGTCGCGTCCTCCAGAAAGAGCTTCTTCGCCACCGGCCCAACACGCGCGAACCAGCCACCCGGGATACCCGGTTCAGTGTCCATTCGTTGTCTTGCCAGCACAGCATTCGGCCTGCACAGCGACAGGCCCGCAGAGTCTGTCAATCCCGGCAATCGCCGACCCGACTTCCTAGAATCCGCCCCACTTCCGACGCACAGCGTCCTATCCCGGAGCAGCTCGATGGCCATCAATGTTCGCGACGTCCTCGGCGCCGATTACGACGCCCTCATGAAGCACGAGTCCAAGACCATCGGCAAGGGCGCGCTGCACCTGCCCGGGCCCGACTTTGTTGACCGTGTCTTCAGCGCGTCGGACCGCTCCGTCAACACGCTCCGCAACTTCCAGACGATTCTCAACCACGGGCGCCTCGGCGGCACCGGCTACATGTCCATCCTCCCCGTCGACCAGGGGATCGAACACTCCGCCGGCGCATCCTTCGCCCCGAACCCGGAGTACTTCGACCCCGAGAACATCGTCAAGCTCGCGATCGAGGGCGGCTGCTACGCCGTCGCCTCGACCGTCGGCGTCCTCGGCTCCATCGCCCGAAAGTACGCCCACAAGATCCCCTTCCTCGTCAAGTTCAACCACAACGAGATGCTGACCTACCCCAACATCTTCAAGCAGTCGTACTTCGGCTCGGTCAAGCAGTGCTTCGAGATGGGCGCGCTCGCGGTCGGCGCAACCGTGTACTTCGGCTCTGACGACTCGCGCGAAGAGATCAAGTACGTCTCCGAGATGTTCGAGGAGGCCCACGCCTATGGCATGGTCACCGTCCTCTGGTGCTACACCCGCAACAACGCCTTTAAGGTCAAGGGCGCAGATGGGAAGTCGACGGACTACCACGCCTCGGCGGACCTGACCGGCCAGGCCAATCACCTCGGCGTCACGATCCAGGCCGACATCATCAAGCAGAAGCTCCCGACGAACAACGGCGGGTACGCCGCACTCAACTCCGGCGGCTCCTCCTACGGCAAGTGGGACAAGCGCGTGTACACCAAGCTCGCGGGATGCGATGAGACGGGCGCGGGCGGACACCCGATCGATCTCTGCCGCTACCAGATCATCAACAACTACATGGGCCGCGCGCCGCTGATCAACTCCGGCGGCGAGTCCAAGGGCGCAAGCGACATGCAGGAAGCCCTCTACACCGCGGTCGTGAACAAGCGCGCCGGCGGCGCAGGGCTGATCTCCGGCCGCAAGGCGTTCCAGCGTCCCATGAAAGAGGGCGCGGGCCTTCTGCAGGCGATCCAGGATGTGTATCTGGATAGGGCGATCACAGTCGCCTGAGCCGCGACGGTTTGAAGGGAGCCCCGAGCGCCCCCACATGGAAAGGCTCGGGGACGCGCCACCAAGCGTGACTCGCGCGCCGCTCGCAACTGATCCTCTGACTGATCATCACCGAATCGAACCAGCCGCCCGATGGGACATCCCGCCGGGCGGTTGTCGTTCGCTCGCTCTCACCGCCTCCCCGCATGAAACCTTGCGAAGCGGGCCGGGTCCGCCGAGTCGCCGAGCATCGGCGGCACGAGCCCCTCGTACCTCGGCGGATGCTCACAGGTCCAAGCCCACGACACGGCCCGGAATCGATCCGTCGCATCGTCCCACGCATAGCGCACCCGCCACGAGACATCCGGAGGCGGCTCGATCGCCTCGCCATCGGCGGTCTCGCTGCGGATGTACTCCACGCGAGAGTCCGCGTCGAAGGCGACATCGTGCCCATCCTCGGCAAACCGCAGCTCGACCCGCCACTCGTGGTCGATCGCCTGCCCCCATCCGGACAGGTGCCCGCGCGAAGGGATCGCAAACGCCGGCGTCCCCGCCGCGTCGCGCAGGTCATGGAAGAGGATGCGCCCCGAGTAGACGCCCGACCCCGTCACCACGTCATCGTGCGCGAGAAAGAACGGATGCCCGCCGATCGACACGATGCGTGATTCCTCTCGCCCGTATCTGCCGTGCGCCACCCCGAACTCGCCCGCGTACAGCCAGCGACCCTCCCGGTGGAGCAGCGAGATCGCGATCGTCTGCAGGCGCGGCTGCTCGGCAAGGAGCAGGCAATCCGTCTGACCGTCACCATCGAGATCGAGCGCCGGCTCGGCGATGCGAAGCGTGAAGGGATCGTTGTCGCCGTCGAACGCGAGCGAGGCACGACCGACGAATCCCGCTCTCGCCCGGTCCAGCGCATCAAAGTCATGCGCGAGCGAGCGGCGCACGAGCGATGCCGGATCGCCGTCGATCTCCACCGGCTCCGGCGCGGCATACGAGGGCATGTCCGGCAGGTGAAAGCACGGATATCCCGCCGGATCGAGCCCGTACACCGAGCCCGAACCCACGTCGGCGAGGCCCGCGGCTCGAAGTTGACGCCTTGTGAGCAGCGGCCAGCGCGAAATAACAACCACGCCATCCCCACCCCACATCCGCCGATCGATCTCATCGCGGATGTGCTCGGTCGGGATGACCGCCGAGCTCCTCATCATCAGGAGCACCGTCAGCGGCATAAACCGGGGCCACACCGGCGCGAGCGCCCCGCGAAAGAGCACGATCGCCGCCAGCATCGCAACGGCCAGGCCGAGCGCGCTGCGCCACGGGCGGCGGCGGGTGCGCGAGAGGCCGCGCCGGGACTCCGCGACGCGTCCGCACTCCGGGCACGTCCACGAGGGCTTGGGTGTGATGCCCGCCTCCCCGTCGCGCGGCGTCTCCACCACACCCTTCATGTCGTACCAGCACCTCGGGCACCGCAGGCGCCCGCGTGACCGATCCCAGAACGCCGCCCAGATGAACATCGCCAGCCCGAGCGTGCCGAGGGCGAGTGCGACGGCATTCCAGATGGCGGCACCGGTCGGCATGGGCGCAGTCTACGACCCGCGTGCCGGAGTCGCGTCCGCTCAGCACCCGGTGCCGAAGGCGTCGAGGAAGTCGAGGAAGTCCAGCACATCCACGAACGTGTCGCCGTTGTAGTCGGCCTCGACGACCGTGCCGCACGGCGCGGGCTGGTTCTCGCAGTTCCCGAAGGCATCAAGGAAGTCGAGGAAGTCGAGCACGTCGACCGTGAAGTCGGCGTTGACATCCGATGGGCAGGTCACGCCGACGAGCACGTCGTGGTCCGTGTATCCGACCCTCCACACAAACGGCGCGGGGAGCGCGGGACCCGTGACGGCATCGAACTTGCCGGAGAGCACCGTGCCGGTCCCGCCGTCGATGATCGCGTGTGTATCGAAGAGCGCGGGCATGTAGCTGTCGGTGAGGGTGACGTTGACCGTACCGCCGTTGATCGTGTGGCTGCCGAGCGTGATCTTGTCGAATGATGAGATCGAGCCGAGCTCGACATCAAGGTTCGATCCGGGCTGCCACGTCACTGTCGTGGCGGCGGCGGTAATCGCCAGAGAGCCGATGGAGAGGCCGGGCGCGATCGTGCCTTCGATGGTGAACGGCATGGTCACCTGACCGATACCGCGGAGCGTCTGGCCCGGACCGAGTATCAGCGAGCCGGTGCTCGAGATGATCTGGGCGCGGCTGCCGGGCGCGTTCAGGATGATCTCGCCCGTGCCGTCGATGGTGTTGGCGTTGTCGATGCGGAGTGTTGTCGTCGATCCGCCCAAGGTCGGGTTGACGGTGATCGTGCCGTTGTTGGTCAGATTCGAATCGATGATGAGCGTGGTGGTGTTCGCGACTTCGACATTTGCCTCGGAACTCACGCCTTGGAACATCGACGTGCCGGAGGACTGGCGAACAATGCCCGCGCCGGTGGAGCGAATGGTTCCGCCGAGAATGCTGGCGCTCGTGAGTGTGACGTCCGCGCCATCGGCGCGGATCTCGGCCGAGCCGAACTGCGGGATCGAGATGCCGCTGATGGCGAGCGTGCCCGCGGTCGCGGTCATCAGGCCGTAGTTCGACTTGGTGATGTTGTTCAGGGCAAGGGACTGTCCCGCGAAGTCGGCGTCGATCACACCATAGTTGTTCATCGCCGCTGCAATCTGCCCCTGCCCGCGGATCGTCTGGTCCGCACCGAGCGTGAGCGGCAGGGCGGACTGTGTGGCGATCCTCGCGCGGCTGCCCGGCGCGTTGAGCACGATCTCGCCCGCACCGTCGATCGTGACATCATCGTCGATTCGGAGGGTGGTGGTCGAGCCGCCCACGGTCGGGTTGACGACGATCGTCCCGTTGTTGGTGTAGGAGCTGCCCTTGAGGGCGAGCGTTGTGGTGTTCAGAACCTGGACATCGGCCTCGGATTCGACGGCGTCGAAGACAGAGGTGCCGGTTGACGTCTGAACCAGGCCGCCGTTCGACGAGCGGATGGTGCCTGATGCGATTGTGGAATTGCTGAGCGTCACATCAGAACCGTCGGCGATCACTTCGCCCAAGGCGGACTGGTTGACCGCGATGCTGGTGATGGCGAGCGTGCCGCCGAGCGCCGCCATCGTGCCGTTGTTGGTCTTCGTACCCGTGGTGAGCAGGAGCGTGCCGGCGGGCACATCCGCCACGATCAGCCCGTTGTTGATCGTGGGGACCGTGATCTGGCCCTCGCCACGGACGGTCTGGCCTGAACCAAGGGTGAGCGCACCGTCGGTCCCGGCGTTGATCTGTGAGAGCGTCCCGGGGCGCCGAAGGAAGATCTCGCCCGTTCCATCGATGGCGAGCGGCCCATCGACACGCAGCGATGTCGTCGTTCCGCCCAGGTTGTAGTTCACATCGACGGTGCCGTTGTTCGTAAAGGCACCGCCTGCCAGAGCGATCGTCGTGGTGTTCGCAACTTGCACAAGGCCCGCAGAATTCACATCGTTCAGAATGCTCGTGCCGGAGCTCGAACGGACACCTCCGCCACCAGAAGCGTTCAGCAGTCCGCTGTTGATCGTGGCGTTCGAGAGTTCGACAAAGGTACCGTCTCCACGGATCTCGCCGGCTGCGCCCTGAGTGACCGCGATGGAAATGATGTCGAGCGTGCCGCCCGCCGCTCGCATCACGCCGTCGTTCGTTTTGGGATTCGTGCCCAGCCGGAGCGTCGTTGCCGGCACATCGGCCTGCACCATCCCGCTGTTGGCGAGAACGCCCGTGATCTGGCCCTGGCCTCGGATGGTCTGGTCCGGCCCGATCGTGAGGGCACCGGAAGCACCAGTGATGATCTGCGCCAGCGAGCCGGGCCGGTTCAGCACGATCTCGCCCGTGCCGCCGATGGTGATGGGGGCGTCGATCTTGAGCGTCGTGTTCGAGCCGCCGCCGGTAGAGTTGACGGTGAGCGTGCCGTGGTTGGTGACGTCAGAGAGCAGCGTCAGCGTCATCGTGTTCGCGATGTTGACTCGCCCGGACGCCCGGTTGACGAACGGGCCACTGATCGTGTTCGCGCCGCTGCTTGTGGCTATGGTGCCGAAGTTGGAGATCCCGGCGCCGAGCAGCGTCGTCGTATTCCCGCCCAGACTCAGGATGGCATCGACATTCGTGATGTCGATCGCGTCGAGCATCAGCCCCGCGACGTTCTGCGTCACCGTGTACACGCCCGACATGCCGATCTCGGCCGTCTCGCCCGAAGCGTCCGGCACGTTCCCACCCGTCCACTTGGTCGCGTCGTTCCAGTTGCCGACCACCGGGTTCAGCCAGGGAATCACCTGTCCCGCCGCGGGAAGGGCGAACGCGAGGCCCGCGACAGCGGCGACCACAGCAGTGCGACGAATCAACATGTTTGCATCTCCCATATCACGGTGCTCAACCCGCTCATCCTGAACCCAAGAGAGACCCTGAGCCCTGTGGAGCGGTTGCCGCTCGCGGCCTCCGTCGTCCACCCTACCCCAAACAGGTCGGCCGGAGCAACACCCGAATTGGGAAAAGACCCTATGAGGGCCACGAATCGAGCACTTTGTTCACCCAGCGTCCGATATCCGGCGTGGGTCGTGGTCGCCACTCGCGCAGCTCTGCGCCGTCCGGTGCGATTCTCTCAGCACCCGTCCCCGAAGGCATCGAGGAAGTCGAGCAGGTCGAGGATGTCCACGATCGTGTCGCCGTTGGCATCGGCGTTGCCGAATCTGCCGCATGGCCCGGGTCCGTTCTCGCAATCTGAGAAGTCCTGCATGTAGTCGAGAAAGTCGAGGATGTCCGGCTCGGTGTCGCCGTTGTAGTCCGCGCCACACGTGGCACCCGGCAACCGCGCTATCCACGCCTCGGTGTCGCCTTCGGCGTTGATGCCCGCACCCACGATGGTCCGCCCATCGGCAGAGATCCCCCGCGCCGCGACGAGCGTCCATCCAGCGAGATCGATCCCATAGTCGTCGATGAGCACGCGATCGAGCTGGCGCATGCCGCCCGCTTGTGTCCAGTAGAACGCGCGCCGCTTTCCTTCCGGATCGCCGCTGGACCCCACCACCACCGCGCCATCCCCGCTCACGGCCGTCGCGAAGCTCCTGTGCAGCAATCCGGGAAGCGTGCCGAGCCCGACCATGCCGGTCTGCTGGGTCCACCGGAACGCTTCGGACCCGGACTCACCCTCGCCCGTGCCCACCACCACGGAGCCGTCCGCGCTCACCGCGCTCGCTTCGGCGTTGACATCGCCGTCGGCAATGTCGCCGATCGACACCATGCCATCTTTCGCGGTCCATCTGAAGGCCTCGTTGCCCGCCGCGCTCCGGCCGCGCCCCACGATCACGCGTCCATCCGGTGTCACGGCCGTCGCCTGGCTGGAAAACTCGCCCCCGGACAAGTCGCCCATCCCCACCATCCCCAGGCCCTTGACCCAGCGGAACGCCTCGTACCCGGCGAGCGAACTCCCGCGCCCCACCACCACCGATCCATCCGCGCTCACACCGAAGGCGTCGCTCAGCAGCCCGTTCCCCGGCAGATCGCCGAGCCCCACCATGGCTTCGAGTCCAACCGCGCGAAACGCCTCGTTGCCGGAGATCGACTGCGCCGTACCGACGATCACAGCCCCATCAGCGCTCACACCGGTCCCGACGCTGTAAGGAAAGCTGTTGGTCGGCAGAGGCACAATCCCCCGCATCTGCCCCGACTCCCAGCGAAAGGCCTGGAGCCCGAGCGCAGAATACGAAAGCCCCACCACCACGCGTCCGTCCGCGCTCACGGCCCGCGCATCGCTCAGGTAGAACCCCCCGGAAAGATCGCCGAGGCCCGCGAAACTCTGCGCAAACGCACCCGGCGCGACGCACACACCGGCACAAACGCCGCATGCAGCGATCAACGCCGCGCGGACCCCACGAACATGCTTTGCCGACATCGCTCTCTCTCCAGACGTCGCTCGAGACCGCTCGACGCCGCTGTGTGGAGTCTAGTGCATCCCGCCCCCGACCCACAGCACAAACTTCTCGAGCTCCGTCGACAGGCGAGCTTCTGTCCACCCAATGGTTCGCTCTTGCCCAATGCCGCCCACCCAACCCAAGGGTGAGACCTCCGCTCAATCCATTTCTTGTAAAACTAGAAGAATTCCTGTCTTGATGTATAATGCAGTATGGTGCGCTTCAGGCGCAAATCCGTTTGGATGCGGCCGCTCGCCATCGGGATGCTGGGACTGTACCTCAGTGCATCACTCGGCATCCTTCCATCCCCCACGCTGATCTCACGCTGGTTCGGACACGCGATCTCCGAGCCCTACCCCTGCCAGGACCACGGCTGCGGCTGCGCTTCGGCCCATGAGTGCTGGAACGCCTGCTGCTGCTACACCCCCCACCAGCGACTCGCGTGGGCCATCCGAAACGGCGTCGCGCCCCCACCCTCGGTCCGCTATACCGATGAGCAATGGATCGCCGCGGCCATCGACGTCGAGCCCGACTCGGCCAATTGCTCGCTCTGCGTCGCGGAGATCAAGTCAGACTTGGCCAATGGCGTCGCCCATAAGCCATCCGACCCGGACTCCTCCCAGGCCACGGACACAACTTCTTCACCCTCATTCCCATTCCCGACGATCTCGGCCCGTTCCTGCAAGGGACTGACCGAGTTGCTCGCGTTCGCGCTCCCCGGCGT
Organism: Planctomycetota bacterium; assembly: GCA_963204725.1. Taxonomy (GTDB): domain Bacteria; phylum Planctomycetota; class Phycisphaerae; order Phycisphaerales; family UBA1924; genus JAHBWV01. The sequence goes on from CAUJHH010000020.1 coordinate 34,797, forward strand.
CCCCCCGCTGGCGGTCTCGGCTCTTCTGCCGCCGCCGGCGCGCGTGCCCGGCTTCGCTCACCCCGAAGATGAGTCGTCGCCGACGCGCGCTCTGGAGATCGCGTCGCCCCCACCCCGCGTGGCCTGATCCGCGCCGCGAACCCGCGTCCACATTCCAGACCCCGCGCTCACCCTCTCCGCCGCGCTCGCGTTGGAGAAAGGAGAGTCACCATGACCCGTCACAGGCGTCGGCGCCCTCGCGCGTTCACGCTCGTCGAGCTCCTCGTCTCGATCGCACTGATCGGCGTGCTGATCTCGCTGCTCGCGCCCGGCCTCGCCGGCGCACGCAACGCCGCCCGCGCCGTCGTGTGCACCAACCAGCTCCGCACGCTCGCCCAGTTCACCTCCCACTACGCCGACGATCACAAGGATCGGATGCCCCGCAGCCAGCACTCGGCGTTCGCCTCGGGGTGCGCGCCCTGGGGCTACGCGCTCTACGAGTACTACACCGGGCGAACCTTCGAGACCGCGGATGCCTCGTGGCTCGCCCTGTTCAACGGCGCGTACCGCTGCCCGATCGATCGGCGCACGGAGCGATGGAGCTACGGCTCCAACGTCTACTACGAGCTCACGCGCGACGAGACGCACGGGTCGGTCTGGAATCGAAGGTCCCTCACGCCCCGCCCCTCCGCCACGGTCCTCTTCGGCGAGCTGCTCCCGACGACCACGGCGGACCACGCGATGGCCCACTTCTGGACGCAGTTCAACGCGCCCCCCGAGATCGATCCCGATCGCCACGGCACGGCGACGGGCGCCGCGTTCCTCGACGGGCACGCCTCGAGCGTCCCATTCACCTCCCTGTTCGAACGTTCGTCTGATACCGACAGTTTCAATCCGGCGACGGCCAAGTAAGCCGTCCCCGAGAAAGGCATCACGTCCCATGAATCTCCGCACCGCATCCAGCACCCTCGCCCTCACCCTCGGCGCCTCGCTCGCCCCCGGAGCGCTCGCCGACATGCCGCAGATGGGCGGCCCGATGAAGCACATCCGCGTCATGTTCGACGAGTCGAGCGCAGCCATCCATCTGCACGTCGACGACTCGATCTCCACGCCGATCCTCGACAACGCCGGAGGCCCCTACGCCGGCAACGCGGGCGCACTCGACGGCCTCATGCACAACGCCCAGTACGGATGGATGGTCGAGGGCTTCTGGGCCCCGCCCGCCGGATCGAATCTCTGGATCGAGCAGACCAGCGCGACCCCGGGCCTCCTCGCGTTCCAGGGCGGCATGATGTCCATGATGGGCTCCCACACCTTCGCGCCCATCTTCGGCACCGACGGCTCCGACTCGACGCTCATGTGGAACGGCTTGATGCTGCACAACTGGTACGCCGCGAGCGCCGCCGGCGACTACACCGCGGCGTACAACGTCTACTTCGGCGACTCCTCCGGCGTCCCCACCCCCGGCTTCACGCCCGGCTCGGTCACACTGCACTGGACCGCCCTCCCCGCGCCGGGCTCGCTCGCGCTGCTCGGACTCACCGCGCTCGGCGCACGCCGTCGCCGCACGAACTGATCCCTCCACACACATCGGCCCCGCCGAAGCGCGGGACCACCCGGAGTCCACCCATGCACCGCATCCATGCACCCCTCGCCGCCGCACTCGCGCTCGTCGCGCCCGCTGCGCTCGCGCAGAGCCCGGACCTCGGCGGCCCGATGAAGCACATCGAGGTGCAACTCGTCGGCTCGACACTCGAGGCCCACATCGACTCGCTCGTCGACACGCCCGTCCTCCGAGACAGCGGCGTGCTCTACACCGGCGGCCCCGCCGTGCTCAACGGCACCCACTTCAACGCACAGCACGGCTGGAGCGTCGGAGGGTTCTGGTCCCTTCCCCCCGGCTCGTTCGTCTGGATCGAACAGATCGAGGCGTCCGATGGCCTCACGGTCTACCTCCAGGGCACCTACGCACCGATCTTCTCCACCGAGGGCACGAGCCCGCGCATCCGCTGGAGCGGCGCGATGCTCCACAACTGGTACAGCACCAGCACCCCCGGGCCCCATCAGGCCACCTACATCGTCTACCTCGGCGACGCCGCCGGGATCCCGACGAGCGGCTACGAGGGCGCGGTCGTCGCACTCGACTTCCTGAACGACCTTGCGCTCTGCACCGCCGATTTCAACCACGACGCCGAGGTCGACATCCTCGACTTTCTCGATTTCCTCGACGCCTTCGGCGGCTGCGACGGCCAGCCCGCGCCGTGCCCTTCCGTTGATGTGAACGCCGACGTCAACGGCGATACCGGCATCGATATCCTCGATTTCCTCGACTTCCTCGACGCGTTTGGCACCGGGACCTGTCCGTAACACCATCCTCCGGGCCGCTCCGCCGACGCGGAACGGCCCGATTTCGAGCGCAGCCGCCGCCCCGCCCTCCTCTACAATCCCACACCATGGCCTACACCGTCCTCGCACGCAGATACCGCTCCCAGGACTTCGATTCGGTCGTCGGCCAGGAAGCCGTCGCAAAGACGCTCAAGAACGCCATCGAGACCGATCGCGTCGCGCACGCCTACCTCTTCTGCGGCACGCGCGGCGTCGGCAAGACCTCCATGGCCCGCATCTTCGCCAAGGCACTGAACGGCGGCTCGCCCGAGATCGACGCCCTCATCATGCAGGGTCGCGACACCGACGTCATCGAGATCGACGCCGCCAGCAACACCGGTGTCGACAACGTCCGCGAGCTCATTGCCAACGCCGCCTACCGCCCCATGCGGGGCAGGCACAAGATCTACATCATCGACGAGGTCCACATGCTCTCGACCAACGCGTTCAACGCGCTGCTCAAGACCATGGAAGAGCCCCCCGAGCACGTCAAGTTCATCCTCTGCACCACCGACACGCACAAGGTCCCCGCGACCATCACCTCGCGCTGTCAGCGCTTCGACTTTCGCAACATCCCGACCTCGAAGATCGCCGAGCACCTCCGCGAGGTCGTCACGAAAGAGGAACTCTCGGCCGAGCCCGAGCTCCTCCACGCCGTCGCCAAGCTCGGCAACGGCTCCATGCGCGACGCGCTCTCCCTGCTCGACCGCCTCATGGCCTCCGGCGACAAGAAGCTCACCGTCCACCTGCTCCAGGAGCTGCTCGGCCTGCCCGATCGCGAGCTCGTCGGCACACTCCTCGATCGCGTCGCCGACGGCGACGCCGGCGCTGCCCTCACCGCAGCCGACGCGCTCCTCGCGCGCGGCAACTCCATCGACCAGATGATCGACGCCATCCTCGAACGCCTCCGCGATCTGATGATCCTCGCCGCGTGCGGCAAGGAGACCACCCTCGTCGATCTCTCCGTAGAGTCTCGTGCCGAAGAGGCCGCCCGCGCCAAACGATTCGATGCCGCAGGTGTCGTCCACATGATCGCCCTCTGCGAGAGCGTGCAGCACGCCGCCAAGAGATCCTCCTCGCCCCGCGCCCTGCTCGACGCGCTCGTCGTCCGGCTCGCGCTCACTGAAAAGCTGGCCGACGTCACGGCCGTTGTCACCGGCGCCCGCGCCGTCTCCGACGCACAGAGATCGCCCGAGCCCGCAGGAGCCGGCGGAAAAAAACGCTAGCGGCGGCCGGAAGCGACGCGCCAGAGACGCCCGCTCGCTCCGCACCGCCGAGAGCCCCGCTCCAATCGACGCCACCCCTTGCGCCCCCCACTCCGCCCGCGCCGCGCGCACCGGAGCCCATCACCCCCCCATCCTCTGGCGACGACGGCCCCGGCGAGCCCATCGCCGCCCTGCGCGCCGCGTTCCCCTCGTCCATGGCCGCGATCGCGATCGACCAGCTGCGGATCGCACGCCTCGACGACACCGAGGTCGAACTCGTCGGCCCTTCCGGCGCTGTCGGGTTCTTTCGCTCGCGCGTCGATGATGTCTCTCGCGCGCTCTCGGGCGCGCTCGGCCGCCGCGTCCGCGCCCAGTTCACCTCCGAGTCGCACCACCCGGCCGACAACGGCGCCCACGGCGGATCGGATCAACAGGTTACAATGGAAGCAGCCAAGGACCACCCACTCGTCGCCGCCGCCCGGCGCGCGTTCAACGCCGAGGTGCAGCGAGTAGACCCGATCCCGAATCGCCCGACCGCTCTCCCGACAACCACGGAGCCCGCACCATGACGCCAACAGCCCGCCGGTCCACACGCACCCTCGCCATCCGCCTCGCCATGCTCGGGCTCGCCGGCTCGCTCTCCGTCGCTACGCTCGCGTCGCTCGGCGCCTGCGAGAGGCCCCGCGACAAGGCGATGAAGATCGAACGCGCCGGCTCGCTCATCGGTGTCACCATCGAAGAGGGCAACAAGATCGTCGGCATCGACGCCACCAAGCACGACGAGTTCAACTACTACTACGACATGGGCAAGGGCAACGGCGTCATCCAGGTCCTCGTCCGGGGCGGCAAGATCACCCGCGTCGAGTTCGTCGAGACCTTCGAGGCCCGAGCCGCGCGCGACAACACCCCGAGCCATCCAGGCGTCACCAACGAGAGGCCCCCATCCCTCGAGGAGCTCGAGGGCAAGACGAACGCCGGAAGCGGCGACAGCGACCCCAAGACGCCCCCGCCGCCCACCGGCGGCTGATCGCCCCGCACGTCGGCACATCTCAACGAACGCAAGAACCCACGGCGCATCTCCGTGGGTTCTTTGTTTCCGTCTCGCTCTGCGCCCGAGTGCGTGGGCCCGCGAAGCTCAACTCCGCAGGTACAGCTCAAGATACTGCACAGTCTGCTCGAGGTCCTCGGTCCGCGCCATGTTGAGGTCGCCGATCGACACCATCCCCACCGGACGGTCCTCCTCGACCACGGGCACATGCCGCACCCGCTTCTCACGGATCACCGATCGCAGCTCGTCCGCGCTCGTCTGCTTCGAGCAGCAGACAACCCGTTTGGTCATGACATCCGCGACACGCGTCGCCTTGGCCTCACGCCCCTCGCCCACCACGCGCGTGAGCAGGTCCCGCTCCGTGAAGATCCCGACCATCTTCCCGCTCGTGCGATCGACGACGATCACGCTGCCGATGCGGTGCTCGTTCATCACGCGCACCGCATCAACGACGCTCATCTCCGGCGCAACGGTGACAATCCCCGCACCGCCTCGCTCCGACTTCTTGAAAAGGACGTCTGCAACCGTGGGCATCTTGGGGCTCCTTCCTGGAACTCCCTCGCTCCTCCGATCATGCGACTCTCTCAGCCGGGCAGTCTACCAGATCTGGCCCCCCGATGGAAGCCGAATCCGGGGGGCCGTTCGCGGTCGCCGCTCCTCACAATCCGCTATTTCTTCCCGCCCGCGCCATCCTGCGACAGCCGCCTGGCCAGCACGAACGCCAGCTCCAGCGCCTGGTGATAGTTCAATCGCGGATCGCAGAGTGATGCGTAGTTGGTGTGCAGCGTCTCTTCGGTGATGTCCGTCGCGCCGCCGACGCACTCGGTCACATCCTCCCCCGTCAATTCCACGTGGATGCCGCCGAGGTGCGCGCCGTGCGATCGGAGCGTGTCGTAGGTCGTCTCGAGCTCGCCCCGGATCGCGTCGAACGATCGCGTCTTGAGCCCCGACGCGGTCGACACCGTGTTCCCGTGCATCGGGTCACAGACCCACAGCACCGGCGACGCCGCATCGCGCAGCGCATCGACGAACGCCGCGAGTCTCTCGCCGGCCTTCCCCGCGCCGAGGCGCGTGATGAGGACGATCTTCCCGCGCTCGCCCGTCGGGTTGAGCACGTCCACCAGCTCGCGCACGTCCTCCGCGCGCGTCCCCGGCCCGATCTTGATCCCCACCGGGTTGCGGATCCCGCGGAAATACTCCACGTGAGCGCCGTCGATCTGCCTCGTGCGCTCACCGACCCACGGCAGGTGCGTCGAGAGGTTGTAGTGCCCCTCGCGCCGGGGAACGGTCCGCGTCTGCGCCGACTCATACAGAAGACTCAGCCCCTCGTGGCTCGTGAAGAACTCGACCCGCGTCAGCTCCTCGATCCGCGCCTCGCCCAGGACCTCCATGAAACGCAGCCCGTCGGCCAGCGACCGCGTCATCTGCTCGTACTGCGCCCGCAGGTCCGCCGGCAAAGACGCGTGACGCATGAACGACAGGTCCCAGTATTCCGGGTGGTGGATGTCGGCGAAGCCGCCCTCGGTCAGCGCACGGATGAAGTTCAGCGTCATCGCCGCGTGCTGATACGCCCGCACCAGAAGGTGGGGGTCCGGCCTGCGCGACTCTGGCGTGAACGCCGCGCCATTCACCAGGTCCCCGAAATAGCTCGGCAGCGTCACCGGGACACCGCCAACCGTCCGCGTCTCAACCGGGCTCGACCGCGGCTTGGCGTACTGCCCCGCGAACCGCCCGATCCGCACCACCGGCTTCCGCCCGCCGTGAACCAGCGCGAGCGACATCTGCATCAGGATCTTCAGCTTGTTCGTGATCGCGCCCGGCGTGCAATCGTCGAGCGTCTCGGCGCAGTCCCCCCCCTGCAGCACGAACCGCTTCCCCTCCTGCGCGTCGGCGATCTCCGACTTCAGCCGCTCGATCTCCCAGCTCGTCACCAGCGGGGGAAGCGAACGAAGCTTCGCCACCGATCGAGCCACCGACTCCGCATCCGGATACTCGATCCGCTGCGCCTCCACGCGACCGCGCCACGAATCGGGCGACCACGCGCTCGGAGCGACACTCGCGGCATCCTTCGACGAACTCGGTGGCACTGGCGTCATGACGTTCTCGAATCGACTTTCAACCCGTCCAAGGTGAGCGCGAGCGCAATCACTCGACCCGCATCCACACTCGATGCGGCACGCGCTCGCGCACCGTGCAAGCGTAGAGATGGTTGCGCGCACGACGCGCGAAGGCGCAATCTTCGCCTGCTTTCGGTTCCAATGACTGATTTTTCCACCTTTTATGCTCCACTACTCAACCCGGGGGTTGGTCGGTGTCGATTGGCGAGGTCTGCCGCGTGTTATCGCGGCGACGCCGTGGGACGCTCAAAGGTCGGCCAAGTGGACCGACCCGCCCCGAAGGCAGCAATCCGAGGCCGGCAAGTCCGTCGGCCCTCACGTCGATCCCTTGTGGGATCAGGAGCTTGAACATGCCGACCAATACCCGCCGTCGTACCAGCCGCAAGACCACGGCCAAGAAGCCCGCCGCCAAACGCAAGGCCGCCAAGACCGGCGCCAAGAAGAGCGCGGCTCGCAAGTCCACCGCCCGCAAGACCACCGCTCGCAAGACGACGGCCCGCAAGACCACCGCCAAGAAGGCCTCCTTCAAGAAGACCACCAAGGCCAAGAAGTCCACGGCCCGCAAGAGCGCGCGGAAGAGCACGGCCCGCAAGTCCACCGCTCGCAAGACCGCCCCCAAGAGCGCGGCTCGCAAGACGACGGCCCGCAAGAGCACCGCTCGCAAGACGACGGCACGTCGCACCCCCGCTCCCAAGGCCTACGCCTTCAACCGCACCTTCGCCTACGCCGCCTGAGCGGAACACCAGCGAACCAACACCGGCTCGACCACGGACGGACGAGCCGCACAACAGCGATTGGTCGATGCCACCGCAAGGACGCGACGGCGGCTGACCAGAACTACGAACGCTTGACGACACCGGCCATGCACACGCGTGGCCGGTGTTGTTTTTGCCCCCTCCAGCTCGCTCCAAACCGCGATTCCGCAGAATGAGCCGCTTCTCAGGGTGCATTCACGGGTCTCTCAAACCCCGGGGCAAAGTACATGTGTGGAGCGGACGTTCGGACCACCATGCCCGACGCTCCCAAGGGAACCACAAGAGGCCGGTTCGCCGGTCGGTCCGTGAGAAGTGCAGGTCCGGACCGATCGGCGAGTCGGAGTGCGAAGGAGCTCGCAATGTCCACCATGATCGAACACAAGCAGATCCGCATCGACGGCATGACATGCCAGGAGTGCTGCAACAAAGTTGCCCGCGCTCTGGGCGGAGTCGATGGCGTGCAGGTCGAGTCGGTCGACCTCGGCGCCGCGACCATCACCGCCGACAATCAGCACGCCGTGGCCGAGGCGCGAATGGCGATCGACTCCCTGGGCTACAGCGCCCGCCCCGAACTCGAAACACCTCCCTCCGCAAACGGCTCTGCCGCCGCACGGAACACCGACGCCCGCCAGGCCCGCGACAAGAGCGAGCCCTCGGGGATCGCCCGCGCCACCAGCCAGGGCGTGCGCGACGCCAACGACGAGGACAACAGCGACGACGACGCGCCCGAGGTCGACGAAGACTCCCCCGCGGCCGCGATCCATCGCGCACCCACGGACGCCACGAAGAAAGTCGGCGACGCGGGGCGCGATGATCGCGACCGGGGTGAGCCGATGCCCGAGCGGGTGAAGGGGCCGAAGACCCCCGGTGCCAACGCGCCCAGCCACCGCGACACCCCCGGCTCCCGACCCGCGAATCGTGACCAGAACCCCACGACGAACCCGGCTTCGGACTCAGAGTCCCGGCCCGGCGCTCGGCGCTGACACGAAACCACGCTCCGAACGTGGCCGCCGGATCACTCCCCCGGCGGCCACCGAGGGCATGAGTATCCAACCCACACGCCACAAAGAGAGGGCTCCACCGATGAAACTCGCCACACTCGAAGACCTCTACGTCGACCAGATCCGCGACATGCACAACGCCGAGAAGCAGCTGGTCCGCACGCTCCCCGCGATGGCCAAGGCCGCCAGCAACCCCGATCTCGCCATCGCGATCTCCGACCACCTCGAGCAGACCCGCGCCCACGTCGAGCGCCTCGAGCAGATCCTGCAAGGGCTCGACAAGCCCAGCGGCCGCAAAGTCTGCAAGGCGATGCACGGCCTCATCGAAGAGGGCAAGGAGCTCCTCCAGGCCGACACCGAGGACGTGAAGGACGTCTGCATCATCACCGCAGCACAGAAGGTCGAGCACTACGAGATCGCCACGTACGGATGCCTCCGCACGTACGCCTCCGTGCTCAACCGCGAGAACGACGTCCGACTCCTCGACGAGACGCTCGACGAAGAGAAGGCCGCCGACGACAAGCTGACCAGTCTTGCGCTCGGCTCGATCAACGCACGCGCCGCGACGGCCTGACCGTCCGACCCGCGCCCAACGCCGCGCACGCGGCAGGAGTACCAGCCATGAAACCCAACACGCTCATCGCATCGCTCGCGATCGCGGCCTCGCTCGGCATCCTCGGCTGCGACGACTACGGCAACACCGGCACGACGCCAACCGTCCCGAACACGCCCCCGCCATCGAGCACAACAACCACGCCCCCGCCCGCGAAAGACGCCGACAACACCGAGCGGAACCGCAACGACGCCAATCCGACCGCGCTCGATCAGGGCACAAGCGAATCGGACGTCAGGATCACCGCCGACATCCGCCGCGCGATCCTGGAGGACACGCTCATGTCCGTGAACGCGCAGAACTGCAAGGTCATCACGCGGAACGGCGTCGTGACCCTGCGCGGGCCGGTCGCCAGCCAGGCGGAGAAGGACGCGATCGAGGCCAAGGCCAAGGCGGTCGCGGGCGTCACGGGCGTCGACAACCAGCTCGAGGTCAAGGCCCCCTGATCCCTCGGCGCAACCACGAATCGCCGCGGGCGATCCGACGCCCGCCGCCCACGACACACACAAGGAGTAGACACCATGGCAACATCAGTCTTCTGCATCGCCGCGTCGGAGTCACAGGCCAACGACATCGTCTCCCGGCTTCGCCTCGAGAACTTCAGCACCAACGACATCTCCGTGCTCTTCCCCGATCGGGCCAGCACCCGTGACTTCGCCCACGAGAAAAACACCAAGGCCCCGGAGGGGGCGGTGGTCGGCGCGGGCTCGGGAGGCGTCATCGGCGGCGCCATCGGCCTGCTCGCGGGCGCTGGCCTCCTCGCGATCCCCGGCCTCGGGCCGTTCATCGCGGCAGGACCGATCATGGCCGCGCTCTCCGGGATCGCTGTGGGGGCGACCATGGGCGGCGTCGCGGGCGCGCTGATCGGCCTGGGCGTCCCCGAGATCGAAGCCAAGCGCTACGAGAACAAGGTGAAGGATGGCAACATCCTGATCTCGGCCCACGCCGCCACGCACGACGACGCGCAGATCGCCAAGCGGATCTTCAAAGACTGCAAGGCCTCGGACATCAGCTCCGCCGGCGAGGACAAGGCGCCCGGCACGGTAGAAGCGAAAGACCGGGCCACGGCACGATTCTGATTCGCGCAGCGTCCCGGGGTACGCACTCGCCCGCGCCAACGCCGGCAACCCGGCGACGCGGACACCCACGACGCAAGCGCGGCCCGTCGCGTCCCCCGGGCGCTGTTCATTCAACACACCGCTCTCGGATCCCCACGAGACGCTGGGCCCCGGCCGAATGGCTGGGGCTCGGCGCTTTTGTGGTCGAGTTGTGATTGAGAGACTGCACGCCTCTTAGCGCTTGATCAACCCGAGCTGCCGGTACTTCTCCAGGTACTTCTTGTAGAGCGCGCTCTGCTTGTTGGAGAGATCGAGCGTCTTCCCCTCTATGTACGCCATTTCGGTCTTCGTGCGCACCTCGAGCGGATCCCCATCCGTCACGATCAGCGTCGCGTCCTTGCCCACTTCAAGCGAGCCCACGCGATCCGCGACCCCGAGGATCTCCGCCGGGCTCAGCGTCACGCCCCGCACCGCCGCGTCGTGATCGAGTCCGTGTGCCACGGCCTGTGCCGCGTGATAGGGCAGGTTCCGCTCGTGCGGGGTCTCCTCGCCGCTGGCGATCGCCCAGCGGATCCCCGCCGCCTCCAGCAGCGCGGGCTGGGTGTACGACTCGTTGTACGGCGAATCGTTGCGCTTCGGGAACTTGTGCGTCGCGACGATGATCACAGGAACATCGTGCGCCTTGAGCAGGCCCGTCACGAGGTGCGCATCGCGCCCGCCGACGATGATGGGCCTGAGCTTTCGTTCAACCGCCCAACGCACGCCCGCCTCGATCTGCTCCATCTCGTTGGCCATCAGATAGACGGGGTTCTGCTTCTCTCCCGCCTCCGGCAGCACGCCGAGCACACCCTCCAGGCGCGCGTCCACGGGCAGCTTGCCGTCCTCCGCTCGCGCCTCGCGGTACGCGCGGCTGCGCTTGAAGAGCTCTTCCAGGTTCTCGAACGCCTCGTCGAGCCGCTTCTGCCCGCTCTCGTCGGCGCGCCCGAAGATGTTCTGCCCCTGGTGCGTCGGCGGGAAGCCAACAACCAATCCCGCATCCGCATCGATCGTCATGTCCTCGTAGGTCCACCCCTCCATCTGCATCACGCTGACGCGCCCGGGGATCAGCCCGCCCGTCGGGAAGACGCCCTCGAGAAGGATGCCGTTGGCTCGTGTCACGGGGATCAGCGTCGAGTCGGGGTTCACCGCGACCGCCGCACGCACCTCGGGCGTCACATCGCCCGTCTCGCGATGGTCCTCGGTGGCGCGGATGGAACCGATCTCCGACAAGCCCATCTGCGAGTACGCGCCGAAGAGGCCGGGATAGACGTGCTTCCCCTTGGCCTCGATCACCAGCGTGCCGAGCGGCAGCACGCCGTCGCCCGCGCCGACCGAAACGATCTTCCCCTTGTCAAAGAGCACATGCCCGTTCTCGATCGCCGGGCCGCTGATCGGATGGATCGTCGCCTTGGTGATCGCAATCGGGCGGCTCTGGGGCGGCGCCTTGATGCCGAGATCCTGCGCCAGCGCGCTCGCGCACACCGTCATGCAGAGCAGCGTCCCCGCCGCCATCGAGATCGCCATGTGCGATATGGACTTCGTGCCGTTCTTCATCGTGCACCTCCCACCGAAGCCGAGCCGGCCCCTTCGCTCTCGAGCAGCGCATCCATCTGGATCAGACCGCAGTCACCGGCTGTCGAGCCCGCCTGCCACATCGCGCCCATCGCCTCCGGCGGGCGCGGCCCGCGCCGCCTCCCTCCCGACCCGCCAGCCGGCGGCCCTTCGGGCTTCTCACCGGCCGCGTCGTCGCCCTTCTTCTTGCCCTTGGCGTCGGCCGTCAGGATCTTCTGCACAAGTCGCGTCCGCTCCGCCGCGATCTCCTTCCGGAACTCGGCATCGCGTGCGAGCGAGAAGAGCTCGCGCCCATCCACGTACGTCGCCTCGGCCCGCGCACTCGCCGTCAGCGGGTCGCGCGACCAGATCACCACATCCGCATCCTTACCAACCTCGAGCGACCCAGTCCGCCCGTCGATCATGAGCTGCTTCGCCGGATTGATTGTCACGAACTTGAGCGCCTCCGTCGGGGGCACGTTGCCATATCGCACGGCCTTGGCCGCCTCGAGATTCATGTGCGTCGCGAGCATGTCGTCGTCGCTGTTGTAGCTCACCAGCACACCGGCAAAGTGCATCAACGCGCCGTTGTAGGGGATCGCGTCCTGCACCTCGACCTTGTAGTTCCACCAGTCGCTGAACGCCGACGCGCCGATCGCGTTCTCCTTGATCGCCTCCGCGACCTTGTACCCCTCCAGGATGTGCTGGAAGGTGCCGATCTTGAAGCCAAAGTCCTTCGCCACGCGGCAGAGCATCAGGATCTCATCCTGCCTGTAGCTGTGGCAGTGCACCAGACGATCGCCCGAAAGAATCTGCGCCAGCGCCTCCAACTGCAGATCGCGACGCGGGGCGACGCTCGACTTGTCCGAGGCGTTCCACGCCGCCCACGACGACGCGTACTCCTTGGCCTGCTGGAATCGATCGCGGATGATCGCCTCGACACCCATCCGCGACTGCGGATAGCGGCTGCTCCCCTGCCCGTTGGACTGCTTCACGTTCTCGCCGAGCGCGAACTTGATCCCCGGCTTGGCATCTTCCACGTGCATCTCGTCGGGGTGCCTCACACCCCAGCGAAGCTTGACGGTCTGGCTCTGTCCGCCGATGGGATTCGCCGAGCCGTGCAACTGATTGGCCGCGACCAGCCCGCCCGCGAGCTGGCGATACCAGTTGATGGTGTCCGTGTCGGTGGTCGAGCCGATCTCGCACTCGGCGGTGATGTTGGTCGCAAACTCGTTGACGCCCCAGCGGAAAAGCCCCGTGTGCGAGTGGCAGTCGATCAGCCCCGCCGTGACGTGCTTGCCCGTTCCGTCGATGACCGTGTAGGTGTCGTCGAAGCGCGGCATCGACGCCGATGGCCCGACGTACACGAGCTTGCCCCCCGAGAAGAGCACCGCGCCGCCCTCGATGATCCCCGCATCAGCGCTCGTCCACACCGTCGCGTTGGTGATCGCGACGTTCCCCTGTGCCGGCATCTCCTTCATCGCGTACGGCCCGAACGGATACCCCGGAAGGTCCGGCGTCTCCGCGGGCTTCTCCGCATCATCGTCCTTGCCCTGTTTCCGGGCCTTCCAGTTGTGCAGCGTGCCGTCCGGCATCACCGACTGCCCAACCATCTCGTCATCCGCGATCGTCGCCGTGTCCTTCACCACACCGGCATCGCCGAACGGTCCGTTCTCATACGCGAACGACAGCTTCCCCGCCTCGATCACCACATCGGTCGCGACGCTCTTGGCCTCGCCGACAAGAATCGTGATCTCACCCTTCTCCGTGATCTCCGCGCGCGGCGCGTCGGGCGCGTCCGGAGGCACCGGCTTCCCGTCCGCCTCAGAAACCATCCACTTGCCCGCAATCCGCTGCGCCGGTGTCGGGTCCGACGGCGCGCGGCGCTTCGCGGTGAACCCCATCGTGCCAGCGCCCGGGATCAGCAGCCGCCCTGACATCGCGTCCCCGATGATCGTCACCGTCGCGACAATCGCCTCGGGCGGGTCCGTGTCGGGCACATCCACGACGTACGACAGCACCCCGTTCCTGTAGAAGACATTTCGGGCCTTCTCCCCGCCCTCCTTCTTCCCGTCGGCGCTCTCCTTCTCCTCGCTCTTCACGCCGACCTTGCCGTCGTCGCCCACCTCGACGATCATCGCGCCGTCGTGCGCACGATCGCCGCCGAAGGTGAAATCCCACGTCCCGGCGATCTCCTTCGGAGCCGCAGCGGACATCTCGTACCGCTCGCCATCCACCCACATGTCCCGGATCTTCGTCTTCTTCGCAAAGATCGGGCCGTCGGCCACGATCAGGTTCGCGACCTTCCCCTTCTCGACGGTGCCCATCATCCCCTCGACACCCAGCATCTTCGCGGGGTTGGTCGTCACCATCGCGAGGGCGCGGTCCTCCTTGAGACCGTGGTTGATCGCCTTGCGGAGATTCGCACCGAACTCCTTGCGCGACTCCAGCTCGCTGCTCGTGAGCGCGACCAGCAGCCCCGCCTCATCCAGCCGCCTCGGATTGGTCGGCGCCTGCTCCCACGCCATCAGGTCGCGCAGGTCCATCTCGTCGACCTTCGCGAGCGTCTCCACCTGCGGCGTCCGCGCAAACTTCAGCGGGATGATCGTCGCGTTCCCGTCCGCCTTGATCGCGTCCAGCCGCTTGTACTCGTTCCCCGAGCCGATCAGAATCGTCGGACGCCCGAACTCCTGCCCGATCTTCGCCGCACGCAGCGACTCGAGCTCGTGCTCCACATCGAACGCCAGCGGCACGCCCTTGTCCGCGAGCGCATCGAGGCAGCTCACCGCCTCTGCCGAGACGCCGGCCTTCACCTCTGCGGCGCGATGGTCCGCATCCAGCAGCGTCTGACGGACGAGCGCGATCGCGCCCATCTGGCTGGAGGGATAGACGCGGAACCCCGCCTCACCCGAACGGATCGACGCCGCCTGATAGACGACACCTTTATACACCGGCGGCCGTTCCGCGCTCGACTCGCCCGGCACGTCGCCGACCGAGACCAGCGCTGCCGTGCCCCGCAGGTTGCCGCGCAGCGGCGAGATCACCGCCGCCGTGAAGCCGAGCGACCGGAGCGACTTCCGCGTCTCGGCATCCAGCCCCGCGCCGTCGAGCGCGCTCCGCTGAGGCACCACATTCGGATTCTGGTGCACACCCGGCGCGCTCCGGTCGGGCGCTGGTGCTTCAACCTCCACGAACGGCTCGATGAAACCCGCGTAGACGTGCAGCCCCTCACCCGCCCACACGCGGCAGCCCTCGACCGACTTCGGATCCGGCTCGACACCGGTGAGCACCCGCTCGATCCGCCCATTCTTGAAGACAACCGTTCCGTTCTCGATCACCTCTGTCGGCGAGACATGGACCGTCGCCCCCGTGATCGCGTGCCAGGAGGGCCTCGCATCGCGGATCGCCTCCGGCCTTGGCAGAAGCGGCGACGTTCCCGTCGGCTGCGCGATCGCGAACGCGCACCCGAGGGATGCCGAAGCGACCAGAGACATCGCCACCGAATGGCCGGATGGGAGACGCGTCAGACTGGACATGAAACGTCGGAAAGAGGTGTGCATGGCCAGAAGCGTACAGATTCACTCGCCGTCGGGTGCGGCTGCGCCGAAACCCCCACGTTCTCGTGTTGATAGGGCGGTGGTCGGGCCCGAGACCGAAAGAACGCAGGATCGGCGGCCAGACGTTCACGCTGCTCACCACCGAGCACCCCTTCGATGGCAACGTCACGGTCGGTCTTGGCCACTACTCCTTTGCCGATGTGGACTTCGGTGACGGCACGCCGATCGTCACGTCGAGCCCTCCCGTGTTCCGGCAGGACTTCAACGTCAGCAACGCTCACCCGTGGTTCTCCACGCCGTTCCGCGCCAGTTCCATCACGCTCTTCTCCCCGAACTATGCCGAGGGCCACGCGGAGTTCGATCGCTTCCTCGGGTCCGACATGATCGCCCTGCACCTGGCGCTCGAGGGTCGCACCGACCTCGTGTACCCGCCGACACCCGACTTCATCGGGCGCGAGACCGGCTCAGAGTGGGTCGTCGACGTGGCGTACACATTCGTCCCCGCGCCCGGCCCGGTCGTCTTCGCCGGCGTCGCCGCACTCTTCGCCCGCTCACGTCGGCGCTGACGCGCCTCCTGAAAGTCGCTCGAAACCCGACCGCCTCCGGGACTCGCCACGTCCGGCCTGTATCGATCGCGCGGACTCTGCGCGATCGTTCGGTCTCCGAACGGAGCCGATCCGCGAATTCTCAGCCAATGCGCCCGTATCGGTGGCCGGATGTCGGTTTGTTCTCCATACTTTCGGGCACGCACACGGCACATATGCCCGGCGCGTCCTCGCGACCGCCCGAAGGGGATAACCACCATGCTCCGCACGACGGCACTCATTGTCCTCGCCTCCACCGCGCTCGGCGCAAGCGCCGGTGTTGTCACCCAGGAGTTCGCCGTCCCCTGGGCCTCCGGCCTCAACTCGCTCGACCTTTCCGTCAGCCCCTTTGTCGCGCCCCCCGGCGCCGGACCGCTGAACAGCGTCTCGGTCGCCATCGAGGGGTACGTCCGCACGACGTTCACCACCGAATCGCCCTTCGAGGGCTTCGTGACGATCGGCATGACGCAGTCGTATGCCGTGCTCGCCGAGTTCTCCGACGGCGTGGATGTCGCGACCTTCAGCAGCACCTCGCCCCGTCAGGACTTCGTCGTCAACAACGCCCACCCCTGGTTCACCACCCCGTTCACCCTCGGATCGGTCTTCGTTGCGCCGACCGTCTACCTCCCCGGCGATAGCTCGTTCGATCGCTTCACGGGCCTCGACCCCGTCGCGCTCCACCTGGAACTCGCCGGCGCGACGAACCTTGTCCGGCCCCCGACGCCCGATTCCATCGGCGCCGTCACCGGTGCCGACTGGATCGTCCGTGTGTCGTACGACTTTGTGCCCGCTCCCGGCGGCCTCGCCCTCGCGGGCATCGCCGGGTTCATCGCGCTCCGCCGCCGGCGGTGAACGAGGTCCCTCTCCATCGCCGCCGAGTCATCGCTCGATCACGAACGAGTCCTGCAGCATCAGCTCGCGCCCATCCGGGCCCGTTGTCGTGAGCGACGCCGCCACCCGCACGCGCACGGGCGTCGGTGCACCCTCGACCCTTGCCAGCAGCGACTCGGCCGCGGACCCCGCTCGAACCGAACGATTCAGCCCGCCGAGCGTGAACCGGTACATCTTCGACGCGGGGTCGTACCACGCCGCGTTCTCTTCCAGATCCGAAAGATTGATCCCGGGCCAGGTGAGTTCCAGCGTCTCTGGGTCCGACGCGATCGAACGATCGCCGGCGTACACCCGCAGCTCCAGCTCGCCGATCGCCTTGGCGAAGTCGCCCCAGCGATCGACCGTCTCGATGTACACCACCACGACCGCCCGCCCCTGGGCGTCCCGATCGAGCCGCGTCAGGGGGTAGATCCGCAGCTCCGTCGCAGCGAACGGCCACGCGTGAGCGGTCGGATCGACCTCGCCCCGGACCGTCGGTCGGATCGGTCGCGAGAGTTGGCACGCCGAGAGCAACATCCCCGCGGCACAGAGCGCGAGCGCCGCCCGGATCCCCGAAAGGTGTCCAACCGAGTTGCCGGGTCGTGGTGCCATGCAGGGCCGAAGTCTATCGGGGGTGCGCGCCGCCAGAGAACTCGGCCTCACGCCGCCCGCTCCGACGCCCTGTCCGATGCCTCGGCCACCGCTCCCCGCTCCCCCGTCCGACCCCGCCCCCTGTCGAGCACCCCCCGAAGCGCCCCCTCCAGCGCGGTCAACGCCCGCGTGTTCTCCCGCACGACATCCACCAGCAGCGTCAACTCCGAACGCTGGCGCACCAGCCGCTCGTGCGCCTCGGTCAACTGCCGCTCACGCTCCGCCGCCGAACGCCGCTCCGTCAGCCAGAGGAACGCGATCAGCCCCGCGGCACCAAAGGGCGTCAGCGATGTCATCGTCGCAGGATCCATGTCGGGCTCCAAGGAGATTGCATCTGGGAAGATCCGCCGCACCGAGGTCGTGCAAGACCCGCAGACGCGAACTCACGGCGCCGAGGGCGTCAGCGCGTTGAAGCGCCTGAACCGCGCCTCGTACGCGATCGAACGCTCCCTCCCCCGATCCGTCCGATCCCCCTCCGTGTACGAATAGAACGACATGTCGTCCCACGCGTGCCCGTGCGCATCGACCAGCGTCCCCGGCGTCGGCGGATCGACGAGCTCCGCCGCCATCGCGTCACGCAGCCCACGCAGCGCGCTCTCGCCCGCCGCGACCAGCCGCCCCGTCACCACCACCTCAAGCTCCACCAGCCCGAGCGGATAGGTGCTCGCCCCGAATCCGCCCAGCACCAGCTCGGACACCACCAGCTGCCCCTGCCGCCCGATCGCAAATCGGTGCGGCCCGGCAAACAACGCGAGCGACTTGAATGTCGACGGCATGGAAACCCCCGATGTGAGAACGAACAGCGCATCCGTTCAAGGCCGCTCAAGACATGATCAATCCGCGCCCTCCGTCGTGATCGGGTCCGTCGCCCCGTCCGCCGACAGCGCCACCAGCGTGATCGTCCGGTGCGTCCCGCGCTTCAACGAGACCTCGTGCGCCACCGACTCCACACACGCCGTCGCGCTCAGCCTCGTGCGCGCCCGGTTCGTCGCCGTCGGCGATGTGTAGAGCTCCAGCACACCAACCTCCCCGGGCCGCGGCGAGCCCAGGTCATCCCCCGCCAATTCCTGCACCACCCTGATCCGCGTCGTCTGCTCCGGCGCATCGGCGAACGTCGGATGCGGCCCGAGATCCGTGAAGTCGAGCACGCCCCGCGAAGACGCCCTATCAATCGCCACCAGCGAGACGTTCGCCCAGAGCGACGCACCAAACGTCACAACCCGCGGAGAAAGCAGCAGCATCGAGTCTCCTCCATCGCACTCCGCCCCACGCCCGAACCCGCTCACGCCCGCGACAACTGGATCACACCCGGCCTGCGCACCGCATCCGGAAACCCATCCCCATCCAGGTCGATGAACGCGCCCACCCGCGCCCGCTCCTGTCCATACAACACGCGATACCGCTCCGCCCGCGTCGAAACCCCCGCATCCGACCCCGCGTTGAGCGACGCGCTCATCCACACCAGTTGCAACGCCGCCAGCGCTTCCAGGGTCGCCAGCGCGCCCGGATTCAGGATGCTCGCGACCCCCGGCTCCCCATCGACCTCGACGTCCGGTTCGATGCCGATCGATCGCATCACCTGCCCGTGCGCGATCTCCCGCTGCAGCGCGAACACCACCACGTGCAGCGGCCGATTCGTCACCGGCGAGGGCGGTCGCACCTCCGGCTCCCCCCGCGCCCGCACCCGCGACACCGTCAGCGTCGTCGCGCCCGTTCGCTCCACCACCTCGCACACCTGCCCATCCACCACGCAGACATGCCCGGGCGCGATCCCCGCCACATCGAACGCCACATCCACCCCCACCGCCGTCAGCGTCGAACCGGCGATCGACACGGTCCCCCGCGTCAGACGCTGGCCCGCGTGCTGCGCCTCGATGAACACCATCGATTCAATCCTCGCAAGATCCGCATCGGTCGTCAGCACGAGCACCCTCCTCTCCCATCGCACACGCCATCAATCCCCTGAACCACCGCGACCGGCCCGTCTGCCGGCCGCGGCGTGCGTGCGGGGCTCCCACCCCGCGATGATCCATCACCTACGCCGCCAGACCCGCGATCAACGCGTGCGCGTTCTCGTTGCGGCACTCCAGCGTGTACTCGCCGAGCACCTGCCCCGTGTGCGCGTCCCCTCGCGCCGCCAGCGCCTTGAAGTGGAACGAGCGGCCCGACAACGCCAGCACCTCGACACGCGAAGAGTCCAGCAGCAGCACATGGTCCTGCGGCACCCATCGCGACAGAATCACGCGGCAGACCCCGTAGTCCGACTCGTACACGCTCACCATGTCGCGATACCGCGTCTCCTCCGGCAGATACGCCCGCGACGCCGTCGCGAACCCGTTGATCCGACGCTTCTGCGCGCCCCCCACCACGATCGTGTCGATCGTCGCCGCCGACTGCTCCCACACCCGACGCAGCGCCGCGTTGAGCAACTCCTCGTTGAGCACATCACCCGTGCCCCCGCCGGAAGGGAACCCGCTCACGCCGGGGATGAACCGGTTGGTCTGCACGATCCGCAGCAACCCGTTCATCGACCGCCGCACCGTGCTCGAGCCCTGCGGATCGCTCGCCGGCGCCACGCCGTTGATCACGCAGTTCTCCAGATCCCGCAGCAGCTCGCGCGTCCGCTCCTGCTTCTGGAAGTCCATCTCGTCCGCGACGCCGAGCGCCCGCGCCGCCTGCATCGAGCCGGAGACCTCCACCGTCGCCGCAAAGATCTGCGCGTAGTTCCGCCTCCGCACGCGGCTGGTAAACCTCGCCCCGCTCGCGTCCGCTCCCTCCAGCGCCGCGTTCCCGAGAATCGTCAACGCCATGTCGTTCGCGAGCGCAACCGCCGTCGTCCCCCCGTACCCGCGCACCACCGTCAGCACGTTCGTCGCGACCGCCGTCACCAGCATCACCTCCGTCGACGCCCCGGGACGCACCAGGTCCCCCGCCTGGAACCGCGACCCGTTGTCCACCGTGATCGATGTCGCCGTCGTCGGGCTCGGTGTGAACGTCGTCTGATTGATCTGGTCCGTGTTGGGCAGCAACGCATCCTCCACCCACTCGTGGATCGTGCTCTGCGCCGAACGCTTGGCATCTCCGAGATGATCGAGCAGCGGCGTCTCGAACGGACTCACGATCGACACGATGTCCGCGACATCCTCCGCAAGTTCCGGCAGGTTCGCGCCGGCTCCAAACGTGGGCTTTCCAGTAAACGGCATAGGGACTCCTTGTGCTTGGAAACAGTGACCGAGTAACACAGTGACGCGATACGGCGCGACGAGACCGCGAGGCCATCGGTGACCCAGCACGAAGCGAGAGAGCTCCACAACCGCTCTGTCACTCCGTCACTGCGCCACCTCTCCTCACGCCCCGCGACGCAGCCGCAGGTAACGCAGCAGCTGCGTGCGGCTGCCGCTCGCCCTCGCCTCCTCCAGCGCATCCTCGAGCGGCTCACGCCCCGGTCCAGCCGGCGCGCCCGCCATCGCCGCGCCCCCCGGTGCCCGCGTCGGCGCACGAAACAGGTACGGACGCTCCGCTGCCAGCCTCGACACGATCGGCCCGAGCCGCGCCGCAAGATCGACACCCTCTCCGGCGCCCTCGCGCTCCAGTTCGCGCTCCACCAGCGTCGCGCACAGCTCGCCGTCGATCGGATGGTGCGCATCGATCGCGTCACCGATCAATCGCTCGCGCCGCGCCGCTTCCTCCGCTTCGGCACGCGCCCGTGTGACGCTCTCGATGTTCCGCTCGTGTGTGGCGCACCGCTCGGTCAGCGCGTCGATCTCCCTCTTCGCCGCCTCGAGCGCGCTCTCGGCCTCCAGCGCACGCTTCTTCCAGCTGATCTCTTCCACATGCGCCACGCGCCGCTCCACCGACACATCAATCGGACCCGGACCAGGACCCGGACCGGGACCAGTCCCGGGGTTCGCTTCAGTTGGCATCGACACTCCCTTTCTTGAAATGGCGCAGCGCGCCCCAACCACACACCAACACGACACACAAACCACAGCCGGATCGCGGACGGGCGTCACACGCCGCCGTCGTCGCTCCGTCGCGCCCCCGCCGCCTCCTCCCCCGCGATCTCTCCCAGGGGATCCGGCCAGCGCACCTCGGTCGAGCGCTCGCTCGCGCCCGTGCGCAGCACGCCCGCGCCGTCGAGCGCTCGCAGAATCAACCCGTTCATCTCCACCATCCCGCGCCCATACGCGAGCCGCTTCCGCGCCGTCTTGGCCAGCAGCGACATCAACGTGATCCGCAGCGCATTCGCGCTCGACAGATTCCCGATCCGCGCCCGCACCACGCCCCCCGCCAAGGGCGGCACCGCCGACGCCTTGTCCATCGCCTCGCGCACCTCACCGATGTGCGCATCCTCCGACGGGCTCGACGCGTCCCCACCGAACGCCTTCACCTCCGCGTCAGGGTTGTCCGTCGACCACACCTGACCCGGACCCACCGGCATCCGATCGAACCCCTCGATCCCCTTGGCCAGGTACATGTTGAACGACTGCATCGTCACGCGGCACGCGCGATCCGACAGTCGCGTGTTCAACTCATCCTGCAGCGGGATCAGCGGCTCAACCTCCGACAACCCGCCGTACCGGAACGGCTGCGACATGTTCTGCACATGCACCACCGGCACCACGTCCGCCAGCAGCGCGCCGGACTCATCGAGCGTCACCCGCCCCTCCCGCGTCACCGTCCGCCGACCCGGCGTCAACGCCTCCAGCGTCGTGACCCGCCGCCGCGCCGCCCCACGCGAACCCGACAGCGCACCCGCCCGCTCGATCGCGTTCTCCTCGTGCTCCACGTGGATCAGGTACCCATCGAGCGTGCGATAGTCCGCCGGTGACATCACGGGGATGCCGCGCGTCGGCTCGATGATCTCGACCCGGATCGCCCGCGCGATCCGGTCCACATCCCCGCCCCCGTCGCTCCCCTGCGCCGCGTCCCGCAGCGCATCCTCATCGATCCGCAGCACAAGATCGACATGCCCATAGACGTGCCCGAGCAGCGCAAGGTCCTGCACGAGCGTGATCCCGCCCGACGCCTCCCAGATCGCGCCGAGCACGCGCTCGATCCGCTCGCGCACCCCCGCCTCGCTCGCGCCGCTCACGATCGAGACCGCGCGCCCCGCCATGAAGTCCACCATCAGGTGGACACGCCACGCGATGTCGTTCTCGATCACAACCTCGCGCCGCGACCGGGCCCTGTCATCGCTGTGCACCGATCCCGCGCCGACAATCCGTCCCGGCAGACCCATCTCCTGCGCCAGCGAGTACCACCGTCCGGCCCGGGCCGCCCCGCCGCATCCCATCGCGCCACCGGCCGTCGGAGCCCCGGCCAGCGCGTTGCGGTAATACGCCCACAGCCGCTCGAGGCGCGGCGTCGTCACCGATCGATGCTCCTCGATCAGGTATCGCACAAACGCCTCGTCCAGGCCGCCAAACGCACCACCGCCGCGACCCTCCGATCCCCGCTCGCTCCGCGAACCGCCTGACGCTCCCCCCGAGCGGGCGAACGCGGCAACGTGTGTCGGATTGGGCATGGCCGGGGCTCCGTCTTGCGCGCCGCGCACCGCCGCGACGCGTCAGGTGATCGTGAAAGAGGGGAGCGGGCGGGTGCCGCAGGTCTCACGGGGCTCCCACACAAACCCGCTCGCCCTCACCCACCCCGCCCGACCGTCCCGGGCGCGCGCGCAAACCAACCCACTCGCCCACGCCCCCGCGCGCAAGCCTTTGGAATCACGACGCACAAAAAACTCAGAAAGCCCAAGCCGCCCCACTCGGAAGCGGCCCACCCTGCGCGCGCAATCCCGCCCACTGACAGACAGCTGTCAGTCAGAACCGCACCAAGCCGGGATTCACGCGAACCAATCTCGATACCCGATCGAATACCTGATATCGTGACGCATGGAGGTGCCGCATGGCTCAGGGATCGCGGATTGAGTGGACCGAGGCGACTTGGAATCCCGTCGCGGGCTGCACGCCCGTATCGCCGGGCTGCCTGAACTGCTATGCCGCCCGGATGGCTCTCCGGCTTGAGCACATGCCGGGGAGCACCGGCAAGAAGTACAAGGGCACGGCGAAAAGAGCGCGCGACGGCCGCCCGGTTTTCTCTGGCAACATCACGCTGGACGAGTCCGCGCTCGACCTGCCACGTTCATGGCGTCTGGGTCGCATCATCTTCGTCAACTCGATGAGCGACCTGTTCCACGATGCGGTGCCGTTGGAATACATACAGCGTGTGTTCACAGTGATGCGGGATTGTCCTCAGCACACGTTCCAGGTGTTGACCAAGCGTCCGAACCGCGCGCTGGACTTTGCCTCTGATCTGCCGTGGCCGAAGAACGTGTGGTTGGGAACCAGTGTCGAGAGTGACAAGTACTTCGATCGCATCCGTGTTCTCAAGCAGATTCCCGCCAAGGTCCGGTTCCTCTCGTGCGAGCCGCTCCTAGGTCCGCTCAAGAGGATGCCGCTAGCGGGTATGCACTGGGTCATCGTCGGCGGCGAGTCCGGCCCCGGCGCGAGGCCGATGGAAGCCGAGTGGGTCCACGATATCAAAGATCAGTGTGAAGCCCGCAGCGTTCCATTCTTCTTCAAGCAATGGGGTGGGGTGCGGAAGAAGAAGAGAGGAAGGCGACTCATGGGCCGGACATACTCCCATTTGCCAAGGACTTCCGATGGAAGTTATTCTGCCCTAACCAGTGTGCGCGAGTTGCGACCGCGTGGTCGGGGAAGGAACTGCGTCAATGAGCAAATCCGTAACGCCAAAACAGGTCATCGCGACCCTGAAAGCAGGCATTCGCCATGACCTGGTCATTCTGGCCATTCCAAGCCATGACCGAAAGAACAAGAAGATTAGTGATCAGGATCAGTGGGCGGATGAGGCTCTCCGGCTCTTCTCGACTCTTTACGGGGGAGCAACCGCTTTCGAGACCTTTGCGGGGGTCTATAAGTCCAGTGAAGATGAAGACTTATGGGACGAGCCTATACTGATTGAGTCATATGCAGAACGTGAACGCGTTGAGAGCGAGTCGAATCTGAAAGAACTGCTCGACTTTGCCAGACGTATGCGGAAGGGCACAGATCAAGAGAGCATTCTTCTTGTGCTGAACGAGTATCGATGGTTCATTGGCGCATGATCAACAAACCTCTAAATCCCTACGCGATAAGCCAAGTACTCGGTGGCTGTTTCGTGCCTGGAGCACGGGGGCGATTTGGCTCGTTTGGTCTCTTGCAGACCACGGCAGATATCGTGGCGTCTCGACCGGAAGTCGTGCCTGCTGTCCACTTCTCAGACAAAGATGACGCCATCATCCGCAAAGTGTTTGAGGAGATGCGAGAAGGCATGGCCGTCGATCGATTCTTGGCGGACCCCAGCCTTGCTCGTCGTTTCGTTTCCACGTGCCAGAAGCTTGGACTGAGGGTTTCGCCCCCCGCGATCAATCGTCGACTACTACGGATGCGCAAAGCGGCGGGCGGCGGGCCATTTAGGAAGGCGATTCGTCAGCCAGCCAAGAGAGGGCTCTTCGATCTATACGGAATGGGTGTCGAAGCCGGCATGGTCAAGGTATCCGCGCGTCACGGCGCCTCTGTCGATGACATCCTCGCGGATCTCGAGATTGGCGAACAGTTTGAGAAGATTGCCAAGACCGTGTCCCCCGGGGGATCCGCCATCGACTACCGACTCTGCGCGCTTCAAGTACGTAAGCATCGACACCTCTCCAAGAGCGATCGCAGTCTCTACGAGGACATTGATGCTGGCAAGATCATCTCTGGGCTTGAAACAGCTGGCTCGGTTGAGGAGCTGAATCCTGAGAGCGTTCCGGACGATGAGGGAATACTCTTGCTTCGTGAGCCAGAACGGCCCTTGTATGTGGCGAGCTTCGGCGATCTGCAGGAAGCAGTCGAACGGCACGCCAACACAGCGATTCTCAACGGACTCGCCAGCGATAACGGATTTTGGCGACCCGATCCGAGGCAAGTCTTTGTTCAGTATGTAACTGCCGATGACCTTGATGCACCGCCACACGTGTGTGCGCTCAAGCTCATAAGTGAGCTGCGTCCCACATTCAACTGGCGCGTGAAAGCGGCCTGACTACAGCTCCACCACCTGCATGTCCGCCTCTGCCAGCGATCCCGTCATCGGCATCGAGACATCGGTGATGAACACCGAGAGCGTGGCGTGCGCCGCCGCCATCGCGCGCCGGGTCTCCGCCGCGTTGTACGCCGCCGCACGCTTTCCCTCGCGATGCGCCGCGAGGTCCATCGCGATCTGACCCTCGCTCTTGGCCATCTCGACAACCGGGATCGCCTGCTCAAAGTGCTGGATCATGTTCCGCGCGTTCTCGAACGATCCCGCCTTCTCCATCCACGTCGCGCCCGGCAGCACCACGCCCGCCGCATCCACCAGCGACGAGCCCAGCGTGTCGATCAGCGTCACGAACTTGCCCCCGAGCGCGCCCATCAGCTCATCCGTCGCCCACGCGCTCGGATAGTTCCCCGTCAGCAGCACCGCGCCAACGTCCGACGCGCCCGTGCCGTGCCCGAGCGTCTTGAGGAGCTGCTCATAGCTCTGCACGCTCCCGCTCCCACCGATCGCCTCCAGCACACGCCGCACGCCCCGCGCGTTCGGAGCCTTCTCGGCGTACATCCTGAACCCGTTCGCATCCCCCGGTGGGAAGGTCTTGTCCTCGCCCTTCACCGGCACCGGCCCGATCGCCAGAACCGCCTTGGGATCGATCGCGCGGGCCAGCGTCCCGAGCAGGTACGCCTCCTCGCACGAGAGCATCGGACTCACCACCACGGCCAGGCGCTTGCCGTTCCGCACCGCGCCGTCTATCCCCGCGATCGCGTCGTCATACGCGCGGCTGTAATCACTCTCCGCCAGCACGCCGTGCATCCGACGCATCGGCGAACGCAGCCGCGCCTCAGACTGCACATGCTTCCACCCGTAACGCACCTCATCCGTGATCCACCACTTGTTCACCGCCGCGTTGGTACGGGGCTTGATGCGATAGACCCGGCCCTCGTTGTGCTCGATGAAGATATTGTCACCGCTCGCCGTGATCCCGTCGATGCTGGGCGTGCTCTTCAGGAACCAGACCCGCTGCGCGAACAGAAAGTCCTTGTCCAGGAGCGCGCCGACCGGGCAGAGATCCACCACGTTCGCCGACAACTCGTTGTCGAGCGCGATGCCGGGGAAAACGTCGATCTCTTCCTTGTTGCCGCGCCCCGCGACCAGCAGCTCCGACGTCCCCGAGACCTCGCGCGTGAAGCGCACGCAGCGCGTGCACATGATGCAGCGATCGGAATAGAGATAGACGTGCGTGCCCAGGTCCTTCTTGGGCTGCTTGACCTTCTGCTCTTCGAACCGCGACACGCCGCGCCCATACTCGTACGAGAAGTCCTGGAGCGTGCACTCGCCCGCCTGATCGCACACAGGGCAATCCAGCGGGTGGTTGATCAGCAGATACTCCATCACCGCCTTCTGGTTGGCCACCGACTTGGGCGAGTCCGTGTACACAACCATGCCGTCCGTGCACGCCGTCTGGCATGTCGGCATCAGCTTCCCGCCCATCAGCGGCTCGAGCGCGTTGTTGTTCCGCGGGTTCGGCGCCCACACCTCCGCCAGGCAGATGCGGCACGAGGCCACAATCGACAGCCCGTCGTGGTAGCAATACTGCGGGATGTCTACGCCGCCCGCGTTGGCGACCTGCAGGATCATCTCCCCGGGCGTGAACTCGCGCACGACGCCGTTGATCGTGATCTTGGGTCGGGCGGCGGGAGACTTGCCGCTGGAGGGAGAGCCGGTGGTGGGTGTGGAAGCCATAAGGGTCGCGATTGTAGGAATCGCCTGCCGCGTCGTCGGTCCCCCGACCCAAATGCACCGCCCTCAACACCCGACCCCCAAGACCAGTCACCCACCGAATCTCGCCCGCCGGTGAATCGACCTCCACTCTCCAGACGTATCCATCAGGTCCGACGAACCGATCTTGAATCCCGCGCCGTATGTTCGTACAATGTGCGGCATCTCGCCGACATCATTGAGAAGAGTCCGAGAGGATTAAGGCCCGCGTACCCCATTTGCGTGGTCTTTTGGGACGGTGTGGGTTATATCAATGGAGTACAGGCGCGCCACGGAGGGTCAGGCGCGTCTTACTTTGAGCAACACGTGACTCCCAATTGGAGAAAGAGCATGAAGAAGGTCATCAGCGTTCTCGCCATCGTCGGACTCGCAACCCCGGCATTCGGCGTCGATTTCTTCGGAAACGCCGGCACCGCCGGCTTCCAGGGCAACCTCGGCGGCATCAGCGGCACACCGGTCCTCACCGACTCGCTCCGCGGCCTTGAGACCCTCTGGTCCTCCGGCGGGTTCCTCCCCGCCAGCACCAGCTACGGCGACATCATCGGCGTCAGCAGCCCCAACACCGTCTCCACCCCCCAGACCGTCTATCGCGTCGACAACGCCCTCTCCGGCGCGCCCTCGCTCGTCGCCATCGGCTCCATCCCCACCGCCAACGCCGTCTCCGACCTCACCGTCGGCAACGGCAAGATCTTCGGCTCCCGCATCAGCGGCGCGGGTGGCACCATCATCGTCTATGAGCTCGACACCACCTTCGCCATCGTCAACACCTACGACACCGGCATCGGCATCATCAACACCGGCCAGGGCGGCATCGCGTACGACGCCACCTCCGACAGCTTCTACCTCACCGACCCCGACAACGACAAGCTCTGGAACTGGTCCATCGGCGGCCCGGCCACCCTCGTCGGCACCAACGCCTTCGACTATGACAACAACGACCTCGCCATCGATCCCAACACCGGCACCCTCTACGGCGCGATCGAGAACGTCGCCACCGGCGCCTGGGAAGTCGGCATCTGGAGCAAGAACACCGGCCAGTTCTCCGCATCCGTCTCCGTCGCCGGCATCTCCGGCTCCACCGGCCTCGCGATCCCGGCCCCCGCGACCCTCGCGCTCGTCGGCTTCGGTGGCCTCCTCGCCGGCCGTCGTCGCCGCTGATCCGGCTCTCGCCCGGGTCCCAGCATGAATCCAACCGAAGGCCCGGCCCCGCGCCGGGCCTTCTTCACTTTGTATGATCAAAACCATGGCCCAACGTCGCCATCACTACGAAGTCGCCCTCGAGTCCTACCTGCGCGACCATCGCATCCCCTACATCTCCATCGACGAGGCCCGGCGCTCCCTCCTCCCCTCCATCGCCTCCCTCCGCGTCGCCGAGGGGCCGGCGCTCAAGGCCTTTGACTTCGTCGTCTATGGCTCCTCCGAGAATCTCCTCCTCGAGGTCAAGGGCCGACGTCTCGGCCCGCGCACGCGCCGCCTCGAGTCCTGGGTCACGCGCGACGACATCGACTCCCTCCGCGCCTGGTCCTCGCTCTTCGGCAACGGCTTCCGCCCCACGCTCCTCTTCGTCTACTGGTGCGAAGAGCAGCCCCCCGACGCCCTCTTCACCGAACTCTTCACCCACAAGGACCGCGCCTACGCCCTCCGCTCCATCTCGGTCGACGACTACGCCCGCGCCATGCGCCCGCGCAGCCCCAAGTGGGGCACCGTCGATCTCGCACCAAGAGACTTCGAGTCGCTCAGCCAGCCCTTCCTCTCCCACCCCTCCCGCGCCCTCCAGCCCGCCCCGCTCGCCGCCATGGAACCCATCGGGACTTGAGTCCCAATGCCACGCATCCGCCCGCCCCGAACCCCCGTACCATTCCTTTACTATGCGACACACCCGCCGCGCACTCCCGATCCTCGCCGCGACCTGCGTTCTCGCGCTCGGGGCCTCCCTCGCCGACGCCCAGCCGCGCCGCGACACCGGCGTCGATCTCACCACCGTCCGACCCCCCGCGCCGGCCAAGCAGGATGATCCCCCCACCATCCGCTCCTACTTCCTCCTCGCCCTCCTTGTCGCCGCCGCCGTCGGCGCCAACGTCATCCCCAGCAAGCGCGGCCACCAGGACTGATCCCACCCCGAGCGCACGCGAGCGCGCCCCCACACGCGCCCCGCCGCCGCCTGCTCCTCCGCGCTCTGCCACTCCGGAGCCCCACATGCCGACCTCGCGCCGCCTCGTCCGTCTCGTCGCGCTCAACGCCGCACTCGGACTCGCCCTCGCAACGCTCCTCGCGCTCCCCGAGCCCGCCGGCGCACAGCCCACGCTCCCCGCAGCCGCCAGCCGCGCACGAGGCACATACACCATGCTCGCCGGCAAGCCCCGCACCGGCAGCGGCAGCGCGATCTACCTCATCGACAGCGTCAACCAGGAGACCGTCGCCCTCCGCTGGAACGACGGCAAGAGCCTGCTCGAGGGCCTCGGCTATCGCAGCATCTCACGCGACACCGGCGCAACCCCCGGCCGCTGATCAACCCTTCAAACCCCCTTCAAGAGACACACACATGCACCATCGCACACTCGAACGCGCCTCGCTCTTCCTCACCATCTCCGCCATCGCGCTCGCGTTCTTCTGCGGCCTGCGCATCATCTCCCTCACCACCAGCCCCGCCGCCGCCGAAATGGTCTCCACCATCCCCGGCGAGCTCGTCGCGCTCACCGCCGACTCCGGCTCCGAAGAGGTCCTCCTCCTCCTCGATAATCGCACCGAGCGCGTCATGGTCTACCGCCTCACCCAGAAGGGCCTCGAGCTCTTCGCCTCCGAGAGCCTGCGCGACCTCTTCGCCCGCGCCCGCGCCTCCTCCCCGCAGTGACACCCAGTCACCCGCGAGCAACCACACCATGACCGAGCGCGTGGACCTCTACGACCGCGGCTACGCCCACTTCACCGACGCCGTGATGGCCGCCATCCGCAAAGAGACCTTCGACACCGACATCGGACAAAACAGCTGGATCACCGCCGAAGAGTTCGACTCGCTCCTCGCCCACCTCGCCATCGCCCCCGATCACCACGTCCTCGAGGTCGCCAGCGGCTCCGGTGGCCCAGCACTCCACCTCTCGCGCTCGCTCAACTGCCGCGTCACGGGCATCGACGCCAACCCCGTCGCCGTCCGCACCGCTTCCGAAGCGGCCGCCCGCTCCGATCGCTCCTCCCACCTCTCCTTCCGCGTCGCCGACGCCAACGCCCCCCTCCCCTTCGATGCGAACGCCTTCGACGCCCTCGTCTGCATCGACTCGTTCAACCACCTCCCCGATCGCGCCGCGGTCCTCCGCGAGTGGTCGCGCGTCCTCCGCCCCGGCCGGCGCGCCCTCTTCACCGACCCCGTCGTCATCACCGGCCCCGTCACCAACGAAGAGCTCGCCATCCGCGCCTCGGTCGGTGCCTTCCTCTTCGTCCCGCCCGGCATCAACGAGTCGCTCGTCGGGCGCGCGGGGCTTCGCCTGATCTCCACGCAGGATGTCAGCGAGAACGCCGCGCAGATCGCCGCCCGCTGGCATCGCGCCCGCGCATCCCACAAGCAGGAACTCCACGAGATCGAGGGTGCCGAACGCTTCGACGGGCTCCAGCGCTTCTTCGAGGCCGTGGAAACGCTGACGAGCCAGCGCCGACTCTCGCGCATCGCCTACCTCGTCGAGAAACCCGGTGCCTGACCGCCGCGCACGCCTCACCCCTGCGACGGCACCAGACCCGGACCCGGCTTCACCAGAATCGCCTTCGTGTACGCCGTCTGGAATCCCATCCGGCGCACGTTGCGCTCCGTCCCCTCCCCTGGTCTTGAGCTGATCGTCGAGACCCGCATCCCCATCTCGATCGCGAGATTGAGCCGCGCCGCGATCAGCGTCTGCTGCACACCCATCCGCCGGAACGCCGGGAGCGTGCTGAGCCCAAAGAGGCACGAGGTCTCCCCGTGCAACTCGATCGCGCCCGCGCCCGCGTCCACCACCCCCGACTCTGTCTCAACGCTCGCGATGAACGACCGCGTCCGAGGATGCTTCACGATCCGTGACGACAGCGCGAAGTCCGTCTCCGCGAACACATGACCCGGCGGGTGGAACCCGCTCATCGCGATCTCCGAATACCGGCGCACCTCCGCGTCATCCCCCGGATCCACCAGCCGAACCTCGATCCCCGGCCTCGCCCCCGCCGCCACCACGCGCTCACCCGCACGCAACTGGCGATAGAGCACGTTCTCAAAGTGACGCAGACAAAACGACTCCGCCTCGCAGTGCCTCAGAATCGCCGGATCCGCAAACGGCACCAGGTCCAGCCGTGGCTCGATCCCCGCCGACGCATACCACGCCACGATCGATCGCAGCTCATCGCCCCAGTCATCCGGAAGCCGCTCTCCC
This sequence comes from Planctomycetota bacterium, assembly GCA_963204725.1. Classification (GTDB taxonomy): domain Bacteria; phylum Planctomycetota; class Phycisphaerae; order Phycisphaerales; family UBA1924; genus JAHBWV01. Next base: position 66,447 of record CAUJHH010000020.1, read on the forward strand.
ATGCCCAGACCGATCGCCGCGTTGTTCCACGATCCCGGCTCCCCGCGGCAGGCCACGCCCCCTCCAACCACCGGCCGCACATGCTCCGAGACCGCAGCGACTCCCGCCGCCTGCCTCGCCTCATCCAACCTCGCCACGTCCAGCGGCTCAAGCATGCGTGTCATCCTCTCGTTCTCCAATCCAGCACATGCGCGCAGTTCGCCCCAGCCGCGCCAAGGCCCCCCGCATCAAGTGCCAGCGAGCGTCACGCCACCATCCTCGCCCTCCCCGCGCCGACTCTATACGATAATCGCCCAGTCCCCGCTCCCCCCGGCGTCGCCGATCGGGCCACGCCGCTTCCTGTTCCCGGGCCGCACGCCTCCGTCAGGCCCCGTTCCGTGTTTCCAACTCGTGCAGGCGTCGGGCCTTGCGCGAGATCTCCCAGACTCAGCCCGACGACACTCCGGCCCGCACCACACCCGACCCTCCCGCTCGGGCCCCGGTCGCTTGCCGCCCGATCAGTGCCAAAACCATGTCCATCTTCCCACTCCAGCAGTTCGAGACCGACCTCAAAGAGCACCTCGATGAAGAGGATCGCAAGACCTACGAACGCCTCAAAGCGCCCACGACCATCGTCGTCCGCTTCGGAGCCATGAAACTCGTCGGCGAATTCCCCTATGAGGGCACCGCCAAGCCCGGCTGCGGCTCAAAGATGGTCGTCCGCACCCACCGCGGCACCGAGATCGGCGAGATGCTCACCAGCACCTGCCCCAACTCCGGATGCTCCAAAAGCGTCTCCCGGCAGGACATGCTCAAGTACATCGAGAACTCGGGAGGCCGCGACTACCCCTTCTTCAACAACGGCAAGGTCCTCCGCATCGCCACCGGCGAGGACCTCGAAGCCCAGACCCGCATCGAGCAGTCCAAGCACGAACTCAAGATGGACGCCCGCCGCCGCGCCGAGAAGTTCAAGTCTCAGGCACGCGTCGTCGACGCCGAGCCCATCCTCGGTGGCGAGCGCCTCACCTTCTACTACTACTCCGAGGAACGCCTCGACGTGCACCTCCTGCACGAGGACCTCCAGAAGGCCCACCCGAACACCCGCATCGAACTCAAGATGGTCGGAGCGCGCGACGAGGCACGCCTCATCGCCGACTACGAGAAATGCGGCCAGTACTGCTGCTGCAAGAACTTCCTCAAGGTCCTCAAGCCCGTCAGCATGAAGTCGGCCAAGGTCCAGAAGGCCACGCTCGACCCGCTCAAGATCTCCGGTCGCTGCGGCCGCCTCATGTGCTGCCTCCGCTACGAAGACTCCACCTACGAAGAGCTCTCCAAGCGCCTCCCGAAAAAGAAGTCCCGCGTCGGCACCCCCGACGGCGATGGCGTCGTGATCGACGCGCAGATCCTCACCCAGCTCGTCCTCGTCATCCTCGATAACTCCGACAAGCGCATCGCCATCCCCGTCGAGGACATCACGCCCCCGCAGAACGCCGTCGCGCCCCCGCCCTCGGCGATGCCGCCACCGCGCCCCACGCGCGAGCAACGCTCCGGCGCTCCCGATCGCAACCAGCCCCGCACGCCCGATCGCGCCGGCGACCGTGCCCAGGGACGCACCCCGCCCCGCGGCCCAGACCGCAGCCCCGACCGAGGACCAGACCGAGGCCGAGGCCCCGATCGCGCACGCCCCGACCCCGCTCGAGCCCCTCGCACACCATCCGAATCCGGCCCGGACCTCGTCGACTTCGACGACATCGAGACCGACAGCGGCGAGGGACACGAGCGCCCACGCCGCCAACTCCCCGATGGCGCACCGACCGGTGCCCCGACTCCGGATGGCCAACCCAGCGAGGGCCGACGCAAGAAGCGCCGCCGACGCCGTGGAAGCGGAAGCGGTGGCGCCACACCCGGCGCAGCAGGCGGAACCGGTGCTCCCGACTCCCGCGCCCCACAGGATCGACCCCAGCAGAATCGCCCACCACAGGACCGCGCCCCACGTCCCGATCGACCCCGAGACGGCCAACCCCGAGACGGCCAACCACAAGGCGGCTCCACAGGTGACGGGCAAGGCGAAGGCGGCCCACGCAAGAAACGCCGTCGCCGCAGGCGCAAGCCCGGTGGCGGCGGAGGCCCCGAGGGCGGCGGCGCAGCCGGTGGTGCGAGCGGCCCATCCTCCGGCCCGCCCGGTGACTGACCACACGCCCCCGATTCACCCCCGAATCGCAACACCCACGCCGACGCACGGCCGATGATCCTCACTCCCCATGCCCGATGAAGCCGCCATCTCGATCTCCGGAGCCGTTACGGAAGTCGTCCTGATCGAAGCCGTCATCCCACGCGAGAACGCCCCGCACCAGCCCCAGCACCAGGTCACCGCCAAAGACACCGTCGTCTCCCTCGCCATCGCCTTCATCCTCGCCTTCGTCTTCCGCGGCTTCGTCATCGAGCCCTTCATCATCCCCACCGGCTCCATGGCCCCGACCCTCCTCGGCGCGCACATCCTCGCCCGCTCACCCGAGACCGGCTCGACCTGGGCCATCGGTCCCTGGACCTACAGCGACTCCGCCCGCAACATCCCCGCGCGCATCCAGACCGAGGTCGTCGTTCCCGATCCCATCTCCGGCGAGAGCCTCCTCTTCGACAAACCCTCCATCCGCGCCGGCGACCGCATCTTCGTCCTCAAGTACCTCTACGCCATCTTCGAGCCCTCACGCTTCGACGTCGTCGTCTTCAAGAATCCCGAAGAGCCCCAGGTCAACTTCATCAAGCGCCTCATCGGCCTCCCCTTCGAGCAGATCGCGCTCGTCGATGGCGACATCTTCAAGCGCGACACACGCACCATCCCCGCCGACCAGCTCGAGGGCCCGAGCGCATGGTCCGGCCCCGGATGGAAGATCGAGCGCAAGCCCGAACGCATCCAGCGCGTCCTCTGGCAACCCGTCTTCGACAGCGCACGCACACCCCTCCACGCCGAACGCGAGGGCCGCCGCTGGTTCCGCTCCCCGTGGATCGGCACCGCGCCCGAGCCATCCGCCGACACAGGCCCCGCCGGCGAATGGGCGATCGAGGATCGCGCCGACTACCGCTTCAACAGCCCCGCACGCGCCGACCTCATCTGGAACGAAGCCGCCCGCCCCGTCACCGACTACTACCCCTACGACCAGACCCACACCAACTACCCCGCCCCGCGCTTCCCCGTCGGCGATGTCCGCCTCCGCGCCGGCGTCCAGCCCGATCAATCCAACCTCTCCTGCTGGATCACCGTCATCGCCAGCGCCCACGCCTTCCAGGCCGAGATCAGCCCCGATCACACCGCGCTCCGCATGGCCCCCGTCGACGACACCGGCGCCGTCACCCAAGCGTGGACCACCCTCGCAGCAACCTCGACACCCTTCACACTCCCCAAGGGAAGCGTGACAAACCTGGAACTCTGGCACACCGACCAGTCGCTCCAGCTCTGGGCCGACGGCGTCCGCATCCTCTACGCCGAGTACGACTGGTCGCCCGCCGAACGCTTCGAGCACGCCACCGGCCGCGAAGCCACAGAGTTCTTCAGCTCCCGCCAGCGCGAGCCCGCCGCCGACCCCGCGCTCTACCGACGCCCGCGCCTCAGTTGGCAGTTCCAGGGCTCCCCCTTCACACTCCACAACGTCGCGCTCGACCGCGACATCCACTACCAGCCCTCGCCCTCCCACTCACTCCTCCCCGCGCGCGCCACCGACCCGCGACGCATGCCCACACTCAAGCACGACCAGTACTTCGTCTGCGGCGACAACTCCCCCCAATCCGAAGACGGCCGCCTCTGGGGCGACCCCGATCCCTGGATCGCGCTCTTCGATCCCGATGGAGGCGTCGTCAACCGCCGACTCCTCATCGGCAAGGCCTTCTTCGTCTACTGGCCAGCCACCCACGCCGGCAAACTCCCCATCTTCGACGCCGGACGCGTCCGCTTCATCTGGTGAGCCCGTCGCGGACTTCCCCTACCCTTCCCCTCCATGGCCGCCACAGAACCGAAGCCCACACTCCGACTCTGGCACAACCTCGCACGCTCCGGCTCCACCATGATCGGGCGCTGCCTCGGCACCATGCGCTCCGTCTGCCTCCTCTCCGAGATCCACCCGCTCGGCGCACGCTACATCAACCCCTTCGCTCAGGCCAACGAGTGGTTCAAGCTCTTCACACCCGAAGACATCGCCCACATCAGCGCCGTCCCCACCCCATACCCGGACGTCATGCTCATGATCCGCGAGCGCGCCGCCTCCAAGGGACTCACGCTCGTCGTCCGCTCCTGGGAGCACCTCGACTACTACGGCCCCCCCTTCATCCCGAGCGCGCCCATGCGCCCCCTCAACATCGAGCACCTCTCCCCCGTCGCCTCGCTCATCCGCGTCGCCACCGTCCGCCACCCCATCGACCAGTGGATGAGCCTCGCCGCGCTCCCCATCATGAAGGGCTGCCTCAACCTCGATCACTACCTCAAGGGCTACCGCAAGTTCGTCGAGGACTGCCTCCCGGAGACCGTCATCCGGTACGAAGACTTCACCCGCAACCCCGATACAGAGCTCCAGCGCATGTGCGCCGCGCTCCAGATCGACTTCGACCCCACGTACAAAGACCGCTGGCCCGACTACGCAACCATCACCGGAGACGTCGTCACCAGCCGAGGACTCGGCAGCCGCGAGATCAAGCCCATGCGCCGACGCGAGGTTGTCCCCTCCCTCATGTCCAAGTTCGCAAAGAACGCCGACTACAACGCCGTCATCAAGGCCCTCGGCTACGGCCACCCCATCTGATTCCCCCGCATCCAACCCAGCAACGAAAGCCAACTCCCATGCCACCAACCACCGAAGCCGCACAACGACAGGAACGCGTCGCAAAGGCCCTCGACCTCAAGGACGAGATCCTCCTCGTCGGCGCGGGCGAACCCCTCGGCATCCCCGGCGGCATGGACCAGACCTACCCCTTCCTCTCCCACGCCGAATACTTCTACCTCGCCGATCGCGAGTGCATCGGTGGCGTCATCGCCTACGACCCCAAGGACGGACCGGTCGACGGCTGGCGCGACTTCGAGCCCGAGGTCACCGAGAAAGAACGCGTCTGGGAGGGCCCGCGCGAGCTCACCGGCGAACCCCTCGCAGGACTCGCCGCCTGGCTCGCCGCCCGCCGCGGCCGCCAGGTCATCAACCTCGGCGCCTCCATCCCCGGCATCCGCAACGACGCCGTCCGCGCCGAGGCCGTCCGCGAACAGTTCACCCACGCCCGCCGCCCCAAGTCCGCGGCCGAGATCGAACGCATCAAGGCCGCCGTCGCCGCCACCGTGCCCGGCTACAAAGCGCTCCAGCAGTTCATCCGCGCCGGCGTCACCGAGCGCCGCATGAAGATCGAGCTCGAGGCCGAGTTCTATCGCAACGGCGCGGACCGCACCTGCTACGCCTCGATCGTCGGCGTCGGCACCAACTCCGCCGTCTTCCACTTCACACCCGGCGAGAAGGCCGCCGCCGATGGCGACCTCGTCCTCGTCGATGCCGGCGCCGAACGCAACCGCTACGGCTGCGACATCACCCGCACCTACTGCGTCGGCGGCTTCTCCGGCGTGAAGCGCGACCTCTACCTCGCCGTCCTGAACGCCGAGAAGCGCGCCTGCGACGCCTGCCGCGCAGGAGTCGAGTACCGCGATGTCCACCTCGGCGCCGCGCTCGACATGACCCGCTCCCTGATCGACATGGGACTCATGAAGGGCAACGCCGACTCCCTCGTCGAACAGGGCGCACACCTGCTCTTCTTCCCCCACGGCGTCGGACACCTCGTCGGCCTTGGCGTCCGCGACGCGAGCGGCAGGTTCCCCGGCCGCCCGCCCCACACCGATAAACGCGTCTCCACACTCCGCTGCGACCTCCCCCTCCAGCCCGGATACGTCCTCACCATCGAGCCCGGACTCTACATGATCCCCGCACTCCTCAACGACCCCGCACGACGCGAGAAACACAAAGACGCCGTCGCCTGGGACAAGGTCGACAAACTCCACCACATCGGCGGCGTGCGCATCGAGGACAACATCCTCATCACCGATGGCGACCCCATCAACCTCACCGCCGCCGTCCCCAAAGAGATCTGATCCAACGACGCCACGTCGGCATTCTTCGCGCACGCGCCTTCCGAACCCATGCGCACGCGCACTGAACCTCCGGCGGCACGTCGCACTGACATCCCTTGTCATTCCAACGCGCCACCGACATTGGCAGCTCTGGACCAAACTCGGTGCACCTGATCCCGAGGGATTGGCCCATTCTCAATCACGGGTTGGAGCGAAGGCGACTCGCTCCGACACTCTCCGCCCGCGAAGCGGGCATGCGTTGGTTGCCAGATGCGAGGCGCACCACGAAGTGGTCGCCGCTGCATCTGGTACACATGCCGCGCAGCGCATCCTTCAAACGCCTCTCAGTCGCCAGAGGCAACGCATGCCGAGCGTCCCAAAGGGACGCGCGTGTGGAGCCACGGGTGAAGCGAGGCCGCATCGGCCGAGCGGAACCCGTGGAAGCCGACTCCCCACCCTCTCCCTTCCTCCTTCTTCCCGAGCCCTGAAGGGGCGACAGAACCAATCGCGCGGCGACTCCGATCCCACTTTCGCCCCTTCCGGAGCTCGGGAACATTCGACCACCTCCCACGGGTTCCGCCCGACGCATCTCACTCCCGAAGGCCCAACGGGCCGCCATAGCCAGAGCCCAGGGCCCGCGAGTGCCGCAGGCACGAGCGTCGCCCTGGATACACATCCCCCCGCGCAGCGCTTCCTTGGTGGAGCGGGCCGAAGGCCCCGGCTCTATGGAGGTGCGCGAGAGCAGGCCCGGATCTCATCGCGCTCAGCATGAAAGGGCCGACCGCCACTGACCAGCCCTGAGCTCGACTTTGTATGCTGAAGATGTACAACGAGCGACCGCGCTGAGGTGCTGCTGCCATGTCGAAGGACAAACCCAATGCCCCCGCCGGGGGATCAAAGCACAAGTTTTGGCTCGATCCACCGCTCATCACAGCGATGAACGATCAACCGTTGCCAGAGGACGCGCACGAGCAGGATGGGTTCCGGCTCGCGTACCGCATGGGCCCGGTCTACGACATCATCCGCCATCCTCGGACGCGCCCACCCCTCGCCGTCGCCGTGTACGGCTCATGGGGCGCGGGCAAGACCACCGCCATGCGCTGGCTCCAGGGCCTGCTCGAAGACTGGACCAAGAGCGGCAACCCGACGACCGGTCTCGATAAGGTCAAAATCCGCTGCATCTGGTTCGATCCGTGGAAATACCAGACCAAGGAAGAGGTCTGGCGCGGTTTAATCGCCGAGGTCATCCTCGCTTGCATCGACGTCGAGGATGCTTCCGTCACGACAGTCGTCAACGCCGCCCGACGGTTTGGCGTCTTTCTCGGCAAATCCTTCGTTCATGTCCTCGCGAGCATGAAACTCAAGGCAAGAACTCCTGCTGCCGCCGGCCTGCAGGGTGAGGCCGAACTTAGTCTCTCCGCGATCAAGGACATCCTGAGCGAGTATCGCGAGGCGGCTCGGCCCGAAGAGCCATACCTCAACGACTTCGAGGCGGCCCTGAAAGATTGGGTGAAGCAGTCTCTCGCCGACGATGAGCGGCTGGTCATCTTCGTGGACGACCTCGACCGCTGCATGCCCGGTGTCGCCCTCCAGGTACTGGAAGCTCTGAAGCTCTACCTTGCGATCGACCGGGTTGTGTTTGTCGTCGGTGTCGATCGGGACGTCATCAACGACCTCGTTCGCAAGCACTACGAAGGTCTCGGGCTCAAGGAAGAGCGCAGCCGCAAGTACCTCGACAAGATGTTCCAGGTCGAGGTGACCGTCGGCCCCAGCGAGGCCCAGATCGGCGAGTACCAGAAAGAACTGTTGGAGTCGGGCGAGTCCGCTTGGCGCCACAACCTCTCGGGCGCAGATCGCGATGCGCTGGACAGCGTCGTCCTCTCGCTGGCGGATCGCAACCCACGCGAGATCAAACGCCTCATCAATAGCGCCGTCATGTCCGGTGCTGGTGCCGTAATGGGTGGCGCGGCCTTAGACAGCACGAGCAAGCGACGTGGCTATCGCCAACAGGAACGCTTTGCCCAAGGGGTGGCGATGTTCCTCATCCGTCGTGTGCTCGATCGTGACTACCCGCACCACGCCCGCATGATCGGCTCGACATCGGGCGATTCCTTCTTCCGCGAGTGGTCAAAGGTGGTGCGCACGAGACTCAAGCCGGGGGATGATCCCTGTCTCAGGGTTCCCGGCGTACTGAGGCAGCACCTCTTGAACCAACGTGGGGAGATCCGTCCTCTCGGGCGTCGGAGGTGGACGGAGGAAGTCGGACCCGAAGACAGCCCGCACGCAAAGTTTCTGCAGGATGCGCCGCCTGTCTTCCGCGAACTCCTCGGCAAATCAGAATGGGCGAGGTACGTGGAACTGCTGGAGGATTCACTTCTCGGCGATCTCATGAGCATCGAGTACCCGGCAGACACCGCAGCTTTCGCATCGCCGTCTCCGCCTCCTGTCGGAGACAACTCCAATGAACAGATCATCCGAAGGGCAGTTGCCCATCACCTCAATAAGCAGGTGGATGATGTGACTACGGGCGACCTGGCACGTTGCACGCATCTCGATCTCTCCGGAACGGACCTGTCGAGCGTAGAGCCGCTGAAGGGGTTGACGGCGCTCAAGTCGCTCCAACTCTCCGAAACGAACGTGTCGAATGTGGAGCCGCTGAAGGCCTTGACCGCGCTTGAAGAGCTCTATCTCACCGGAACGGGCGTGTCGAATGTGGAGCCGCTAAAGGGACTAACTGGGCTTGCGTGGCTCTCTCTCTCCGGAACAAACGTATCGAACGTCGAGCCGCTGAAGGGGTTGACGGCGCTTCAGGAGCTCTCTCTCGACCTCACAGGCGTGTACAGCGTGGAGCCGTTGAAGCAGTTGACGGCGCTCAAGTGGCTCTACCTCACTGGAACGGGTGTGTCGAACGTGGAGCCGCTGAGGGGACTAACGGCGCTCGATACGCTCAATCTCTCCAGAACGAACGTGTCGAGCGTGGAGCCGCTGAAGGGATTGACGGCGCTCACGTCGCTCTACCTCGTCAAAACGAACGTGTCGAGCGTGGAGCCGCTAAGGGGATTGACGGCGCTCACGATGCTGGATCTCCGAGGATGTAATCAGCTCTTCAGATCAGAAGTGGCAGCATTTAAGCGATCACACCCGTTATGCAAAGTGCTGACCGGCGATCTGCCCACGAAATAGTTGGCTTCACCATCAATCGATCGCTCCAAGCCATTGTCACGCCTCCCCGATCCCCTGCTCCACCACGATCGCCCTCAGGGCGATCGCGAACTCTCCCACTGACAGACGTATGTCAGTGACTTCGCCGAGAGTGGGCCTGTTTGTGCGCCCAAATCGCCCCACAGCGCGCACACCCCTTGCATCGCGCCGATCGCCCTGTATCGTCGCTGCATGGTTGCTGTGACCTCACATCCCGACCCCCACGATGATCCTCGCGACGACCCCCACGACCACGACCAGTCCGGCGACTGGGACGAGCCCATCGATCCCACACGCTCCGTCGAGCACACCTTCCCAGGGCCGACGCTCACGCCCCCGCTCAATCGCTTCGCGCCCCCCAAGGCCAAACCCTTCGAGCCCTCGCCCGATCTCGAACCCCACATCTTCCAGAAGCTCGCGAATCCCGACTGCTCCCTCACCTA
>CAUJHH010000021.1 GCA_963204725.1 Planctomycetota bacterium
CCGGGGCGCACGGACGCCGAGCTGCGTCCGCTCACGCCTGCGCGCGTACGCATCTGCCGCTTGCTCAGGTCTGCTCAGGCCGGACTCGGACAGTCGAAGTGCTTGACTGATCTTGCTCAAGAGGACCCCGGTGTGGGCATCGTCTCTCCCGGCCAGCAAAGCCGGGCGGCCCATGCCTCGTTGGGTCGCCCAGGCCACCGCCCCGGTGTCCGCGATCAGACTGGAACGCTGTCCGCCTTCAGCGTGGAACGTTGTCCGCCATCACAGCGGAACGGCGCCGGGGATCGCGCGGCATGCGCACACTCGGCCAGATGCGTCAGCGGCGCCCGTCATCCCCACGCGCATTCGGGGCGAAACGACCGCGCCATCTATGGCCAGTGTCGGCCGCCGAGACCCAATGTGGGCGCACCATGCCCGAAGGCACGACTTCAGGAGAAACTCAGCCTCGCCCGCGCCGCAGCGCAGACCGCGCGTGGCCGGGGATTGCACGCGTCCCAGAGCGGACCCCGCGCGCCGGCGCTCGAAACTGGTCTCGACGTCGGGCACTGGGTAGCGGATGTGTGCCTCCAGCCAGGTACGGTCGGCAGCGGCCTGAAACCTGCGGGAGGGCATGAGGGATCTTGCCCTGGGTGCCGCGCGAGCGGATAGGCCGGGCTTGATCGAGCGCCGGCATGCTATACTCACCTGCTCTGTGGGGGGGTAGCTCAGCTGGGAGAGCGTCGCGTTCGCAATGCGAAGGTCGGGAGTTCGATCCTCCTCCTCTCCACCACTATTCAGCGCCCAACCGTTCTCGGTTGGGCGTTTTCATTTCTGCTTCCCGCAAACCACGCGGGGTTCCGAGCCGTTCTGCGTGTGCCGACGGTCGGCGGACAAGGGGCCGCGACGCGCCCGGTTCGCCCCTGTTCCGCCCTCTCTTCTCTCGAAACCTGCGCCAACTTCTTCGCCGTGGCACACGCACGCGGCCTTGTGCGCCCGAAACTTGCGCGCATGCCATTGCCATCGGTTGTCCAGCGAACGTGGAGCAGCAGTCCATCACGCCAACGCCCCCGCCGCGCAAGCCATCGAGTACAACCCTGCGCGTTGTTGCGTGATCACGAGGGCACCGTAGGCGGCGTGTTGCGCCGCAGGCTCTGGCTTGCCCTTGCCCTTCGCCTTGATCTTGAACAGGTCACTCGGCTTGGCACTGTCCAGACCCGCGCGCTGCATGATGCGTTCCGCCGTCGTGGCCTCGCCCTTGAACGACCATAGCGCCTCGAACACCTTGGCCTGACCGTCGGTGAATCGGATCGGTGTGCTGCTGATGTCAGGCAGCGTCGCCCATTTGAAGTCCGCCGAGAACGGCCCGTTCACCGGCGTGGCCGGATCGGCGACCGTCGGTTGCGCGGACGGTAATGATGTGCCGACGAGTGCGATCCCGCCGCCGTAGAACGTGAAGCGTTCCTCCAGCGCCAGCCATTCCACGCCCGGGCCGAAGGGCGACCCGCGCGTTGTGCGTGGCCTCGGCGTGACCACCCGGATGTCGCCGCCCGCCACGCGCACCCGATCCAACAGCGCGGGTTCTTGCAGCACTCGCGTCAGATCGCGGGCCAGCAGCACGGGCGAGCGTCGAGCATCGCCGAGTCGCCACACGCCGTCGCCCAGATCATCGATGCCGTCGCGGCTTTCGATGCCGAGCGCAAGGCGCATCTTCTGACGGAACCAGTCCTCGTCCAAGGCCAAGGCCGCACCATCGCTCGCTTCGACGGCCACTGGCCCGCAGTCCGGGCAACGGCATACGCGCCCGCCGCGACCATCGCCCCAGACCTGCGCCCGATGCTGCTGGCAATGCGGGCAGAGCACGAACGACTGATCCACCGTCGTCGGCTTGACCGCTTTGCCAAGGACGGACAGCGCAGCCACCTCACGGGGCGGCAGCGTGGTTTGCAGCACGGGCGTGCCGCCCGCGAACAGGCGGCAGACCAAGGCCCAGGCATCGTGCGCCGCCATCGATCAGTCCTCGAACGCCGAGGAGGAACTGATCGCGTCGGCTTCCGGCGGAAGCTCCTGCGCGCTCAGGGTCTGGCCCTTCTGCAAGATGCCCACCGAGACCAGATAGCCTTCCAGCTGCGCCTGCATCTTGGCGTCGAACTTGTGCAGGTTCAGACGCCCTTTGCTGGTCACCTCGATGGTGACCACCTTGGCACGCGTGCGGCCCGGCTCGGGCGGATAGTAGAGATTGACCTGCGCCGCCGTCACCGCCCACTGGCCTTCCAGCGGGCCGGGCAGCTTCTCCTTCAGCAGCTCATGCACCGAGCGTTGCTGGCTGGACTGCATCGCAGTGCATTCGATCTTCAGCGCGGCGTCCGGGCTGAGGAGCGTGAGCGCCTTCAGTTGCACCATCGAGAAACCGTCCTCGAACGCTTCCGGCACGTCGAAGCCAGTGCGCAGCATCGACAAATTCAGCGTCGGCGACTTGATCCGGTGCGCGTTCGCCTTGACCCCCAGCACGTGCTCGGCGAAGGCCTCGACCAGCATCTGCTGGTATTTCTGGCCGCCGCGTACCAGCGTGCGTACCACGCCGGTGGACTTGGCGTACTCCAGCACCATGTGGATGTTGGGATTGCCGACGCGGCGCTTCAGGGCCGAACCCTCGAACTCCAGCCGCAGCATGGCCATGTCCTTGACGTGGACGGTCAGCAGGAACACGCCGGGGCTGCGCTCGACCAAGTGCGCCACGCTGCTGTCGCCACATTGCATCTCGCGCTTGTAGAAGGCTGAGATCGCGTGGCGCAGCGCGGCCAGGTTGGGGTCCGAACCGTTCGGCTGGCGCTTCAGGCCCAGGTCGTATTGCTGGGTCTGCGGCCCGTGGTGCTCCCAGAAGCTGAAGTCGTAGGCGCGCTCGAACAGCGTCGGATGGTTGACGTAGAGCCAGAACGAGCGGTGGACGTCGCTGCGGCACAGCGTCAGCCCCGCCAGCGCGGCACCGTCCGCCACCACGGCCTCGAACATCGCCTGCTTGCCCGCCGCGTCGCCCAGTTGGACGGCGGCCATGAGGTTGGCGATCATCTGGTCGCGGGCTGCGGTGTCGGGCCACACCTTGACCGCCTCCACCAGGAACTGGCTGGTCTCCGGCGTGTCGTCCCACGCGAACCCGTCGGGTACCGGCAGGCCATGCGTGGTCAGGAAGTCGCGCAGCGTGGCATCCACCGGCAGCTCGAGCATCACGTCGACAAAGGTTTTCTTCATCTTGTTCGTCCTTTCTGGATCGGCGTCGGAGGTCTGCGACCGATGTACGGGCTGCCAGCGACAGGGTTACTGAACACGTATCTCGCGTAAGTAAAGTAACGAGATACAAGCGCGATTCTGAACCGCAGATTTCCGCTTGTCAATCAACGGGGCACATCTAGACCTTTTATGTATCTCGCGGCTATACTGTGAGTCTTGTTATTGATTGACCGTTTTCCCACTACAGGAGCATCGCCATGGCTTCGGCGTTTGGAGCTCGCCTGCGACGCTTGCGCGAGGCGAAGAAGCTGACCCTGCAACAGGTCGCCGACGCGGTCGGCTGCACCAAGGCCTACATCTGGGAGCTGGAAATGAAGGATGGGCAGCGCCCCACCGCCGAGCGGATTCAGAAGATCGCTCAGGTGCTCGGCGTGACGATGGAGGATGTGATGGGTACGCCTATGCAGCAGGCACCCGAAGCCAGCCCCGAGGACGTGGCCTTCTTCCGTGAGTACGCCGGGATGACGGACGAGGAAAAGGATCGCTACCGCCAGGCGCTCAAGATCATGTTCCCCGACAAGGGCCAAGGCGGGGATTGAGGATTGAGCGCAGCGCAGACCCTCACCGGCTCCATTGCCGCCAACACCGTCCAGAAGTGGTTGCGGGCGTGGTACAGCACGGGCATGCCCGACGCCATCGATTTGGAGATCGTCCGGCAGATGCTGCCGAGCACGCCCTACGGCACAGGCGTGCGGGAGATCAAGGCGCCGATGGTGCTCGACGTCGACAGTTGCGAAGGCATGCTGGTGCGCAACCCGACGGACGCGGCCGAGTGGGGAATCTTCTACAACGGCAATGCCAGCCCCGAGCGCCGACGCTTCACCATCGCCCATGAGTTGGGCCACTTCATTCTCCATCGCGGTCAGCAGCAGAGCTTCAACTGCGACAAGGAAAGCGTCTACTCCGGCGTCGACACCATCCGCGCCATCGAACGCGAAGCCGACGACTTCGCCAGCAACCTGCTGATGCCCGGCGATCTGCTGCGGGACTGGATTTCGAACCAGCGCATCGACCTGCACGTCCTCAGCGCCATCGCCAAGCGGTTTCAGGTTTCGTTCGAGGCGCTGTGTATTCGCTTCATCAAGTTCACTACGCAGCGCGCGATCCTCGTCTATTGGGACAACGGCTACGTGAAGTACGAATGGCGCAGCAGCAGCGCCGTCAAGACGCGGGCGCGCATCCGGCGCAACGCCGATCCACAGGAACCGCTGCCGGGTACGCTGGCAGCCGACGCCAGCGTCGATCAGGAATGGGATGGCACGGAGATGTCCGCCGCGATCTGGTGTCCGGAGGAGGCGCAGCACATGAAGCTGCGCGAGTTCAAGCACAGCTACGGCGCGCGTGATCGCATCCTCACGCTGCTACTGCTCGAAAGCGCCGAGCCGCGCGCATGGGATCGGTCATGGCAAGACGAGGACCGCTTCGACAGCTTTGACCAGTTCGTCTCGAACGGCCAGTTGCCGATTCGGTGAAAACGGCGAAGGGACGCGACCAATGGAAATCCTTGAAGCGTATTGCGAAGAACTACAGCGCGTCGTCCTCATTATGCAAGGCGGGACACAATCTCAATTTCGCCGCGGACCAAAAGAACGGCGTAAAGCCGAGCAACTGGCGCAGAAGAAGTTTCAGGCAGGGGGGAAGAGCGATGGCGACGCAGCAGAATGAATATCAAGCCAACGATGCAGATGCAATAGTCGGTGAGATTTTTTCGGGTGGGATTACCGTGGCCGAGGCTATCGAACGCCTGCGAACACGCCTTCTCGACCTGTCGGCTCGAAACCGCCTGCTCAACTACCGCCACCCGAAGGGCCGTTGCATCCAGATCGCCGACGAGCCCAGCATCAACCTCGTTTTCGACCGTCTCTACGTGGACGGCAAGGGCGTACCGTTCAAGTACGTCCCGGAACCCCCTCCTGACTCCTACGAGGGCAAGCGTCCCGAAGCGCGGCTCTACGCTCCCCGCCTGGGAATTTCCACCGCCTTCGAGTTCGCCCCCAACCCGGCAGGGTCGAACGGCCACAGGCTCCACGGCATCCAGACACTGCTCTACCCCGCCGACCTTGAGCGCCAGTTGCGCAAGATCGCCAGCGAGGCGAAGACCGCGGTCGAGGAGACCGGCACCAACATGCTGTTCCTAGTGTTCGGCTTCCTTGAGTTCTACGACAGCGAGGACTCCGAGCGGCCGATGCTCGCGCCGCTCTTGTCCCTCCCCGTAACGCTCGTCCGCGGCGATATCGACAAGGAGACCCGGACCTACCAGTATTCGGTGCAGCACAACGGCGAGGACTTGGCCGAGAACCACACCCTCCGCGAGAAACTGCGTCGCGACTTCATGCTCTCCCTGCCGGACTTCGGCGAGGAGGACGAGCCGGAGACCTACTTCTCCCGCATCGGGCAGGCCGTCAAGAACAAGCGACGCTGGAAGGTGCGCCGTCAAATCACGCTCGGCATGCTCTCGTTCGGCAAGTTGGCCATATGGGCGGATTTGGACACAAAGAAGAACGCGGGCATCCTTGACCACGACCTGATCAAGTCGGTGTTCTCCGGCGGAATGGGGGCCGGCGACGGATCGCTCCACGCCGAGGACTACCGCATCGACGAGAGTCCCGAGGCAAATCAGCCGCTCATCTACGACGCCGACTCTTCCCAGCACAGCGCGATCATCGACGTCCTCTCAGGCAAGAACCTGGTCGTCAACGGTCCTCCTGGCACCGGAAAGTCGCAGACCATCACCAACGTCATCGCCGCGGCCCTCTCCAAGGGACGGAAGGTGCTGTTCGTCTCCGAGAAGCTCGCCGCTTTGGAGGTGGTACGCCACCGCCTCAACCATGCAGGGCTCGGCCACTTCTGCCTTGAATTGCACTCTCACAAGACGCAGAAGAAGAAGTTCCTCGAGGACATCCAGGCCCGCATCGAGTCGCGCTTCCCGGCCCCGGCACAGTTCCAGGCCAAACTGGCCACCCTGAACCGGCAGAAGAGCGAGTTGGCCAGATACGCCGAACTGATGGGCAGCCGCGTGGGCAACGCCCTCGGCCTCACTGCCAACGAGGTGTTTTGGGCGGCGGAACGGCGCAGACAGGAACTGGGCGACCTGTCGGCCGAGGTTAACGCCATCGGGTTCCCCGACGCCACCAAGTGGACGCATGACGACATAGAGTCCCGACGGTCGCGGCTCGCCGGCCTCGCGGAACTCCACGACGCCATCGGGCGGTTCGACTCGGGGCATCCGTGGTGGGGATTTCGTCCGAATCCACTGGCTCCTTCCGACGATGAATCGATAGCGAGGACGATCCATTCGGCTTTGGAATACGCTGCGACGGCAGATTCGGCGGCTGACGCCGCCGTCGCCTTCTTCGGTTTCAAGGAGCCGCCGGACGCAGTGATGGCATCCAAGGTCGTCTCCGTGCTGAGGGCCGCGCCTTTGCTCCCCGGGGGCGCTGATTCGTCCCTCCTGCCCCGAATGTTCGACTCCGACTCCGATCCGAAGGGGCTGCGAAGCTCGAGACTGCTCGCTGACATCGCCTCCGGCGTTACCAAGACCCGCCGTCTGTTCGAGTCCGCCGCGAAGGTGTTGGCCGACGGACAGAGGCTTCCGGCGGAGGACGCCGACGAGGCCCGACGGACCGTCGGAAACCACAAGTTGGCCACAGGGCTGCTGTCATCCGACATCGGCGAAGCACTGGACATGGTCTCCCGGTTGGAGCAGGCGGCCGACGCGTTCGCTGCTTCGGCTGTCGTCGCGAACGCCTCATACGGCCCCGCCGCCAAGACGTCATTGGACGCCTTCCTCTCCAATACGGGGCAGGCCTTCGTGTCGGGGTTGGCCACGTATCCGATTCGTTCCCTTGCCTCCAGGGCTGAGGCCATCCTCGAAGTCGCCAAGGCCCTCGGGGAAGCCGTCCGTCGGCTGCAAGCCATCGCGGAGCGACGCGGACTTCCCTTCGACGCCACGCCCGACGCGGTCGCCAGGCTCGCGGATCCAGAAGGTCTCCGGGGGCTGGCCAAGGGCGTCCTGGTGGATGCGGTGGGGTTGGCCGAGGCAGGCCGCCTTGCGGCGTTTCCGTTGGCGGACAGGCCTGTCTCCGATCTCGCGAGGATGAGGGAGAGGCTTGCCGAAGAGGCTGCCGCATGTTCGGAAGCACTGGAGAGGTGCCGACTGGCCGCCGAGCGGATTGGGCTGGGTTTCGATTCGACCGAGGCATCCGTGGCCGAAATGGCTGCCATCGCGCCGGTCGCCGCATCCGCCCCTGGCGATCTGCTCGAATACCGTCGACCGACGTTCGGCCACGCCAGGACGGCCGAACTTGTCGGAAACATACGCGCCGCCATCGCGGCGGAGAAGGCCGACAGGGCCGCGTTCGAGCCGTTGTTCTATCTCGACGCGCTGCCGGAGACTGGGGAAATCAAGGCGGCGGTCGCCGCCCTCCGGCGGAAGGACGGCTTCTTCGCGTTTTTTGACGGCGAATGGCGCAAGGCCAGGAAACTCCACGCCGGGCTCTGCAAGGAGAAGCGCAAGATGACTGGGCGTCAGCGGGCCGAGGAGTTGGTCAGGCTGGCGACATGGATGGAGGCGAAGGCGGCGTTCGTCTCCGACCAGGAACTCAAGGAATGCTTCGGCGGCCTCTTTCGCGGTCTGGAAACGGATGCGGACAGAATCTCTCGGCTCGACGACTGGTGCCGATCCGGCCGGGCGGCTCTCGTCGAATGCCCGGGACTGGTGGACAAGGTCGATCTGACGGCCATTCCTGCGGACAGGATTTCCGAGTTGGCGGCCAAGGCAGAATCCGTCAGGGCGGACGCGGCCAGGCTGGCCGGCGTGGAGGCAGGCGTCAGGGGGATCCTCGGCGCCGACGTCGCCGGGTTCAAGGAGGCCAAGGCCTGCGGATGGGCCGCTGGGCTGGAATCGCTCAGGAAGGCCGTCGAAAGCATCGGCGGCGTCTCGGCCTTCTTTGCGGCCAGGGCCGATGCGTCGCTTTCGCCCAAGGACGCCCTGCGTCTCATGGAGGCTCGGGCCGAACTGGACGGGGCCTCGTCCGAACTCTCCCTGCTGATGCGTGGACGCAAGGCGTTGATCGAGGCTGGCGGGGACGAACTGGGACGTCTCGCGGATAGCGGGGATGGGCCGTGGCCGGAGGTGTTGCCGGCCATCGTGTCCAAGGCGACGGTCGTCGCGGAGACCGCATCGCAGGCCCTCGCGTTCGCGGACGGTAGTTCCCCGTTGTCCGCTGCCGAGGCGTTCGCCAAGGCGAAATCCGAACTCGACCAGGCGTGGGCCCCGGTGACCCCCGTGGCCGCATGGAATCGGTTCGGGGACTGGAGGGGTTTGGCCGACGCGGCCCGCGAGGCGGCCTCGGCGGCCAGGGGCGTCCTGGAACGTGTGGCCCCGTACTGCCAGGTCGGCGTGTCCGTCTCCGGCTTCTTCACTGCGTCCGACCAGGAGGCCGAAGCCACTGCCATTCTTGAAAAGTTTTCCGGATCGGAGGAGGTGCGCAGGATTCTCGGCGGGGTGTTCGAAGGGGCCGACACCGACCTCGAAAGCCTTTCGGAGACCCATGCATGGGGATCGGCCGTGTGCGGGCTGGAACTCCCGACCGCCGTCCGTCGCCGCCTCCTTTCGGAGGACGCGGGCTACGCCTTGGATGAGGCGAAGCGGCTCTATGCCGAAATCGACGAAGGGTGTCGCAAGGCCCGCGAGACGGTCGAGGGACTCGCCTCCTACGGCTCGTTCTCCTGGGAGGAGTGGCAAAAGCAGGTCCGCTCTGTCGGGGCCCGCGATCTTCCGTCCGAAATTAGAACCCGGCTCGACGCTGTGGCGGGATCCCCCGGATCGGTACTGCCATGGTCCAAGTACCTGTCGCTTCGGCAGCAGGCTAGACAGGAGGGGCTTGCGGACTTCGTGTCGGCCCTCGAGGCCGGGAGGATGCCTTCCGCCGCCCTCGCGTCGACGTTCGAACTGGCCGCCTTCCAATCCATTGGCCGTGCTATTTACCAGTCGTTCCCCGAGCTTTCCCGCTTCAATGGGAACGCCCACGAGAAGACGCGCAACGACTACCGGGCCCTTGACGCCGAAATCGTCTCCATCACCGGCAAGGACTTCGCCAGCCAGATAGAGAAGCGCACGCGCGTCCCCGAGGGGCAGCGCGGCACGACCGTGGGTGACTACACGGACATGAACCTGCTACGTCGGGAAATCAACAAGCAGCGACGACACATCCCAATCCGCCAGTTGGTAAAGCGGGCCGGTCGCGCCCTGCAGGAACTCAAGCCCTGCTTCATGATGGGCCCGCTGTCGGTCGCCCAGTATCTGGAACAGGGCGCTCTGAAATTCGATCTGGTGGTCATGGACGAGGCATCGCAGTTGCGTCCCGAGGAGGCCCTCGGGGCCATCGCCCGCGGATCGCAGTTGGTCGTGGTCGGCGATCCGAAGCAGTTGCCGCCGACCAGTTTCTTCGACCGCATGCTTGACGCGGGGGATGACGAGGATGAGGATGAGGCGCCGGCCGCCATCAGCGGCATGGAGAGCATCCTGGACATCTGCCAGCAACTCTTCACGCCCGTGCGGAGCCTGCGCTGGCACTACCGATCCCACCACGAGTCCCTCATCGCGTTCTCGAACCACCACTTCTACAAGAATCTGATCGTCTTCCCGTCCCCCTACGCCAAGAACCCCGGGCTGGGGGTCAAATACCGCTACGTGAGGGGCGGCTTGTACAAGGATAGGCAGAACGTGCCCGAGGCCCAGCGCGTAGTCGACGCCGTACTCGAGCACATGCTCAAGCGGCCGGACGAGTCCCTCGGCGTCGTGACTCTCAACCAGACCCAGCGGGAACTGATCGAGGAACTGCTCGATAAGAAGTTGAAGACCTTCGACGAGGGCGCCGACTTCATGGGCCGTTGGGAGGCCGAGGGCTGGCCCTTCTTCGTCAAGAACCTCGAGAACGTCCAGGGCGACGAGCGCGATGTCATTTTCATATCGACGACGTTTGGGAAGACCCAGGGCACAGATAAGGTGCGGCAGAACTTCGGCCCCATAAGCCGTCCCGATGGGTGGCGCCGCCTCAACGTCCTTTTCACCCGCTCGAAGCGGCGCATCGAGTTGTTCACCTCCATGTCGCCCGAGGACATTGTCGTCGACGAGCGGACTCCCTTGGGGACGAAGGCCCTGCGTGACTATCTGGACTTCGCCAAGCGTGGCGTTCTGGTCACTACTGACGAGGGTGAACGCGATCCGGACAGCGACTTCGAGGTGTCGGTGGCCAACGTGATCACGTCATGGGGCTACGAGGTGAAACCCCAATTGGGTGTGGCGGGGTTCTTCATCGACATGGCCGTTCGGAACCCGGATCGCCCAGGCGAATTCCTGGCGGGCATCGAGTGCGACGGGGCCACCTACCACAGCGGGTTCTCGGTCCGGGATCGTGACCGTATCCGCCAGGAGATCCTCGAATCCCTCGGATGGGAAGGCCGCATCTATCGCATCTGGTCGACCGACTGGTTCTACAACCCTCGACGTGAAATCGAACGTTTGCGGAGCTTCCTGGAGGAACGGCGGTGTGCCAGTGCGGCAGAGAAGCCTGTGGAATGGGACGAGGACTATTTCGAGGACGTCGCCGAGAATGCCGAGGAGGAACGTCTCGCCGAGGAGTTGGCGGAGGTCCTAACAGCCACATCCGACGGCACTGAAGATCTGTTCGTGGAGGTCGGGGACCTGGTTACGTATTGCCCCATGGACGATCCGAACGACCGCCACAGCGTCCACATCGTCGACAGCGAAAGCAACGCGAAGATGGGCATCGTCAATGAGCGGACGCCGCTGGCCCAGGCACTTCTCGGACTTTCACCCGGGGACGTCGGTGACCTGGAGATTCCCAGCCAGAAGACCCGGCAGCTTCGCATACTGAAGATTCAGCGACAGTCAGGAACATGAGTGTGAGTTCGTGCTTCAATGCATCTCCAGATTGCGCGTCCTCTGCCTGTGTGGTCAGAGCTACAGTCAATTAGCGTTCCATCTAGCGCAAAGACCCGCTCATCCCCGCTAAATCACGTTACGCGAAGTGCCTTCGGTTCATAGCATGAGCAGCGTTTTCCATCGGAACGCCTGCCATGACAGAACTCGAACCCATCTCCATTTCCCCGCCGTCTGACCGCCCACGGCACGGGCTCTATGCCGTTCCGTGTGGAACTTGACTTCACATCCGATGTGTCGTGACGCCTGCTGACAAGGCCGAGGCCGGCACGAACGGGGAGGCTGGCAGATGTGTGAGCTTGCCCAGGCGCAGGTAGGCGATGGCGATGTA
>CAUJHH010000022.1 GCA_963204725.1 Planctomycetota bacterium
CTGCGGTCGATGGCGTGCAGGACCCGTGACGCCCTCTGGGCCGCCATGCAGACCGTTCTGGATCAGGTCACCTCCCAGGACGCCGCTCACTGCTTCAAACACTGCGGATACACGCTACGCGATGAGTGAGAATGCTCTAGAAGACCAAGGCGAAACACCCGACGCCTGACGCCCGGCCTTCTCCGCGACCTCTGCGTTCACCAGAAACGCCCTTCCTTACGGTCGGGCTGCTTGCTTCTACCCCCTAAACCTTCTCACCACCGCCGTGTCGTTCTGGCCGCCAAACCCGAATGAGTTCGACAGACACACCTCAACACCGCCTGCCGCATTCAGGTCTCGCGCCGCGTTCGGCACATAGTCGAGATCGCACTCCGGGTCCGGCTCGGTCAGGTTCATCGTCGGCGGCACAACCCCCGTCTTGATCGCCATCACGCACGTGATGAGTTCCACCGCGCCAGCCGCCTGGATGAGATGCCCAAGCATGCTCTTGACGGAGCTGAACGGTATCTTCGGCGCCATGGGGCCAAAGACGCCCTTCACCGCCGAGGTCTCGATCGCGTCATTCTCCTGCGTCCCCGTGCCGTGCGCGGAAATGTAGTGAACGCCCGGCCGCCCATCCGGCCCCGGCTCACGCGGATCGATCCCGGCTTGCATCAGTGCCTGGCGCATCGCGCCTTGCGCGCCCTTGCCGTCCGGCTGGATGTCCGTGATGCGGAAGGCATCGGCCGATGAACCGAATCCCACGATCTCCGCCAGCGGCGTCGCGCCGCGCTGCTTGGCGTGCTCTAAATCCTCCAGCACCAGCATCCCCGCGCCCTCGCCCATCACGAAGCCGTCGCGGTTCTTGTCAAACGGCCGTGCCGCGGTCTTCGGCGAATCACTCCGCTTGCTCATCGCCGTCAACCGGATGAACCCCGTCATGCCGAGCGCATGGATCATGGAGTGTGCGCCGCCCGCGAGCATCACATCCGCATCGCCGCGCTTCAGGATCTCGAAGGCCTCGCCGATCGCCTGCGTGCTCGCCGCGCACGCCGTCATGCAGTTGTACGCGGGCCCTCTGAACCCGAAGGCGTGCGCGAGATGCGACAGGGCCATGTTGGGCTCCTGCTCGTGCTCGTGGCGCGGGTTCATGCGTTCGCGAGCCGTCGCGGCCCACACCGCCGAGTCGATCGTGCGCGTCTCGCCGTTCCATCCGGCGGTCTGCATCGCAGCGTAATCCGCGAACTCGTGCGGGCCCTCGCCGGAACCCAGGTACAAGCCTGCGCGATGGGGCTTCGCCAGCTCGCGTGGCTTGATCGACGCCTGTCGGAGCGCCATGGATGCCGCCGCGAGCGCGAAGCGGGAGTTGCGCGCCGCGTGAGTGAACGCCGACGCGTCATCGAGGTACTCGGCAAGATCGATCGGCGGGGACTGGGCCGCGAAACTCGTCACGAACGTGGACGCGTCAAAGTGCGTGACCGGGCCGATCCCCGAGTCGCCCTTCAGCAGGCGCGACCACACCCCGTCGAGCGATGTGCCCAGCGGCGTGACCCAGCCCGTGCCCGTGATGACGATGCGGCGTTGACCCATCGGTACGCGATTCCTTGCTCGTGAATCCCTCTGGACGCGCGCCGATCACTCGAAGTCGGCGGTGTTGCCCTCGCCGGCCTCGGCCTCGGCGCCCTCATCCTCGTCGTCCTCATACTCCTCTTCATCGTCGCGCATCGCATTCAGCTTGTCGGGGTTGAGCACCCGGACCAGCCCGTCCTTCAGGCGACGCTCGCAGAAGTTGATGATGAGCCCGAGCTCCAGATCCGCTGCGCGGAGCTGGGCGCGGACCGCGCTTCGCTCGTACGAGCCGATCTCGCCCGGGCGTGCCATGAGATCGACGACGAAGCGGTCCTCGACATAGAGGTCCGCCGTCGCCGTGCCGACCTTCTCGCCGCCATAGACGACGTCGAAGGCGTGGTCGAGCCTGTACTTGAGCCCGGCCTTGTTCATCTCGAGCTTGAGCGCGTTGATATAGCACGACTCATCGAAGCCCGGGCCGAGCGCCTTGTGCACCTCGATCGCACACCCGATGACCCGGCGGCTCATGTCGGTGAGGTTGGGATCGAGTTCCGAGAGAGGCGTGCCACGCCGCTCGCCTCCCCGGTCTCCGCCGCGATCCCCGCCGCGCCCGCCGCCGTGGCCTCCGTAGCCGCCCCCGTGTCCTCCATATCCGCCCTGGTCGCGCCGGCCCCCGCCGCCACGGTTTGAGTTTCCGCGATTCTGCTCGTACATGCTGAAGACTCCCTTTCTGAAGACTCTGGTAGTGACCTCTACGCCGCCCCCAACACGAGGGCCGCGTTCTGTCCGCCATTCGATGATGTGCACACAAGCACCTTGCGCAGGCGTGCGTCCCGTGCCGGCGCCGCGCCCGCGCGAACGCCCGCAGGGAGCGCGCCAGTGTGCAGGCGCGCCGGCAGCTTCTGCTGCTCGAGACACATCGCCGCGATCCCGACCCGCACCGCGCCGTCGCCGGCGAGATTCTGGCCGATCTGGGGGGAGAGCGTGACGAGTTCGATCTCGCCGAGTCGCGTGCCGAACACGGCGCCGAGCGCCTCGATCTCTCCCACGTCAAGCCACGGCACGCACGCGCCGAGCGGGAAGATCGCGTCGATCTCCTCCGGCTTGCAGGATGCGTCCTCGAGTGCGGCGGTGATCGCGTAGCGAAGCCCCTCGCCGGGGATCGCCACGCCCCGATCGAAGGGCGGGATCGCGGGCGGCCCCGACTGTGCCGCGCCGAAGCCCAGCACGCGTGCGTGAGCTTTTGCGCCGCGCGCCGCAGCGACCCCCTCTTCTTCCAGGATCAGGATGCCCCCTGCCTCGCCCGGCAATCCGCCCGGCGACGACCCGTCGTAGGGGCGCGCGAACGCGAGTGGATCCGTCGAATCGCCCGTCTCGGCCAGCCGCCCCGACGAGATCATCCGCGCCATGCCCATCATGGAGATGCGCGATTCCGCGCCGCCGCTGAAACAGAGGTCGGCCGAATCGCG
Organism: Planctomycetota bacterium; assembly: GCA_963204725.1. Lineage (GTDB taxonomy): Bacteria > Planctomycetota > Phycisphaerae > Phycisphaerales > UBA1924 > JAHBWV01. The sequence continues at coordinate 3,018 of CAUJHH010000022.1, forward strand.
CTCGATGACGCGCGTCGACTCGCCGATGGAGAGCAGGCCGCTCGCGTCCTGGCATGTGAGCGTGTTGCTCGGTCCCTCGCACCCATGCAGGATCGTGACGTGGCATGCCAGCATGTTGGGCAGATACTTGAGCATCCAGAGCGGGGGCAGGTTGTTCATGCCCGTTGCGCCCCACAGCCGGAGATTGACCTCGCCATCGGGCCCTCTGGAGGTGCTGAAGGCCGTCGCGAGTTCCGGGGTCTCGGCGGAGATCAGTCCGGCTCCGATGTGGCAGCCCATGCGCTCAGACGGGTGTGTCATGCCGGCCCGGGCATCCTCACCCAGCTCCGTGCGAGTGACCAGCCCGGCATCGGCGACCGCGATGTGGGCCGCGCCCACCGCGATCTCGATGTCTCGCGCCATCACCTTGACCGCCTTGCGGTAGTGCTTCGGGACGTAGTCCTTGGCAGAGAACCCGCGAATCTGAGCACCGAGGCGGCAGGAGAACCCGCTCGCATCGAACGCGTCAATCGGCGAGATCGCCGAAGCGCCCGAGCAGAGCCCGGCCCATGCCGCGTCCTTGCCGATACCGTACCCCGTGACGAGTCCGATCCCTGTGATGACAACGCGTCGTGACATGCGTGGCGTGTGGTCCGTAAAGAAAGGAGTCCCAAGAGGGCCCGTCGGTGCCAGCCCGAGAGCACGCGTAGATCCAAAGCCGAACCCGGCCGCGAGGTGCCCGGTGGCACACGGCGACTTCCGATCATAGTCCCCGGCCCCGATCTGGCGGTACAGTGACCGGCTTCGATTCCCAATCAGGCGGCAACGTCACACAATTCGGTCCAGGCCATCCAATACAGGCGCGCAAAGCCATGCAGCGAAACATCTTGTTCACAATCATCGTGCTCGTGTGCGTTGCATCGCACCCGCTGTTCGCATCTGCCCAGGCAATCGCCAAGCCGAACGAGTCCACCACGCCGGTCGGAGTCTCGATTCCTGATTCACCGGTCGGCGCGCAACTCAAGTGGTTTGTCGATGTCCTCAACGGCAAGGGCCTTGAGGGCATCGAGACCCACTTCGGAGCGGACTTCAAGTCCAAGATACCCCCCGAAATCGTGGCGCGCCAGCTCGAGTCGGTCATCACCTCCGTCCTCGAAGGAGGGCCGGTCGTGGTCGTCTCGATCAACTCGACTTCAACCGACGACCACATCCGAGGCAACCTCCGGTCCGAGGCGAATGGTGTGGTGCTCACATACAACATCGCCGTTGAGCCGGATACCGGTTTGATCGCGCTCTTCTCGAGTCAGGTGCTCCCCGGCGCTGGCCCGGGTCGTGCGGCCACATGGGTAGCCCTCGATGCGAAGTTCGCCGAGCTTCCCGGGACGACCAACTTCTACGCCGGGCAGGTCGCGCCAGACGGCACAATGACCGCCATCCGAGTCCGCAATCCGGACGCCCGACTCGGCATCGGCTCCACCTTCAAGCTCTATGTCCTTGGCACCCTCGCCGAGATGGTCCGGGATGGCGAGACCGACTGGGAACAGACACTCGCGCTGCGCGAGGAATGGAAGAGTCTCCCCAGCGGCGTCATGCAGACCGAGGAGGCGGGCACCGAGCATCCCCTTGCCGAGTTCGCCCTGAAGATGATCTCGATCAGCGACAACACGGCCACCGACCACCTCATCCACTTCATCGGGCGCGAACGGGTGGAAGCGTACATGGCCCGGTACAACGCCGATCCCGACCGATCGACCCCTTTCCTGACCACACGGGAGATTTTCGCCATGAAGATCGGCGACGACCAATCGCTCGCCGGGAGATACGTCGCCTCGGATCTCGCCTTCCGGCGCGCCATGCTCGCGCCCGGCGGCGAGGTCGCCCTCGCGGTGCCGAGCATGGTGGCGGCCGCGGTCTGGACCGCCCCCATGTGGATCGACGCCATCGAGTGGTTCGCGACCGGGGAAGAGTGCAGCCGCGCGATCGTCGCCGCCGACCTGCTCGCGCAGCTCCCGGGCAACGCGCCGGCGGGTGCGGCCATGCGGGCCAACCCCGGGATCGGATTCGATCGCAGCATCTGGAAGGCGATCGCGTTCAAGGGCGGGTCGGAGCCCGGCGTGCTCAACCTCACGTGGCTCGTGGATCGCCACGACGGAGCCCGCTTCGTTCTTTCCGTCGGATGGAACAACCCCGAAGCAGCGGTTGACCAGGCGGCGTTCATCGATCTGGCCGGACAGGCCTTCGGGCTCCTCGCCGATGCCCCGGCACCCTGACCAAACCCGTCCCGCCCCCTTCTATGGGCCTTCGGGCCCCGCTTCGTCGATAAACCCCTCACCGTGCGCTTCCGCATCACTACCACCATTGCGCCCATTCTGGATCCCGGCTGGCTCTTCCTGCTCGCCGGCGTGACCATCATCGGCGCGACCGTGTTGATCCCGGCGACGGATGAGCTTGCCGAAGCCCGCTGGCAGCGCGAGCGATCTCTCACTCAGGAGCGTCGGCGCGAGCAGCGGCTGCAGAGCTACCAGCAATACCTCGACGCGCTCGACTCCAACAACCAATTACTCGCCCTCTCCCTCGCGGCGTCGGAGCTGAACCTGATCCCCACCGACCGCGACCCGCTCCCGGGGCTCTCGCGCGGGATACCCGACAGCGCCACCATCTTCAACGCCCTCGAGCCCACCCCGATCGTCTGGACCGAGCGACCCCTCCCCGATTCCATTCTGTATCGATGGACCACCGACGATGCCAAGCGTCTCTGGCTGATCGCGGGCGGCGCGCTTGCGTGCTTCTTCGGCCTCCTCCCCCCCTCGCGCTCCCGCCAGGAAGTTGGCCAGGCCTTGAACGCGCAGCGGAAGAGGCGTTCGAACGCACAAGTTGAGGCCAAGCCCAAGACCCCCATGTCGCGGGCGGCTCGGCCCTCGAACAATGCCGCATGAGCGGCCCCGGCGTTCCCGACAATCCCGTCCCCGACCAGGCGCCCGCTCCCGACTCGCGCCTCCTGCTCCGACGCAGCCAGCGCCTCTCCAAGGCCAACGACTTCCGCGACATCCTGAAGAGCAAGCTGGCGAAGCCCGCCGGCCCGCTGGTCGTGTACGCCCGCGCGAACCAATCGAGCATCCACCGCATCGGCCTCTCGGTCGGCCGACGTGTCGGCAACGCCGTCGTCCGCAACCGTGTGAAGCGCCTCCTCCGAGAGGCCTTCCGACACGTCCAGCACTCGCTCCCGCTGACCACGGCGGGCCAGCGACTAGATCTGGTCATCACCGTTCGCCCGCATCCAACGCTCGCGCTGGCCGACTATGAGCGGCTCCTCCTCCAGGCGGGCGCGAAGCTCGTCTCCGAGATCAACCGCAGGGCGGCCCGTTCGGAAGAGCACAATGGCTGACGCCGGCCCTTGGACCCAAGGCCTGCGCCGACTCGCCATACTCCCCTTGGAAGGGTTGATCTGGCTCTATCGCGTCACACTCTCGCCGATCATCGGCAGGCAGTGCAGGTACGAGCCGACCTGCAGCCGCTACGCACTCGACGCCCTCCACGAGCACGGCCCTCTCCGCGGGTCATGGCTCGCTGCTCGACGGATCCTCCGCTGTCACCCTTTGGCAAAGGGCGGCTACGACCCGGTTCCTCCCGCCCCATCCGGACCACGCCGCACAAACCGGTCCGATCAACCCTGATCGGGCCTGTTGCGGGTGTAACCCTGGTAAGTAACTGCTAAACTCCCAGCGAGTGCCGACGACGGGCGGACTTCAGGAGGGTTCGATGGGCAGATTGCCCGCGGCAAAGCGACGTGAACAGCTCCTTGATGCGGCCCTCGAACTCTTCGCGAGCCTCGGCTACGCTCGCGCGACGACGTCTGAGCTTGCCAAGGCCGCCGGCGTCACCGAACCGATCATCTACCGCCACTTCGCCTCGAAGAAGGATCTGTTCATCGCGCTGATCGAGCGGACCGGCCAGCAGACCCTCGAGCAATGGGCCCAGGAACTCAAAGACGCCGCCGATCCGGCCGACCGGCTGCGCCGGATCATCGGCGACAACCCGATGGTCTCCAGTCGCGGTCGTATCGCGTATCGCGTGCTGCTGCAATCGATCACGGAATCGAACGACGAGCAGATCAGCGCCGCCGTGAGCAACCACATCAAGTCGGTCCACATGTTCCTTGTTCGCGAGATCGAGCGCGCCCAGGAGGGCCACCGCGTCACCACACGATTCTCGGCAGAGTTGCTGGCGTGGCTGTTGATCCACATCGGCATGGGCTATGGCGTCGTCACAGCCCTCGGCGTCGAACGCCACGGATTCGACGAGTCCGGGTCGCACGTGCAGGAGATCATCTCTCGCCTGCTCGTCGGCAGAGGCGAATCCAAGGACGGCAGCAAGTCCGAAGGCCCCAAGTCCGACATCCCGCGCGCGTGACAGTCATGGCTACACGCGCCGCCAACTGGCGCGGGTGTTACGAGCAGCGCCCGAAGCTGTCGATGAAGTCGAGCAGATCGAGCACATCCAGCAGCCCGTCGGCGTTCACGTCCGCGTTGGGCAGTTGGTTCCCGAACAGGTCGAAGAAGTCCAGGAAGTCGATGATGTCGACGAAGCCGGACTGATCGATGTCCGAGCCGCACGAGTTGAGCTCCAGCGTCGCGCTGGCCATCAGCACGGGCTCGCTCTTTCCCAGCGATTCCCACAGCGCGTGCGCATCATCGCCCGCATCGTTGGTCGTGTTCTCGTCGCGCAGGAACTCGATGTACTCGCGCGTTGTCGTCTGGTGATAGAGGCGAGCCTCCGCGCGAGTCGCGCCGGGCGGCACATCGAAGACCGTGTTGTCCCAGTACTGCCCATCCTCGTACGCGTACGCGACCGGCGCCGCCTGCACCGCCGCGAACCCGGCGTTGGTGAACCCGCGCGGCGGGATCCGATTGTCGAAGTACCACGTGTTGTTGAGCGCGAAGTGGAAGCCGGGACCAGCGGGCCTGCCGGTGATCGCGCTGAGCGCCGCATCGAGTCCGAGCTCCCCCTCGTACACCTTGGTCGTGCTGTCATCGAGCGTGGCCATCGACCCGTCGTACGCGCCGTGCTCGGCGATCAGTGCGCCGCCCGCGTCAAAGAACCGCACGTTTACCCACATCCGCCGCCCCTCGGGATACCCGGTCGGCAGCTTGTGCCCGGTCTGGTTCACCACCCGGACCAGGAGTGTTGCGGAATCGAAGTAGCCGAGCGGGCGCGACAGCTCGAGGTCCGCCGCCCGCTCCATCATGCTCCGGTTCCGGGCCTCGGAGTCGGCAACACTCTGCTCCGTCAGTCCGCTCGATTCGCCGTAGTACTCCATCACCGCGCGCAGGACCCACGAGTTCGAACCATTGAACTGGTGCGCCGGCACATCGTCGCGATACACGGCTCCGAGCGCCTCTCTGGCCCCGAACCCCGACACATCCGGCATGTGGCAGTCCTGGCAGGAGCTGACCTCGAGCTTGTTCCCGCCGAAACGCCCGCCCATGTCGATTGCGCCCTGCGCGAACGCCGACGCCGACCACTCGCTGTACGTCCGCTCAACCGGGAACATGTCGCCGCGGCGACCCGTCGAGTGCCTCGTGTCCAAGGGCCCGAGCACGTAGGTCCCATCGACCGCGCGCTCGAACAGCGGGTTGGAGACATCGTGGCACGTCGCACACATCCGCGACTCGGAATGGAAGGGCGACTCCAGCCATTGGTGGTAAAACATGTCTGTCAGCGGGAAGGGGCCACGCCGCCGATCAAAGGGGTCGATCACGAACTGCGCCGAGTGGCTGTCCACCGGCGGATCGGCCAGCGACGCAAGAATGTCCCAGTCTTCCGCCGGGCTCACGCCGGGCACGTACACGGGATCCACCATCCGGTGGCACATCGAGCAGTTCACGCCGTCGAAGTCCTCCGGGATCAGCCCAGTCCCGTCGGGGGGCTCGCTCCTCCCGCTGATCCATCCGCCCGGCGTGTGGCACCGAAGGCACATCTCGCCGGCGAACGCCGCGTCCTGATTCGCAACCGCGAGTGCCGCGTGGAAAATCGGATCTCGGCCCGCCTGCGCCATCATGCTCGCCTTCCAATGCGAGTAGGGTTCGGCGTGCTCGTCGTAGCCGCCGTGGCAGAACTGGCAGGCGTTGCTCACCAGCGGATACTCAACCATGGAGAAGGGCTGGGATCCCGGCTGGTGAAAGTCCTCGAGCGTCGTATCGGGCGCTGCGAGCACCGCCGCGACGAGCGTGATCGCGCCGATCGCTCCGGCCGCCCACAGCGCCTCGGGCGTGAGCACGCCGCGCACAGCTCTGGTTCGATTCTGTCTCATCGCATCTCTCTCCACGCACGAATCGCCTTTGGACATCTCTCCATAAAAAGCGTGGGCCCGGGACCTCGCCCGAACCCACGTACTCCAGCAGGTTGACGCCGATTCTCGGAACCGAGCATCGGAAGACACGGGCCGACCTCTCGGTCGGCCCGCGCGAGAATCAGTTCACGCAGCCCTGGCCGAAGGCGTCCAGGAAGTCGAGGAAGTCCAGGACATCCACGACACTGTCGTTGTTGAAGTTGGGATCGATGCCGTTGGCGGTGCAGCCGGAGGCCTGGCCGTCGCACTGGCCATAGGCGTCGATGAAGTCGAGGAAGTCGAGCACGTCGAGGTCGCCGTCGCCATTGACGTCCGCGACGCACGGCACGTAGAAGGTCAGTGTGCCCGAGGACCAGTCGCCGGTCGTGGTGCCGCCGTCGGTGATCGAGGCGTACACCCAGTAGGTGCCGGGCTCGACATAGGCGGAGTTGAGCACCGTTGTGCCGACGGTCGCGGGGGTGTTGAGCGACGTCGGGATGAGCAGCTCATTGCCGTCGAGCGAGGGCGTCTCATTGACGTAGATCGTGACCCAGCGGTTGTTGTTCTCGGGATCGCTGCTGGTCCAGGTGATCGGGTAGGCGTCGAGGCCGTGCTGGAGCTGGATGTCGCCTGCGGGCGGATCGATCACGGTCACCGAGGGCGAGCCGTTGGCGGACGGGTTGACCTTGAGCGTGTAGTTCGGGCTCGTCGCGCCGGACCAGCCGTAGACCTGCACGTAGTAGAAGCCGGCAGCGCGACCATTGAGGGAGATCTGCTCGGAGTTCGAGGTGCCCTCGGAGGTGGCGAGCGTTGAGCCGCTGGAGTTCAGGAGGCGCATGTCAAGGTCGCCTGCGCCGTGGGAGAACTCGATGCGGACGAAGTCGGAGGCCGTGCCCGTGGCCGGCATATAGAAGCGGTAGTAGTCCTGATCAGACGAGTTGTGGATCGTCAGGTTCGAAACCACACGCTCCGGGCCGCACGGCCCGAGGTTCGGGCTGTTCAGCGCGCCCTCGACGCGTGCCGCCGTCTCGGTGCGGGTGTTGTTGCTCTCATACGCGTCGGCGAGGATGGTCGAGCCCCCGCCGAGATTGACCTTGATGCGTCCGATGTTGTTGTTCTCGTTGGACTCAAGGAAGTATCCCAGCGGGTCGACCTCGGCCTCGAGCCAGTACTCGCCGGCGGGCAGGTCGGTGATGTCGATCCATTGTCCGTCGAGGTTCTTGGAGTAGATGTCCATCCAGCCGACGGAGAGGCCCTGCGTGGTGGTGCTGCAGGAGTTGAACTGGCCGCCGGCGGGGAAGCCCGGGAGCGAGGAGTCGTAAACGGCCAGGTCGAGGATACAGAACGAGGTCTTCTCGCCCTCTGCGACGACGTCTCCGACGCCGTCGCCGGGGAGCACCTCGCGGATGCGATACTGGCACCAGGCCTCGACGTGGATGTGGTTGTGGGTGGGGTGATAAATGAACTGGCCCGCGTCGCGATCCCAGAACGTGCCGTTCGAGCGGTAGACGCGCTGGATGACCTGCTGCTTGCCGTTGCCGAGATCGGCACCGCCGTAGACGTAGAGCTTGCCCGCGCCGATGTTGGGCGTGCCGGTTGAGAGCCGGATGTGTGTGTGTCCCGGGATGATGTTGGTGACGATGGAATTGTCGTAGAGCTCATCCTCGCGGATGATGATGTCCGGCAGCAGGTCGGTCTGGGCCATCGCCACGTCCGCGCCAAACACCGACAGGCCTGCCAGAGCCGCGATTATCGCATTGCACTTCATCTTCGAGCTTCTCCTCACGGGAATTGGCCCCGCACTGCCACCCCCGACTCAGCGAGGGGTCGATGGATAACCAGGGGTGTGGGACACCCCTCTCAAACCACCACCACGAGGCTTCCTTTCGCCACCCCTGCGAATCGGGGCAGCGTCGGGTCGAGAGAGGCAGCGTAACCGACAGAACGGCCCCTGAAAAGGACAACCTCTCATCAAAGCGAATCCAACCCCGAAAGAATGAGTCCGATAACCGCACGCATGCATCTGGGCACCCGATTTGGAACGAATCCTCCAGACGAGCCGTGCCAGCCGGAAACCGCAGATGCACCGCATGCGGACCATCTGGGTCGCAGCCCGTTCTAGGGCAAACGCCTCTCGACCCCGTACTTGGACCAAAAGACCACGCGTCTGGGGCTTGTTTGGAAAGGCCCCTTTCAGACAAACTTCGAATAGACCGATTCGAAGGGCCCGCACCGTTCGTTATCTTCAGAAGTCGCATTCGCCTTGCCGACCCGCGCGGTCGGAAGAGCACAAGCAGGAGCGTGAGAACATGCAGATCAGGACTGCCCTCGTTATCGCCGCCTTCGCGGGACTCTCGGTTGCACTCCCGGCGTACGCGGCTGACACGTCATCGGGGGCCGGTTCCTCGGTCCGACTCCTGGCGCTCCCCGCGCCGCATGTCAAAGCCGGCAAGAACTCGATCACGTTCGCGCCCGGCATGATTGACACCACCACGTCCCGGTCGCTGGCCTCACTCGGCTCTGCGCTCGTGAAGGATGCGCGGATCCTGATCCAGCTCGATGGCCCGATCACACCAGCGCGTCGCGCGACGCTCCAGGCCTCCGGGCTCTCGATCGGCGACTACCTGCCGACCAACGCCTACATCGCGAAGCTCGATCGCGTCGACATCGCCGCCCTCAACACGCTCGCGTTCGTCCGCTACGCGGCTCCGTTCGACAACGCATGGAAGCTCAGCCCCGAACTCGGCGTGCGCCCGTTCAACTCCCCCGAGCGACAGGCCCTCCGGGCCGCCGGCGTGTCGCGCCTTGTGGTGACCCTCTTCGACGGCGAGCCCGCCGAGAGCGCGGTGCCCGCGATCGCGAACATCGCTGGGGCCTCCATCACCGGCGTGCAGAGCACCGGCACGCAGAAGGACATCCTCGTCACAGTCCCCTCGGCCGCCATCTCGCAGCTGGCCGCCATCCCGACGGTGCAGATGGTCGAGGATGCGCCGGAGATCATCTTCCGCAACGCGACCACGACGTGGATCATCCAGACCAACGTCTCCGGATCCACCACGCTCTGGAACAACGGGCTCCGCGGCTTCAACCAGGTCGTCGGCGTTATGGACGGACGCCTCGATCGCAACCACTGCTCCTTCACCGACACCGCTCCGATCGGCCCCACCCATCGGAAGATCCTCGCGTACAACTCGTCCTTCGGTGCCGACTCCCACGGCACGCACACCTCCGGCACCGCCGCCGGGGATGCGGGTGTCAGCGGCAACACCCGCGGCATCGCGTACGAGTCCAAGATCGTCTTCAACACCACGCCGTCGTTCACCGACACGGCGATGTACAACAACCTGCAGACGCACCACAACCAGGGTGCCCGTTCCCACACCAACTCGTGGGGCGACGACGGCACGACCAGCTACAACTCGATCTGCCGCGGCATCGACCGCTTCTCCTACGACTTCGAGGACTCCCTCGTCTTCTTCGCCGTCACCAACACCAGCTCGCTCAAGAACCCCGAGAACGCGAAGAACCTCGTCGCGGTCGGCGCCTCGCAGGACACGCCCAACCAGGCCAACCACTGCTCCGGCGGCACCGGCCCGACGTCGGACGGCCGTCGCAAGCCGGAGGTCTACGCCCCCGGATGCAACACAACCTCCGCCTCAGCCAACACGACCTGCTCCACCGTCTCGTTCACCGGAACTTCGATGGCCTCGCCCGCGCTCGGCGGCCTCGCGCTCCTGATGCGCCAGTACTACACCGACGGCTACTACCCCTCCGGCGCGGCCAACGCTCCGGACGGATTCACGCCCACCGGCGCGCTCGTCAAGGCAACCATGATCAACTCGTCGGTCGACATGACCGGCGTCAGCGGCTATCCCAGCAACACCGAGGGATGGGGCCGGGCCCTGGGTGACGAGGCCCTGCACTTCTCCGGCGAGACCCGGCGCATGATCGTGCAGGACGTTCGCAACGCCGACGGACTCGCCACCGGCGAGTTCGATGAGATCCCCATCGCCGTCAATTCCAGCGCGCAGAAGCTCAAGGTCACGCTCGTCTGGACCGACCCGCCCGCGAGCGCCTCCACGGGCTCCGCGAACGCCGCGATCAACGACCTCAACCTCGAGGTCGTCAGCTCCGGCGCCACGCTCTATCGGGGCAATGTCTTCACCAGCGGCCAGTCCGCAACGGGCGGCACCGCCGATGCCAAGAACAACGTTGAGCAGGTCCACATCAACGCGCCCGCAACTGGAAACTGGACCGTCCGTGTCCGGGGCAACGCCGTCAACAGTGGTCTCCAGGGCTACGCGGTCGTCGTCACGGGTGCGATCGATCCCCCCGCTCCGCCCAGCTCGATCGTCCTCGATACCGCAGCGCCGACGATCGTCGCGCCCGGCATCGACACGACCATCGACGTCAACATCACCCCCGACAACGACACACTCGTCGGCACTCCCACTGTCTCCTATCGCTTCGATGCCGGCGCATTCACCAACGCCAACATGACCGACCAGGGCGGCGGCGTCTGGCGCGCCACACTCCCCGGCACCACCTGCGGCAACGATGCCCAGTTCTACTTCTCTGCCGTCGGCGCGACCTCGGGCGTCAACACGCTCCCCGCGCTCGGAGCCGCGGACCCCTTCGTGGCCGACGTCGGCACACTGACGCCCGTCTTCGTGGACGACATGGAGACAGACATGGGCTGGACCGTCGGCGCCATCGGCGACGCGGCCACCGATGGCATCTGGGTTCGCGCCGTCCCGTCCGGAGGCCTCGGCGCTCCCTCGGCAGACAACACCGCATCGCCCGGCGTCACCGCCTTCATCACCGGCGCGTCCGGCGACGTGGACGGGGGTCTCACAACGCTCCTGACTCCCAACATGGACATGAGCGCGCCCGGCGACTACCGCATCTCGTACGCACGCTGGTACAGCAATAGCGCGGGCAGCAACGCCAACGCCGACACCTTCATCATCTCGATCTCAAACAACGGCGGCACCAATTGGACCTCCGTCGAGACCGTCGGTCCCGCCGGTGAGGGCACTTCAGGCGGCTGGGTCACCACCTCGTTCGATCCCGCGACCGTGACCACGCTCACAAGCAATATGCGGATGCGGTTCGTCGCCAGCGACTTCCCCGGAGACTCCAACATCGAGGCAGGCATCGACGACTTCAATGCCTCTCGGCTCACCTGCGCCGACCCCTCGGACTGTGCCGCGGACTACAACGGGGACACCACGGCCGATGTCGTCGACTTCCTGGACTTCCTCGACGACTACGGCACCTGCGACGGACAGCCGGGCCCCTGTGGCACCGTCGGCAACGCCGATTTCAATGGCGACACGATCATCGACGTTCTGGACTTCCTCGACTTCCTGGACGCCTTTGGTCTCGGCTGCTGATCGGCGCGTCCTGATCACACGATCGCACCACTCGCCACCCCCTCCCTGAGGGGGTGGCGTTCGTTTGGGAACAAGCACGCGCACAGGCGAGCCATTTGGGGCTTTCGTTTCGTCGGGCCGTTCATTAGACTGGGAACACCGTGGCGGCCCATCCTTTCCGGGATGGCGGCGGTCGTTGTCGCGCTCGCGTGCCACGACCGTCGGCTTTGGTCATTCGAAACGCGCGGTGCAGCAGACAGTCAATCAGCCATGGAGCGTTGCATGCCTCGTCACTCAATCGGCCTCGACCAATCCACACCCATTCGCGCGCTGCTCGTCGGCGCCGCGATGAGCATGATCGCGATGAGTTCCTCGGCCGACGAGGACTGGAGGAAGCTCGCCGATCAGATCCCGCCGCGCGAGGGACAGATCTGGACCGCGGGTTCGCACTCGCGATTCACGCCTCCGCCGTTTCTCGGCGAGAACGTCTATCTGCAGGCGTGGTTCCCGCTCAGCGCGTTCCCCGGCGGCCAGGTCTCCGGCAACGACTGCTGGGGATACACCTCGCCCTCCGGCCGTCGCTACGCGATCATCGGGCTCCAGAAGGGATTCGGATTCGTTGAGGTGACCGACCCCGCGAATTCGCAGTATGTCGGGTACATCTCCGGCGCGACCTCGCTCTGGCACGACGTCAAGGTGCTCGGCCAATACGCCTACGGCGTCTCCGAGGGCGGGCTCGGTATCCAGGTGATCAATCTCGGCAACATCGACAACGGCGTCGTCACACTCGTTCGCAACCAGTCCACCAGCGGGCACTCCTCGACCCACAACCTGATCTCGAATCCCGCCAGTGGCTACCTCTACCTCGCCGGTGCCAATGTCGGCAACGGCGGACTCGTCGCGGTCTCCCGCTCAGATCCCACCCGGCCCACCATCGTCGGCGCGTGGACAACCCACTACGTCCACGACGCCCAGGTCGTCACCTACACCAGCGGCCCGTACGCCGGACGCGAGATCGCGTTCTGCTTCAACGGCGGCTCCGGCCTCGAGATCCTTGACGTCACCAACAAGAGCTCGATGACCAAGATCTCCGGGCTTGAGTATCCGTGGCTCTCCTATTGCCACCAGGGTTGGCTCAGCGAGGACCGCAGGTATCTCTACCTCGACGACGAACTCGACGAGGGCTCCAAGGTCTGGACGACGACCACCCGCGTCTTCGACGTGCAGAATCCCGCAACACCGATCTACGTCGGCACCTTCACAACCGGGCGTCAGGCGATCGACCATAACCAGTACACCCACAACGGCCGCCTCTATCAGGCAAACTACCGCTCCGGCCTCCAGATCCTCGATGTCACCGCCAACCAGACCTCGCCCCCCGTCGTCGGCTACTTCGACACCCACCCGGAGGACGACCGCGCCAAGTTCAACGGCGCGTGGAGCACTTACCCCTACTTTGGCGACGACACGATCCTCATCAGCGATATCGAGTCGGGCCTGCTCGTCGTTGAGTTCGACCCGCGGCGAATCAACATCGACACCGTCGCCGCGCCCGCCAATATCGCGCCCGATCAGGCCGGCGTCGCCACGATCGCCATCACCAGCGCCGGCACCGATGTAGCTCCCGGCACGGTCATGATCTACACCAGTGTCAACGGGGGCCCCGAGGTCGCTGCGCCCGCCACCGATAACGGCGACGGAACCTTCTCCGCAACGCTCCCCGCATCCTCCTGCTTCTCCGACATCTCGTACTACTTCAGCGCAGAGAGCCAGACCGGTCGCACCTTCTACCACCCGAAGAACCCGGCCAAGGAGATGCTCCGAACCTACGTGGCGGCGTCGGTCGACGTCATCTACGAGGATCTCTTCTTCGGGAACGTCTACAACGGCTGGTTCGTCAACGACCCATCAAGCCCCGACACGGCGAGCGCGGGCAGGTGGGTCAAGATGGTTCCCCAGGCCAATGTCGCCCAGCCCGGCTCGGGACACACCGGCGACTTCGTTTGGATCACCGACGGACGCGCCGGCTCATTTCCCGAGGAGTTCGACGTCGAGGGCGGCAAGACCACGCTCCGTACGCCGCTCTTTGATCTCACCGGCACCACCGATCCGCGCATCTCCTACTGGCGCTGGTTCGTCAACGGCATCGGCAACCAGGCCTCCAACGAATCCTTCACCATCGACATCTCCAACGACGGCGGCTCCACCTGGTCCAACCTCGAAGTCCTCACCGGCGCCAACGCCCAGGGCAACGGCGGCTGGTACTTCGCCGAGCACAAGCTCGCCGGCCGTATCGCGCTCACATCGCAGATGCAGGTGCGCTTCGTCGCGGCCGACTACCCGATCGTCGGCACCTGCGTCGAGGCCGCGATCGACGACTTCCGCGTGACCGACGGCTCTTGCACCTTCTGCCCGGCGGACTACAACACAGACGGCACCGGCGACGTGCTCGACTTCCTCGACTTCCTCGACGACTACGGCCAGTGCGACGGTCAGACCGGGCCGTGCGGCAACGCCGGCAACGCCGACTTCAACGGCGACACCAGCGTTGACGTCGTCGACTTCCTGGACTTCCTGGACGCCTTCGGCCAGGGCTGCAACTGATCGAGCGCCCGGCGAGGCATCGGGGCCGAACCCCGACACACCCGAACGATCGCATTCACATCTCGATCAACCCCAGCGCGGCGCTCCGAGCGCCGCGCTTTCTTGCGCCCGCAACCAACGCACACGCTTCCCGCTCGATCATCCGGGGCCGGCCCCGGGCGCGGCCTTCTCGGCCAGTTCCTTCGCCGCGGCATCGATGATCCGATCGAGCACGACCGTCTCGCCGATAATCCAGCGCGGGATCTTCCGCTCGTTGAGCGTCATCGTCGGAAGCGACTGCACGCCCACCCGCTGCGCCCCGCGGACGTCCTGGTCGATCGCGTCCTTCGCGCCCTTGCCGCGATAGGCATCAACGAACTTCTGCTCGTCGTATCCAAACTCGGTGCCGAGCGCGGCACCCGCCGCCACAATCTTCTGCTCGGTCAGATCGCTCTGGTTCGAGAGCAGCCAGATGTGCATCTTCCAGTACGCCGCATCGCCTCCGAGTTCGCCCGCCGCCTCGGCCGCACGCGAGGCGTAGCAGGAGAAGGGGAACATGATCTGCTGCACATATGGATTGCAGCCGCGATTGGCGGGGTAGTGCCTGAAGACATACCGGAGATCGCTCCGTGAAGCCACGATCTCGCGGATCGCCGCGTCGGCGCGCGCCGTGAAGGGCTCCGAATAATCACCCCACACCGACAGCTTCAGCGGTGCATCCTCCGGCCCCACCGACCACGCCCGCTCATCTACCGGATCGCCCATCGGACGCTCCGCGAGCCAGTCCTCGACCACTTTCTGCTGCATGTCCGGTGGCTTGTCCGCCGTCGCCGCGAGCGCGGGTGGGTTCGTCGCGAGGATCGCCTCAACGGCCCGCATCAGGGCGCCCGCGTTGACCGTTCCCCGCAGCTCCACGCCATTGACATACACAGTCGGCGTGAATCGCAGCCCGAGCGCCATGCCCTCTTCAACATCGCCCGCGACAAGCTCGTTCGTCGCCGGGTCGTTCATCGCCGCCACGAACGCCGTTGGATCGAGCCCCATCGCGACGATCTGCGCCGAGAGCATCTGGTCGTTGAATGTGCCGTTGACCGAGAAGAGCCACTTGTGCATCGTCCAGAAGGCGTCGTTGCCGCCGACCTTTCCCGCCGCCTCCGCAGCCCGCGCCGCGCGGCACGCGTTCGGATGCTTGTTGTTGTTCGCCGGCATGTACCTGTTGCAATCGGTGCAGAATGGGAAGTGCTTGGCCGAGAGCGAGACCTCGGGGTGGGCCGCGATCACCTCGAGCGCCTGCATCTCCATGCCCTTGCACTCGGGGCACTGATAGTCGCTGAAGACCACGATCCGCACCGGCGCAACCTCGGGCCCGAGCCGGTACCGGCCCGTAAACGCCGGTGCCGCGCCCGCGGTCGCCACGGCACCATCAGGCGCATCGGTCCCGTTCGGCGCCTTCTCCTCACCCCCCTCGCCGTTCGCCGGCGCATCCGCCTGCGACTTGACGATCGCGGCGCGGGTCGACTCGCGCTCCTGTTCCTCGGCCTTCTCGCGGGCCCTCACCTTCGAACCGGCCTCCGCGATCCCGAGCCCGCCCATGAGGACCAGGAAGACCGCGAGCGCAGAGAGCAGGCCCGCGCCGCGACGCGAGCCCGCCCGGGGTGTCAGCTCGAGCGCGCCGATGAAGACAAAGTTGGCCACGTGCGACGCGATGCAGTAAGGACAGAGCAGGTGCTCCACGACCGAGATCACAAGAAACCCGAGCGAGGCCAGGCCGCCAAGCCGCGCCACCCACCGCGCCACGGACCCAGGACGCCCCATGCTCGCCCCGTATCCCACCAGCACGCTCGCGAAATACGCGAATCCGAGCATCGATGTCGGCAGCCCGAGCGGCGGGATCGTCCCATAGACACTCTTGGCCGCGGCCCCGCACCCGCCCTGCGCTCCGCACCCGGGCAACCCAATCCCGCCGAAGTGCTCGGCGACCAGCGCGCCCGAGGCACCCGTCGCCACAAAGAGCGCGAGCGCACCCAGCACAAACAGGCCGATCGGCGCGGTCCGCCGCGCTGCGGACGTGGAGGGCGTGGATGGTGGGGGTGTCGTCAACGCCTTTGCTCCTCTTTCGCATGGCACCAGAACGGGGCCACTGCCATTCTACGGGCTCGGCATTCGCCAGATTCACACATCGGCGCAACGGCCCCGGCGCATCCGCCCCCCTCGTCCGAGAACGCCTCGCGAATCTCTCTTTTGTGGCGGCCGCGTTTCATGTAGGATGGGGACGAGCGGCCGCCGCCCCGAAGTGAGGACCAGGGGCGAGTGACCAACCGCTGAACCCGACAGGAGCGTGAGACATGAAGTCCCATTGCGCGATGGCCATTGGCCTGCTTGCCGGCGCACTCGCCTGCGCTACGCCCACAACAGCGCTCGCGCAGCTCGCGCCGACGCCGAGCGCGGAGCCCGCGCGCCGTCTCGTGCCGCTCCCCATCCACGCCCCCAAGGTCACATTCACCCCCATGTCGGGCACCGGCGTTGAGATCGAGGCCCCCGGCTCGGGCACGCCGCGCGACTGCGCCGTCGTCGCATCGCACACGGACGCAAACTTCGGTGGCGGCTCGTTCATCGTGCAGGCCGGCTTCGCCGAGACCGAGATCGCCGCCGCCGAGTATGTCCTGGCCGCCGGGCAGTTCCCGATCCGCATCGACCTGTGCGAGTTCATCATCGCCCAGTCGAACACGATCGTCTCAACCACCACCAAGTGGAGCGTGCTCGTGTGGGAGGGGCCGCCCAGCACCGGCTCGCTCATCGCTTCCTACTCCTCCGACGACATCATCCTCCCGCACCTTCGCATGTCGCAGGGAACACAGGCCACCAACGTCCAGTTCCTGATCGATCCGGGTGATCCCGAGCAGATCATCATCAACGACAATCCGTCGCACTCGTTCACCATCGGCTTCCGCATCGACGATCACAACAACCAGACCGGCAGCGCGTGCATCACCGCGCCCCCTTCCAACCAGAACGCCTTTCCCACAACCGATGTCTCCGGCCTCTCGCAGCCGACCCGCAACTGGCTCTTCGGCGTCAACTGCGGCCCCATCGGCTGCCCCGCCAACGGCGGCTGGGCAAGGTTCAGCGCGCTCGCCTCCTTCTGCCGCCCAACCGGCGACTGGGTCATGCGCGCCACATGGACCTCGCTGAGCTGCACCCCCGGCGTCGGCGCGTGCTGCCTCCCCGACGGCTCGTGCATCATCGCCACGACCACCGATTGCACCAACGCGAACGGCACGTTCAAGGGCGACGGCACGACCTGCGACACCGCCGGCTGCACCGCCGCGCCCCAGGCATGCTGCTTCCCCTCCACCGGCGGCTGCCTCAATCTCTCGCCCGCCGACTGCACCCTCGCCGGCGGCGTGCCGGGAGGCGTCGGCACCACCTGCGCCACCTACACATGCTTCCCCAAGGGCGCGTGCTGCCTCCCCGATGGCTCCTGCATCGACAACATCTCACCCACGAATTGCGCCTCGCTCAGCGGCACCTACAAGGGCAACAACACGACCTGCGGCACGGTCACCTGCCCGCCGCCCACCGGAGCGTGCTGCTTCTCGACCGGCTTCTGCCTCGCCCTCT
Organism: Planctomycetota bacterium; assembly: GCA_963204725.1. Taxonomy (GTDB): domain Bacteria; phylum Planctomycetota; class Phycisphaerae; order Phycisphaerales; family UBA1924; genus JAHBWV01. The sequence goes on from CAUJHH010000022.1 coordinate 20,904, forward strand.
CTGAGACCGACTGCTCCAACGCGGGCGGCTCGTGGGGCGGCATCGGCACCGACTGCGCCGATGGCAACGGCAACGGCACCGCCGATGACTGCGAGGCCGACTGCCCCTCCGACGTGAACGGCGATGGCGAGTCGGACGTGCTCGACTTCCTGGACTTCCTCGACGCCTTCGGCACCTGCGAGAACATGCCCGCGCCCTGCAACGGCTCCACCGGCGTCAACGCGGACTTCAACCTCGACGACTTCGTCGATGTTCTGGACTTCCTGGACTTCCTCGACGCGTTCGGGACGGGGTGTGAGTGAGTGTTCGGGATTGAGGTTGATGGAAGAAGCGCGAAGGGCGCAGAGGGATTGTTGTCGGGCCCATGGTGCTGCCAATGGGCGCGGTGGTTGAATGTGGTGCTGCGGAGGACTTGCGATGCGAGGTGCGATGGGTTTGATGGTTTCTCGCGCGCTGTGCTGGCTGGTCGGGCCGGTGTGCGCGATGATGGTGTGCGTGCTGGTTTCAGTGGTTGGAGGGCCCGCGGCGAACGCGCAGGATGAGTGCGAGCCGCAATGGGCGGAGCAAACGTTCTGCGAACTCGCCGTGAGCGGACCGGTCTATGCGGCCGTGGCATGGGACGATGGCACAGGGGAAGCCCTATACGTTGGTGGTGATTTCACCGTTGCGGGTTGCGAGGTGGTCAACCACATCGCGCGCTGGGACGGTGAGTCGTGGACTCCGTTGGCCGGTCCTGGCGGCGTGGGAGTGAGCAGCCAGGTTCGTTCTCTGGCTGTATTCGACGATGGCTCTGGCCCGGCTCTTTACGTTGGCGGCTACTTCACCACGGCTGGTGGAGTGACGGTCAACCACATCGCACGCTGGGACGGCACTTCGTGGTCGGAGTTGGCAGGCCCGGGCGGCGTTGGGACGAGCACCGGCTCGATGAGTGTCGTGTCTGCCCTTACAGTGTTAGACGATGGCTCTGGCCCGGCGCTGTACGCCGGTGGTTCTTTCAACCTCGCGGGTGGCGTCACCGTCAACAACATCGCCAAGTGGGACGGCGATACATGGTCGGCCATGACCGGTCCGAGTGACACGGGAGTGAGCGGGCCGGTCTATGCATTGACGGTGTTCGACGACGGAACCGGCCCAGCGCTCTACGCCGGCGGCGGGTTCAACTCCGCCGGGGGCGTGTCGACCCAACGCATCGCGTGCTGGGATGGCAGTACTTGGTCGGCCTTGGTCTCACCTCCGGGTGGCATTACTGGAAGCGCCAGCATCAATGCGTTGGCCGTATTCGACGACGGCTCCGGCCCGGCCCTGTATGTCGGAGGCACATTCACCTTCGTCGGAATCACCACGGTCAACCGCATCGTCAAGTGGAACGGCACCTCGTGGTCGGCATTGGTGACACCGGGTGGCGTTGGCGTGAGCGACACAGTGAACGCTCTCACCGTGTTCGATGACGGCTCCGGCCCTGCCCTGTATGTCGGTGGCCGCTTCACCACCGCCGGTGGTGTGACCGTCAACCGAATCGCTCGCTGGGACAATAGTGGATGGTCGGCGATGGCCGTTCCCAACGCCGAAGGCGTGAACGCCTTCGTGTTTGCTCTGGCGGCTTACGACGACGGCTCTGGCCCGGCACTCTACGCGGGCGGCGCCTTCAACGCCGCTGGAGGCCAAATGACGAACCCAATCGCCAAGTGGAATGGCAACGCATGGTCTGCGTTGGCTGGTCCGAGCAATCAGGGCCTGGGCGGCAGCACATTCACGCTGACGGTGCACGACGACGGCTCGGGCCCAGCCCTGTACGCCGGTGGCAACATGCAGTATGCCGGAGGCGAGCGTGCGCTCTACATGGCCGAGTGGAACGGCAGCACGTGGTCAGCGATGGAGGGTCCGGGTGCCGGAGGACTCGCTAACACAGCAATAGCCCTGGCAGTGTTCGACGATGGCTCTGGTCCAGCCCTTTACGCGGGTGGGGCCTTCACAACCGCTGGAGGCGCAACCGTCAACTACATCGCCAAGTGGGACGGCACGAACTGGTCGCCCTTGGTCGCCCCGGGCGGCGTAGGTGTGGATTGGCACGTGAATGCGCTGACGGTGTTCGACGACGGCTACGGTCCGGCCTTGTACGCCGGGGGCGTGCTTTCCAAAGCTGGAGGCGTGACGGTCAACCGCATCGCCAAGTGGAACGGCAGCACGTGGTCGGCCCTGTCGGGTCCGAGTGGTGTGGGTGTGAGTACGAGCGGCGTCGTCAATACCCTCACGGTGTTCGACGATGGCTCTGGTCCGACCTTGTACGCAGGAGGCACGTTTCCCACCGCCGGAGGCGTCACGGTCAACCGCATCGCCAAGTGGGATGGCAGCACGTGGTCGCCGCTCGTTCACGCCACCGGCGTGGGGATCGTCGCGAGTGAATGCAACGCTCTCGCGGTATTTGACGATGGGTCTGGCCCGGCCCTGTACATCGGAACGTCTGGCGGTGTTGTCCGGTGGGACGGGAACAGCATGTCCGTTCCTGTAAGCCCGAACGGCTTGGGAGTCAGCGGCACGGTCAGGGCTTTGACGGTGTTCGACGACGGCTCCGGCCCAGCCCTTTACGCGGGCGGCTCATTCACCAATGCCGGAGGCGTGGCCGTCAACCGCATCGCCAAGTGGAACGGCACTACTTGGTTCCCTCTGTCGGGTCCCAGTGGCGCGGGGATAAGTGGCGCATCATCCTCATCGGTCCATGCCTTGACGACCCACGACGACGGCTCCGGTCCGGCCCTTTACGCCGCGGGATCGTTCGACACTGCGGGCGGCATAGTTTCTAAGAACATCGCCAAGTGGCAGGGCTGCACTCCGCCGCCGGAGTGTCCGCCCGATGTGAACGATGATGGCGAGGTCGACATTCTCGACTTCCTCGACTTCCTCGACGCCTTCGGCTCGTGCGAGAACATGCCCGCGCCCTGCACCGGTCCGACCGGCGTGAGCGCGGACTTCAACCGGGACCTGCTGGTGGACATCCTGGACTTCCTGGACTTCCTCGACGCGTTCGGGCAGGGGTGCTGAGCGAGATTGGTTCGAACCAATCTCGCAACACTCTGGCTCTGTGGGCCTCGAATCGTTACGCTGGCCGCATGGATGTCACTTCGAGTGTCGTGCGCGCCGCGCTCGCGGCCGCGTTCCCGGCGTTGTTGATCGGTCTTGGAGCAGCGGGATCCGCGGCGGCGAACGCTCCGGACGGCGCAAGCCCCAACCGGTTCTGGGTCTACCTCGCGGACAAGGGACTCGACTCCGCAGCGGAGCGCGACGCGATCGCCGCTCTTGAAGGGACCTACGACCCCCACGCCGTTGAGCGTCGGCGTTTGCGCCGGAGCGTCCCGGGCCTCTTCGATGCGAGAGACCTTCCCGTCTCGTCCGACTATCGCGCCGCCATCGGCTCCACCGGCGCCAAGATCCACGTCGAGTCGCGATGGCTGAATGCCGTCTCCGTGAGAGCCACCGCCTCCCAGATCGATGCGCTCCGCGCCCTCGACTGTGTCGCCGACATCCAGCCCGTCCGCCGCGGCCGCCACTCCGCCGAGCTCCCGCTCCACGAGAACCCGATCATCCCCGGCGCCACATCCTCGCGAAGTGTCGATCACGGGCTGGCGACGGCGCAGCTCGATCAGATCCGCGTCACCTCGCTCCACGATTCGGGCTCAACGGGCGCGGGCGTCCGCGTCGGCATCCTCGACACCGGCTTCGTGCTCACCCACGACTACTTCAACACACCCGGGCACGAGCTCGCCGTCATCGCGTCATACGACTTTGTGAACAACGACGGGAACGTGGGAATCGAGCCCGGCGACGATGGCAGCCAGCACCAGCACGGCACCTACATCCTGGGCACGCTCGGCGCGTACTCCCCCGGCAACTACGTCGGCGGGGCGTTCGATGCGTCGTTCATCCTCTGCAAGACCGAGGACCTTCCCGCCGAGTACCCCGCCGAAGAGGACAACTATGTCGCGGGCCTGGAGTTTGCGGAGTTCCACGGCGCAGACGTCGTCACATCATCACTCGGATACATCGACTGGTACTCGCAGTCGGACCTCGACGGTCAGACCGCCGTCACCACCATCGGCGTGAACATCGCAACAGGCAACGGCATGTTCTGCGTGACCGCAGCCGGGAACGCGGGCAACGACGGCAACCCGACCACCAGCTCGCTCATCGCGCCCTCCGACGCGTATGAGATCATCACCTGCGGCGCCAACGACGAGTCCGGCACGATCGCCGGATTCTCATCGACCGGCCCGACCGCCGACGGACGCGTGAAGCCCGAGGTCCTCGCGTGGGGCGTCTCCACGGCGACCGTCACCGCCTTCTCCGACGACGGCGTCACCTACGCCTCGGGCACCTCGCTCTCAACGCCGCTCGTCGCTGGCGCGGTCGCCTGCATCGTCGGGGCCCACCCGGACTGGTCGGTCCAGAAACTCCGCGCGTACCTCTTCATCGCCGCCGCCGACTTCGCCGCGACAGGCCAGACCGATCCGCTCTTCATCCGTGGGTACGGCATCCTGAACGCCGCCCAGACCGCGTCCAACGACTGCAACGACAACGGCATCAGCGACGACATCGAGTTCGCATCCGACGCGCTTAAGGACTGCAACGGCAACGGCATCCCCGACGCCTGCGAGATCGCGCTCGGGCTCGTGCCCGATGTTGATGAGAACGGCGTGCCCGACACGTGCCTCTGCGCCGCCGACTACAACGGCGATGGTGACGACGACATCCTGGACTTCCTCGACTTCCTCGACGACTTCGGATCCTGCGAGAATCAGCCCGCGCCCTGCGGCAGCGCGGCCAACGCCGATTTCAACGGCGACACCATCATCGACATCCTGGACTTCCTCGATTTCCTTGACGCCTTCGGCACAGGGTGCTGAGACGATCTGAGAGAGGACTCGAACAACTCATTTGCAACGCCTGCCGGGGAAACCCTCGCACCGGACAGAGATAACGCCTCGGAATCGTCGGATCAGACCGCACCCGCCTTGTTCGAACCGCCCATCAGCGGTTCAATTCGAATGGAGACCATCCCGCGTCTCAATCGATCGGGCTCGATCGACGCGGCCGTTCGGATCAAGGGGAAAGACATGTCTGATCGGTTGACTGCGAAGCGTGCGCTCTTGCGCAGGAGCATCCTCGCTGCAGCGTGCGGCATCACTGGATCCGCGTTCGGCGCGCCCCCCGAGTTCACCGCAACGGACATCACAGGGTGGACGCCGACGCAACTCTCCACCCTGCCGTTCTTCAAGCACTGGACACCCGTTCCCCCGGGTGCTCCCCCCGCGCCAGCCGGATTCATCACCTCCGCACGGACCGCCAGCGGGCTTTACGCGGGCTCGCGCCCGGGCGGCATCGGCCCATACGACCGGCAGGCGACGATCGTCTCGTCGAGCGGCGCCACTTACATCGACCCCTACGGCACGTACTACTGGTCGTACTGGTCCGGCGACGCCGACGATTACCATCTCAATTGGGGCTGGGTGAAGGACAGCTCCGCCTCAGACATCAACTACGCGGGCGTCGCCGTCGGCAGGGGCACGCTGACGGGCAGCGGGTCCTATTCATCCGGCGCAACGTACCACGCGTTCGTGTACGACGCCGCGAATGGACGGGTCGATCCGCTTCCGGACGTGGAGAGCTCGTGGGCCGGCTGCATCAGCAACCGTGGTGAGATCGCTGGCTATATGTACGACGGGGCGTCGAACTACGGCGCCTTCCGCATGACGCGCTCGGGCCAGGTCACGGTCCTTGACCCGATCGGCACCTTCGTGGGACAGCCTCGCTGGATCAACGCGAGTGGCACGATCATCGGCAGCCACTATCCGTCTCGGTCGTTCGCGTCTCGCAGCGGCTCGGCAACGTACTCCCTGCCGGGCCTCGGCTCATTCCCGCAGGTGACCGCCCTCGACATCAACGACGCCGGATGGATCGTCGGCTGGTGCGGCAACTTCGCCGACCCGGAGTCATTCGCGACGCTCTGGGAGCCGCGCACCAACGGCACATGGATCGCGCACGATCTGGTCGAGCAACTGAGCACGCCCGACGTGCTGCTGGAGAAGGCGATCGCGATCGACTCGCAGGGCCGGATCATCTCCACCGGCCACCTCGACGGCACCGACTTCTTCGGTTCCCGCCTGTACCTGCTGACGCCGAACGCGCCAGTCACCGGCTGGTGCGTGCCCGACATCGGGATCCACCCGTCGGACACGGTCGCCGAACTGAACGAGGCGACGGTCGCGATCCAGGTCGTCGGCGGATCCGGCCCATTCTCGTACGCGTGGCAGTGGCGTCAGATCGACGAACCCGACTTCCACAGCGTTGTGACCGGACCCAACTTCCCAAGCGCGGGCGGCGCCGCGCGCTTCGAGATCAGCACCGCGGACCAACCCACGTTGCAGCTTGCCGCGATCGAGCCCGGGACCGACCTCGAGTTCCGATGCGTGGCCTCCAACGCCTGCGGCACAACAACCAGCGAAGCAGCGATCGTCGGCACGCCGAGCGCCTGCCCCGCCGATTACAACGGCGACACCGCGCCCGATGTGCTCGACTTCCTCGATTTCCTCGATGACTTCGGCTCCTGCGAGGGCGTCCCCGCGCCCTGCGGCAGCGCGGCCAACGCCGACTTCAACGGGGACACCATCGTGGATGTTCTGGACTTCCTCGACTTCCTCGACGCCTTCGGCACGGGATGCTGATCGCCGGAGTGCGAAACGAACCACCATGGCCGCCGACGGCCGTCGCAACGCCACACCCGGAACCGCACCGAGCAATGGAGAAGTGAGAGACATGAAGCGAGCACTGGGACTGCTGGCGGTCGGCATCTTCACAACGATGGGTGACGCGCGCGGAGACGTGATCCACGTGCGCGCGGGCGCAACCGGGGCCGGCAACGGCGCCAGTTGGCAAGACGCCTTCACGCGCGTGGAGTCCGCGCTCGACGCCTCGGTAGCCGGGGATGAGATCTGGGTCGCCCAGGGCACGTACACGCCGACGAGCGTCACATCGAGCTTCGTTCTCAGGTCGGGTGTGAGCGTGTATGGCGGCTTCGCCGGAGACGAATCGCTCCGCACGGAGAGGGATTGGCGCACGCACCCGACCATCCTCTCGGGCGACATCGGGAACGACGACACGGTGGACCCGAGCCCCTTCGCGCCCCCGTGGCCAAACAACGTGATCCTGACCACGTCCAACGCCGGCCACGTGGTGGTCGCGAGCGGCGTGGACGCGACGACCGTGATCGACGGCTTCCACATCGTCAAGGGTGCATACGGCCCTCCCGGCACCCCGGCGGGCGACCCGCTTCTCTATGGCAGCGGCATCTACTGCGTCGGCGGAAGCCCGAGAGTGAGCAACTGCGCCTTCGCCGACAACTTCGCGGCGTTCGGCCACGCGGGCGCGATCTACCTCTATGACTCAGAGGCGTCCATCAGCAACTGCGAGTTCTACCACAACCTCTCCAGCCAGGGCTCCGGCGGCGCGATCTACGTCGGGGGCACCGGGGGCGGCTCGATCGAGGACTGCACGTTCCAGACCAACCTCGCCATCGCCACCTATGGACAGTCGGGCCAGGGAGGGGCGATCCAGCTCGATTGTGATCTTCCGGTCACGATCGCCCGCTGTGTCTTCAGCGGAAACATCGCGCGCCCATTCGGAGGCAGCTCATTCGAGATCCCCCGCGGCGGCGCGATCAGTTCCTTCTGCCTCGCCGACCCGACCACAACCATCCGCGAGTGCGTCTTCGATTCCAACCAGGCCGCGTACGGCGGCGCGATCTTCGCCTGGAATCCCACGCTCGTGCTCAACTGCTCCATCACGAACAACACGGCCTTCGCATACGACGTCGGTTCCGTCACGCAGGGCGGGCGCGGCGCGGGCATCTCGGCGCAATGGACCGACATCGAGATCATCAACTGCACGATCGCGAGGAACACCGGCCGCGAGCACGTCGGCGTGTCGATTGTGGAGACGCTCCCGAGCTTCCCGGCGACGGGCGTGCTCAACAACTCGATCGTCTGGGGCAACATAGCGCTCGGCGAGGACGTCTCTCCCCGCAAGACCGGCGTCGCGGGCAAGTACTCGGCCAGGAACTCGTGCATCCAGCTTCTCTTCACCGCCGATCCCGGCGAGGACCCCATCGACACCTCGAAGTACCCCGGTTGCTTCGAGATCGACCCCATGCTCGTGAACACCGCGGGCGGCAACGCGCGCCTGCTCGCCGCCTCTCCCTGCATCGACACCGGCAAGAACTCTCTCGTCCCCCCGGGCACGCCGCTCGATCTCGATCGCCAAACGCGGATCGTCCGGGGACTCCCCGGCCCGGGCTCAAGCATCGTCGACATGGGCGCGTTCGAGTATGCGAGCGGTTCGTCGTGCTCGCCCGACGTAACGATCGGCTCGTCCGGTCTGGAGGCCTGTCCCCTGGCTCCCGTGACGATGGCCGTCGATGTCGTCGGCACGGGCCCGTTCACCTACCAGTGGCAGCGCGACCTCGTGAACATCCCCGGTTCCGGCTCGTGGGCGCTCACGATCGAGTCTGGCGGGACATACGACTGCATCGTCACCAACTCGTGCGGCAGCGCAATCTCGGATTCCATCCTCGTCAACGACGGCGGCCCCGGCTGCGGCGTCTGTCTCGCCGACTACAACGGCGACACCGCGCCCGATGTGCTCGACTTCCTCGATTTCCTCGATGACTTCGGCTCCTGCGAGAACCAGCCCGCTCCGTGCGGCAGCACGGCCAACGCCGACTTCAACGGCGACACCATCATCGACGTCCTGGACTTCCTCGATTTCCTCGACGCCTTCGGCACGGGGTGCTGAACGGTCCCATCCACTGTGAATCTGTGCGAGCCGACTCGTATCACCAGATCGACTCATACTCGGTGCATGCGCGACCGCCCCTGAATCTTGTCGCGATCCTGAAATAACGCCGGCAACCCCGCGTTGAGCACAGAGTCGATCCAGCGAGCCACGCCGCGGCCGCGTCGCCGCGCCGAGTGCTCGCACATTCCAGTTCGTCGCCTTCGGGGGTGGGCGTTCGGGAGTCCGCGCATGTCCCTGTCGCTTCGTTTGCTCGTCGGCATCGTCCTCGCGCTCGCCATCCCGCTCGGCGCTCGTGCCCAGGACCTGTACGACACAACTGTGCTCCGCACCATGGCCTTCCAGTTCCACGACGCGAACTGGCTCTCGCTCCTGCGCGCCAACTACACCTCGCAGACCAACATCCTCGCCGATCTCACCGTGGACGGCGTCACGTACCCCAGCGTCGGCGTCCGCATCAGGGGCAATACCTCCTACACAGCCCTGCCCGCCGGCTCGGAGAAGTTCTCGCTCAACGTCGAGATGGACGCCGTCGATCCCGAGCAGTCGCTCATGGGGTACGGCTCGCTCAACCTCAACAACGCGTTCCATGATCCGACCTTCTGCCGCGAGGTTCTCTACAACAACTACGTCGCCCAGTTCATGCCCCACCCCAGAGCCAATCACGTCGTGGTCACGCTCAACGGACAGAACTGGGGCGTTTACGCCAACGTGCAGCAGTTCAACAAGACCATGCTCAGCACGCACTTCGCCGACACCGGCGGCCTGCGCATCAAGTGCGCCAACAACCCGAACGGACCCGGCCTGCGCTACAACGGCTCCAGCGCGTCCGGCTACACCGGCTACGAGATCAAGGACGATGGCGGGCTCGCAGATCCATGGGGCGCGCTCATCGCCGTCTGCAACGCGGTGACGAACGGCGTGCTGTCGACGTGGCAGACAACGATCGATCCCACATTCGCGGTGGACCCGTCGATCTGGTCTGTGGTGTTCGAGAACATCCTTACGGACGACGACAGCTACGTGAACAAGGGTGCGGACTTCATGACCTACCGCAACCCGACGGACGGGCGGACCTACCTGCTGCAGACAGACGCGAACGAGACCTTCACGCAGACCACGTGGTCGCCGACGCTGAACTTCACGGCGTCGACCAAGCCGGTGCTCAGCCGCGTGCTCTCCGTCGCGGAACTGCGCCAGCGATACTTCGCGCACTATCGGGTCGCCAAGGCCGATCTGTCGTGGGCGTACTTCGAGCCCCGGGCCACCGCCCTGCGCAACCTCATCGACAGCGCGGTCCAGGCTGACCCCAAGAAGCTCTACTCCTACACCCTCTTCCAGAACAACTTCACATCCTCCGTCACGCTCCCATACCCCGGCCCCGCAGGCGGAACGGTCCCCGGCCTTGAGCAGTTCATGAACTCCCGCGCGACCTTGCTCAACGCCAACGCCGAACTCTCCGCCGTCGGTCCCACCATCAACTCCGTCACGCCCTCTGACACGACGCCCGATCCCGCCAACGCCGTCACCATCACCACCAACGTCTCAACCGCCGGCAGCGCGATCTCAAAAGTTGAACTCTTCTACCGGCCCACGCCCACAGGGACCTACCAGCGCGCTCTGATGAGCAACACCGGCTCGGGGAACTACGCCGTCAACCTCCCCATCGTCGGCGCCCCCGGCCAGCGCGTCGACTTCTACGTCGCCGCGACCGCCGCCAATACCTACGCCTCCGCCTCGTTCCTCCCCACACACACCGAGTGGGACCCCATGTCGATCGAGTACACCTTCGGCGCCACGGGCGGCATGCGCATCACCGAATGGATGTACTCAGGCGCAGGCGGCGAGTTCATCGAGCTCACCAACACCTCCGACGACATCGTCGACATGACCGGCTGGAGCATCGACGACGACCACGCCATCGCCGGATCCTTCGATCTCACATCTCTCGGCGCCGTCCTCCCCGGAGAGTCCGTCCTCATCACGGAAACCGCCGCAGCGCCCTTCCGCGCCGCATGGGGACTCGCTCCTGAGGTGAAGATCATCGGTGAACTCGGCATCTCCACCGGCAACAACCTCGCACGCAACGACGAGATCAACCTCTTCAACGCCGCAGGCACGCTCTCCGATCGTCTCCGCTACGGCGATCAGACATACTCGGACACGATCCGCACCCAGAACGCCAGCGGCCAGACCTGTCTCGAGACCATCGGACAGGACAATGTCGCCGGATGGTCGAAGTCCGCGATCGGCGACGCATTCGGCTCCTTCGCATCCGCAGGCGGCGATCTCGGCACGCCCGGGTCATACAACATGATCTCCTGTTTCCCTTGTCCCTCGGATGTGAACGGCGATGGCCAGTCCGACATCTTGGACTTCCTGGACTTCCTCGATTCCTTCGGCACGTGCGAGAACCAGCCCGCTCCCTGCGCAGGAACCTCGGGTGTGGACGCCGACTTCAACGGGGACACCATCGTTGATATCCTCGACTTCCTCGATTTTCTCGACGCCTTCGGCATCGGCTGCGACTGATCCGCCGCGCGCTCGACAACGCCTCTCAGGGGCCAGAAACGGCTCCGATCGCGTCGATCACCGCGAATCCCTCGAACGCCGCCCCCTTCCCGGGGGCGGCTTCTTTCGCATATTCCTTGGGCATGGTGCAAGGTTCGGTCCCCGGCCCGCAACTCAGGTGTCACGCTCGGTGCCGCCCCGCTTACTCCTTTCGTAGCGTCGGGCCGCACGGACATCGCACTCGAAACCGGAGGCAGAATCATGTTCCAGAACTCACCCACCGCCGGCACACCGAAGCACCCGATGCTCGCGGGCGACCGCCTTCTGACGCTCGCCGGCCTCGCGCTCATCGCCGGCTCGGTCAACGCCGCCGTGCCGACGCTGATCAACCTCGGCGTCATGCCCGGTGGCACCTACTCGCGCGGGGCCCAGGTCAACGCCAACGGGACGGTCGTGACCGGCGTCGGAGACCTGAACACCGACGAACTCTTCGGGGTTCGCGCGTTCCGATGGACCGCCAGCACCGGCATGCAGAGCCTGGGTGTTCCCACCGGCTTGACCTCCACCGCCGGCAACTCGATCAGCACCACCGGCAACGCCGTTGCGGGCAACGCGAGCAACCGACTCTTCCGCTGGACGAGCACCGGAGGCGTTCAGAACCTCGGGCTGCTCCCGGGCGGCACCGTCGGGCTCGCGACCGGCATCAGCGGCGACGGCTCCATCGTCGTGGGATACAGCAACGGATCCTCCGGCACGTACGAGGCCTGCCGCTGGACCAGCGCGGGCGGCATCGTCTCGCTCGGCACGCTTCCGGGCGGAGCAGCAGGCGGCTCCGCGGCACACGGCATCAGCTCGGACGGCTCACGCATCGTCGGCAGCAGCGCATGGACCGGCTCCGGAGCTCGCGCATGCCTCTGGATCGGCTCCGGTGCGCCGATCAACCTCGGCACGCACACGGGCGGCACCAAGTCCTTCGCGATGGCGATCAGCGCGAACAACGGCGTCGTGGTTGGCGATGGTGACACATCGCTCGGCGATCGGATCTTCCGCTGGACAAGCCCGGGTGGGATGCAGAACCTCGGCACGCCGTCGGGATCGACCGATTCCTACGCCAGGGGAACCAACTACGACGGCAAGGTGATCGCGGGTCGAGCCCTTGTCGCCTTCGTCACCTACCGCGCGTGCCTCTGGACGACGCAGATCGGCATGGTCGATCTCAACACCTATCTCGCCTCGCTCGGCGTGAACATGACCGGCTGGACGCTCACGGAAGCGTGGGGCGTCTCGGCCGACGGGTCCGCCGTCAGCGGCACGGGCGAATACCTCGGCGCGCAGCGTGCGTTCCTCGTGACGGGTCTCCCCTGCCCGAGCACGGCGACAATCATCAACGATCCGATCTCCACCGCAACCTGCGAGGGATCACCGAGCTGGGTCGACCTCTCCATAGACATCGACGCGCCGGGCGCCGTGACCTACCAGTGGATGGTGGAATCGCAGGCGGGCACCGGCGCGTATACCGAAGTGACGGGCCCCTTCTTCGCCGATCCCGTCACCGGCCTCCAGTTCGAGGTCGCCGGTTGGAACGGACCCGACCTCTCCATCTCGTCGCTCTCGCTCGGCACCAGCAACAAGGACATCAGGTTCCACGCCGTCGTCACGAATCCGTGCGGCAGCACCACCTCCAGCGATGCCGTCCTCAGCGTCGGTGGCCCCGGGTGCACCGCCTGCCCCGCCGACTACAACGCCGACGGCACACCCGACGTGCTCGACTTCCTCGACTTCCTCGATGACTTCGGAACCTGCGAGGGCCAGCCCACACCCTGCGGCTCAACCTCGAACGCCGACTTCAATCACGACACCGTCATCGACGTCCTGGACTTCCTGGACTTCCTCGACGCCTTCGGCACCGGCTGCGACTGAGCCGCAGGCACCCACGCTCATTCCGCCGTGAACACATACGACCCCGATCCCACCTCCATCACCACTTCATCCCCTTCAATCCCCAGAACACGCACCCCCGACGCCCGTGCGAGCGACTCTCCGCTCTCTCGCACGTCGTCGGCGCCACCAGGCCCGAGGGGCACGCGCACCGTCGCAACCGTGTTCGCAGGCACTCGCACCTCCAGCGTCACCGTTCCGTCCTCGACCCTCCACGCGCTCGCGAACTCGCCCCTGATCGAACGGAACGTCGCCCGCGCCCATGTGATCCCCGCGCGCTCCCCCTCGCGAATCGCCGGCGCGATCACAACACGCCGGTATCCCGGCGCGCCGGGCTCCGCCGCGATCCCTGCCAGTCGCTCGAACATCCATCGGCCGCATGAGCCGAGCGAGTAATGGTTGAATGAGTTCATCGAGATGTCCGGGTGCGGGCCGGTCTCGGGCGTCCACCCGTTCCATCGCTCCCAGATCGTCGTCGCGCCGTGCTTCACAGAGAAGAGCCACGACGGGAACTCATCCTGCAGCAGCAGCCGATACGCCACATCATCCCGCCCCACGCTCGTCAGCGCGTGCAGCAGGTGGCTCACACCCACAAACCCCGTTGAAAGCCGCCACCCGCGCGCCTCGATGTCCGAGACCAGGTGCCCCGCCGCCCGCTCGCGCATCGGCTGATCCAGAAGATCAAACGCGAGCGCAATCACGTACCCGCTCTGGGTCCGGCCGTGGATCGTCCCGTCGCTCGCGACATACTCCGCGTTGAACGCGCGCCTGATATCGTCAAACAGCCTCTCGTGCCGCGCCGCCTCGTCATCGCGTCCGAGCACACGCAGCGCACGACTCACGATGTCCGCCGCGTGCGCGAAGTACGCCGTGCCGATCAGATCCTTGGGCGTGTCCGCTTCGATCGAGAGCCAGTCCCCGTAGTCGTTCCCTCTCGCCTTGTCCCGGATCAGCCCCGTGCTGTTCCGCTCGCACCACGCCACCCACGCCGCCATCGAATCGATCGATCGCTCCAGCATCCGCCGATCGCCATACGCCTCATAGATCGCCCACGGCACGATCACGCCCGCATCCCCCCACGCCGGCGTTCCATAGTTGAGCCCCTTCATCGCGGGCGCGACATCGGAGTGTGCGCCGTCGTCGCGCTGCGCATCAATGACATCGACCATCCACTTGGTCATGAACCCGCCGACATCCGCGTTCATCGCCGCCGTCGGCAGGAAGACCTGTGCATCGGCCATCCACCCCATCCGCTCGTCGCGCTGCGGACAATCCGTCGGGATGTCGAGGTAGTTCCCCCGCATCCCCCACACGATGTTCCGCTGCAACTGGTTCACGCGCTCGTCCGAGCACTCGAACGCGCCCGCCTCCGGCATGTCGGACGACAGCACAACACCCGTCACCGTCCCCGCATCCGGCTTCCCCGCCAGCCCCGTGATCTCGACATACCGAAAGCCGTGGAACGTGAAGCGCGGCTGCCACGTCTCCCCTCCGTCGCGCCCGGCGCACACATACCGATCCGTTGAGTCCGCCGCACGCAGATTCGCCGTGTACAGCGTTCCATCCGGATTCAACATCTCTCCGTGCCGGATCGTCAGGCGTGTCCCGCGGGCCTGCTCGACCCGCAGACGCACCACACCGACCATGTTCTGCCCGAGATCAAACGTCCACCGCCCCGGCGCGGGCTCCGTCACCGCGATCGTCACCAGCTCCTCGACCACGCGGATCGGCTCCGAGATCTGCGGCTGCAGCGTCCGCGATTCCTCGCGCACCGCGACAGGCGACCACGCCGAGTCATCGAACCCGGGCGCATCCCATCCCGCGATCTCCCGCCTCGCATCGTGAGTCTCGCCCTTCAGGATGTCCGCCATCCCCAGCGGGCCCGCGTGTCGCACCCACCGCTCGTTTGTCACCACATGCTGCGTGCGCCCGTCGGCGTACTCGATCTCCAGCTGCGCCAGCAGCGCGGGCGACTCGCCATAGAAACGGAACGCGCCGAAGAGCCCCGCGTGCCCCGCGAACCAGCCGGGCGCGACCTCCGCCCCGATCACGTTCGCGCCGCGCGCGAGCGACTCCGTCACGTCGAACGCCTGATACCGCACCCGCTTCCGATAGTCCGTCCACCCCGGCGCAAGGTGGGCATCCCCGACCCGCGCCCCATTGACTCGCACCTCGTAGGTCCCGAGCGCCGTGACATACAGCCGCGCCCGCGCCACGTGTCCATCGACCTCGAACTCGCGCCTCAGATAAGGGATCCGAGCCCCCGGCAACACGACCCGCGCATTCTCAGCGATCTCTACGCTCGTTTCTTCGCCATCGCACACATAGACCACATGCAGCGATTTCCTGATGTCGCGTGCAGGATCACCCCCGAGCGACTCGTTGCTCGCGACAAAGCCGGGACCCAGCCGCGCGTACCCCGCGCGCACCGCCTCGGTCACATCGCGCTCCACGCGCGGCACACCCACACGGTCGATCGTGTGATACACCGCGCTCGAGATCCGGACCTCCGCCTCGTCGGCACCCGCCTCGATCCACTCCGCCTTCCAGTCCGTCGGCGCGAGAAGACCCATGGCAAAGCATGCAGGTTCGCTCCACGCGCCCTCGCCTCCATCCCCGTCCCAACTCTTCACCTTCCACCAGCACCGCTGACGCGATGCCAGCGCCCTCCCTCCATACTCCACGTGGACCGTTTCGTCCGACTCCACCCTTCCGCTATCCCACAGATCCCCCTCGTCCCGCGCCAACCCCTCCGCGCTCGACGCCACAAGCACGCGATACGCCGTCTGCTTCTGCGCCCGCCCGTCGGACTCGACGATCCAGCTCAGCCGAGGCCTCTCTTCCGCCACCGCCAGAGGTTCGACGAGATACTCACACCGCAGAAAGCCCGCCGAGAGCCCGGCCCCGCTTCCCCCGTCGCCCCTCGCCCACCCGCCCGTCACACTCCCCGAGAGCACCATGCCGGCCATCATCGCCCCGAACCATCGCCCTGCTCGCATCGCATCATCTCCGATCATCGCCTGGTCCACACCGCCCTCGCGCGCCGCAGTCTAACCGACCGCCCCCTCCCCGCACGCCGCCTCCACCTACCCTTCTCCATGCGCATCATCGCCGGCGAGTTCCGCTCCAGAAAGCTCCAGTCGCCACCCGAGAACGCCGAGACCCGCCCCATCCCCGATCGCGTGAAGGAGTCGCTCTTCAATCTCCTCCGCGGCCACTTCGAAGACGCCCACATCCTCGACGCCTTCGCCGGCACCGGCTCCATCGGCCTCGAGGCCCTCTCCCGCGGCGCCGCCTTCTGCACCTTCATCGAGCGCGACCGCGCCGTCGCCAAGGTTCTGGAAGCCAACATCAAGGCGCTCGGCTGCGAAGATCGCAGCCAGATCGTTGTCGGCGACGCGCTCGGCGCCGCCTCCCTCGCCCGCCTCCACGAACGGATCCACGTCGCCTTCTTCGATCCCCCCTACGCCGTTGTCACCAACGACCTCGGCTGGCGACGCACGCGCGACCAGTTCTCCCGTGTCCTCGCACAACTCGACGAGGGCGGCTTCCTCGTCCATCGCACGCCATGGCCCTTCGTCCAGACGCCCGATCCGGCGCACGCGCCCGAGCCGGAGAGCCCAGAGCCCACCCGCCGCGGCCGCGCTCGAGACTTCGATCACGACTCGGACCAGTCCGACCACGGCGACCTCGATCAACGCGTCCGCCGGCACAAGCGATCGCGCAAAGCCGAGGCGCCCCCCGAGATGCCCCCGATCGAGCTCTCGCTCGATCTCTCCGATCCCGAAGCCGATGCCGCGCTCGACGCGTTCGAGGCGTCGCTCGCGGACATCACCCAGCCCGAACCCAGCCCCGAGATCGATCTCGCGCTCCCCGGCGCGATCGGCCCCGAGTCCCATCCCTACGGCACCACCTGCATCCACCTCTACCAGGCCGCGCCGCGCTGACACCCCGGCCCGCCCTCATTCCCCTATCCTGTTCATCCCATGAAGCACCCCACGCCCGACGCGCCACTCATGCTCGGCGTCAGCGGCTGCCGCGGCATCGTCGGCGCCTCGCTCACCCACGACGTCGCCACACGCTACGCCGGTGCCTTCGCCGGATGGCTCCGCGAGTCCCTTCCCGCATCGCAGGCCGCATCCCGCCGCCCGAGAGTCATCCTCGCCCGTGATGGCCGCGCAGGCTGCCAGATGATCCACGCCGCCGCCCTCGCCGGCCTCACCTCCTGCGGCTGCGACGTCATCGACCTCGGTGTCTCCATGACCCCCACGGCCGGCGTCGCCACCGACGCCCGGAACACGGACGCGGCGCTGATCCTCACCGCCAGCCACAACCCGCAGCAGTGGAACGGGCTCAAGTGCCTCGTTCGCTCCACCACACTCACCGATCCGGTCGCGGTCGACGCGTGCGCCCCCGATGCCGCCACCGCCGCGCAGATCGTCGAACGCTTCCAGAAGAACACGCCCGCCCTCGACGCCGTCCCCTGGGATCGGCTCGGCACCATCGCGCTCGATCAGACCGCGACCGATGCCCACGTTGACACCGTCATCCGTGCACTCGACGAGATCGACCTCGCGGTCCCCACCAAGGACCGTCACTACCGCGTCGTCGTCGATTCGGTCAACGGATCCGGCGCGCCCGGCGCGCTCGCCCTCCTCGAACGCCTCGGCTGCTCGGAGATCGTCCAGATCCACGGCGAGCCCAGCGGCATCTTCCCGCACACGCCCGAGCCCACGCGCGAGAACCTCACCGGCCTCGCAGCCGCCACGCCCGAGCACCACGGCGTCGCCGGCTTCGCACAAGATCCCGACGCCGACCGTCTCGCCATCATCGATGCCGACGGAACCTACATCGGCGAGGAGTACACGCTCGTGCTCGGTGCGCTCGCGATTCTCGGTTCCATGGGCGAGCGCGGGAAGGGCGCGACCATCTGCGTCAATCTCTCCACCAGCCGCATGATCGACGACGTCGCCGCCAGATTCGGCGCACGCGTCATCCGTGCCGCAGTGGGGGAGGCAAACGTCGTCGCCGCCATGAAGCAGCACGGCGCGATCATGGGTGGCGAGGGCAACGGCGGTGTCATCTGGCCCCGCGTCACCTTCGTCCGCGACTCGCTCTCGGCCATGGCGCTGACCCTCGGCCTCCTCGCGCGCGAGGACCGGCCGCTCTCGGCCATCATCGCCGAGATGCCCCGTTACTCGATCGAGAAGCGAAAGGTCGATCTCGCATCCAAAGCCGAAGCGCAGCCCGCAATCGAGAAGATCGCTCGCGCCCACGCATCCGCCACCGTCGATCTTCAGGACGGCGTCCGCATCGACTGGGCCGACAGGCGCGCCTGGCTCCACGTCCGCGCCAGCAACACCGAGCCCATCATGCGCCTGATCGCCGAAGCCCCGACCGAGGCAGAGGCCCGCACCATCCTCGACGATGCCGCTCGCGTCATCGCGGGGTGAGCTCTCGCGTTCGCAGTTCGAAAAGCAACAACGCCGACCCTATCGAGCCGGCGTCTCGTCGCTTCGTGTTCCGTAACAATGGGCCAGGGCAGATTCGAACTGCCGACCTCACCCTTATCAGGGGTGCGCTCTAACCAACTGAGCTACTGGCCCGTCCTGCAAGGACTTGCAGCGGCTGCCGCAGGCCCTTCTCCCCGCCGCTCTCGCGACAGGGCCGAAAGTATACCCCTTGCCCCCGATGCCTTCCCGTCTCTCGCCACTCCCTCGCCGTCGGGCCGCCTCAGCCCCCGCGCTCCCCATCCCCCTCTTCCAGCGCCACCATCTCGATCTTGACCCGTGAGACGCGCTGACCCGTCGCAGAGCGCAGCGCGACCTCGCCGCCTCCGCGCAGCCACATCGACAACTGGTACATCGCCGCCGCGTTGTCGGTCGCCACCGTCAACACCCGACGCGACACGCCCCGAGGCCAGCACCGCTCACGAAGCTCAGGAGGCACAACCGTCTCCCACTGCTCATCCAGGCCGCCGAGTGCGGCCTTCACATGCCGCAACCGAGCAACTTCGGGCGTCATGATCTCCTGGACCTCCCGCTTTGGCTCGGCCCTCGTGCGGATCCGGCGCAGGTTCTCGATCGCTCGCACCACCGGATCCAGCGACACCGGCGGGGGCATCCCCTCGGCCCCGCGCCCCCTGCCTCCGGTGCGCCCCCGTCCCCCCGATCCTCCGCTTCCGCCCGCCCGCGGCGCAGCATCCCCAGGGAGGGCCCTCCCGCCGGCCTTCGATGCTCGCTTTGCCCCCTTCTTCGCCACGCGACCTCCAATCCCCACCTTCATAGGCGACCACCAACACATCCACCCCTCGATCGACTATTCTTCGCCTCCAAACCTATCCCCTTCCCGCTGCCCATGGCCACGTCCCCCATGCCCACCGCGATCTCCATTCGGAGTCTCCACAAGACCTTCGGCACCGGCAAGGCCGCCACCGCCGCCGTCGATGGCATCAACATCGAGATCGCCCCGGGCGAGCTCTTCTTCCTCCTCGGGCCGTCCGGCTGCGGCAAGACCACCCTCCTCCGGATGATCGCCGGGTTTATCGATCCCACCGGCGGCACGATCCTCTTCAACGACAAAAACGTCACCCATGCCCCGCCCAACACCCGCAACACGGGCATGGTCTTCCAGTCCTACGCCCTCTGGCCCCACATGAGCGTCGAGCAGAACGTCGCCTTCGGACTTGGCGTGCGCAAGGTCCCCCGCGCCGAACGCAAGCGCCGCGCACTCGAAGCCCTCAACGCCGTTCAAATGGGCCAGTACGCCCGCCGCAAACCCAACCAGCTCTCCGGCGGTCAGCAGCAGCGAGTCGCCCTCGCCCGCGCCCTGGTCATCCGCCCAGACGTCCTCCTCCTCGACGAACCTCTGTCGAACCTCGACGCCAAACTCAGGAACGACCTCCGCACCGAGATCCGCCGCACCTGCAAGACCTACGGCTCCGACAACGGGCAGCCCGGCGGCATCACCACGATCTACGTGACGCACGACCAGAAAGAAGCCCTCTCGATGGCGGACCGCATCGCCGTCATGCGCGCCGGCAAGATCGTCCAACTCGGGTCGCCGACCGACCTCTACCGCCGCCCCCGCACACGCTTCGTCGCCGAGTTTCTCGGCCAGACCAACATCATCCCGGCCACCGTCGCCGGGCGTGAGGGCAACTCGCTCACCGTCACCACATCCTCTGGACCGGTCCGAGCCGAGATGCCCCCGGAATCGACCATGCCCGAGCCCACTCCTGGCGCCGCCGTCTTGCTCTCGATTCGGCCCGAGTCGCTCCGCCCCGCTCCCAGGGATGCCCCGAGTCCAATCCGGGGAACCCTGGCCGAGACGACTTATCTCGGCGAACTCCTGCACCGCACCATCGAACTTCCCGACAAGACCCGCGTCACCATCGCAGAACTGAATCCCAGCCCCGAAGCGCTCGCGCAGCCCCTGGGATCCCCGGTCGCATTGGTCGCGGATCCGACGGACGTCGTCGTGATTCCCACGAACGAATAGTCTTCTAAAGCATTGTGGAGCAGCATATTACGACGGCGAAGCCCGGTTTCCATTGGCAGGGGTCTATGCCCCAATCTGAGGCCGGGCGCCCGAAGGCAAGGAGAACAGGAAACCTGCCCACCGGTTGTCCCGAATAGGAGCCGCCATCGGGTCGTTGACCCCATCGGCATTGACCGGAGCCGGCGTATTCGCTACAACCTTCCTCCCGGTACTGCCGGTTTGTGAGTTCCAGCCCTCGAAGGAGCCGTCGATGTCCCGCAACGCTCGCCTGTTTCTCGCCACCGCGCTCATTGTCGGCGCCGCAATCGCCACCGGTTGCTCCTCGTCGAAGGACAAGCGGGTCGGCGGGCTTCGCAACAACCTGACACCGGGCATGAGCACGCTCTACCAGCGCCATGACGATGTCGACAACTCGCTCGCGCTCTACTTCAACGAGATGGATCGCATGTTCTGGGAGGACATGGGCCGCGCGTTCTACACCGACCGCCCCTCGCGTATGACTCCCGAGCCGATTCCCCGCTGAGCAGGCTTAAGCACATCCGAATCCGAACCGGCACGGGCGAGCAATCGCCCGTGCTATCGTGAACCGAACAACCAGCATCCAGCTTTCGCGCCCCGCGCGCCAAAAGGGCGCGGGCGAGCCCAGAGGCTCGCCCGCGCACACATGTCATGTGCATCACTCGCAGCGCACCGACTCAGCCGGCGTACTGACCCCGCGAGATCTTCTTGAAGAGCTTGGGGTGCTTGATGAGCGTCTGATTGACAATCGTGCGGAAGTTGGCCGCAGATGTTTTGTAGCCGTTCTTCTGCACCGCCGCGGTCACCTCGGTCACGCCCATGGTCTTGCCCTTGAGCGTTTTCTGCAGCGCCTCAACCAGATTCATGTCATTCTTCGGGCGCTTGCGCCCGAGATTGACGCCCGGACCGCCGAACCGTAGCCGGCGCTGGCCAGATATGGAGCCACCCGCCCCGATGATCTGACGCTCGATCTCCTCAACCTTCTGCATCGCCTTGGCGTGCTGCTTCTGGAGCTTGGAGAGCGACCGTCCGCGCCGAGCGATCTCGGCCTGGAGATCGTCAACGGAAAGCCTTGAGAGTCCACGTGTTCCTGTAGACGCACGTCTAGCCATAACTTCAAACCTCACAATGAATGAGCCCTGGTCATCACTTCGACAACACTCGCACTCGTGCAGCATCCGGCGCGTGGGTCATGAAACTTACACACGCCGACATGAAAGTTCAACGCCGAAGCGCAAGTTGCGAGCAAATACCGTGCCGCGCGATATGCCGAAAAACCCGGAGATTCTCGCGATCGATCGTGATCAGCCGCCCGTGGGCCGCACCGTCGGAGTCGGTAGGTGCTTCTCAACAATCTTCGCAATCTCATCCAATGACTCGCCCGCGACATACTTCTCGTGCTTGTGAACAATCTCACCAGAGGGGCTGATCACCACGAACGTCGGATACACGCGCACGCCGTATTGCGCCGCCGTGCTGTCCGCGTTGAGCAGCAGCGTGTACGTGAAGCCCCGCTCCTTGAAATATGCAATCGGCTTCTCCTCGCTCCGCTCACGCACCGCCATGCCAAGCACACGCACCGGCTGGCCCTTGAACCGCTCGTGCAACCCCTGCACCTCCGGGCTGGATTGCTTGCACATCAGACTCCATGTCCCCCAGAAATCCAGCACCACCACGCTGCCGCGCAGCGAATCGAGAGACACCGTCGAGCCGTCGGCCGACTTCAGTGCGAACCCCGGCGCGGCCTCGAAGACGGGTCCGCGCGCCGGCTCCGGCCGCGTGTCGGAACCCGCCGGCGTGCCCGTTGAGACCTCGCCCTGACCCTGGCGCGGACGCGCCAGCGCCGCGGGCTTCGTCGCCGCGCTCTCGTCCGGATTCCCCACCGTCGTGTTGATCGCGAAGGTCTCGCGCGTCGCCCCGGGCGCGCCCGCAATCTCCACATCCTGCATCGTCAGCGCGGGATTCAATTCAACGTTGGAGAAGTCTGTGATGAACGATGCGCTGAACTGCGAGCCCTCGTTCGCGACCCCGACATACTGCGCGAACCGGCGCGGCAGCCTGTCCTCTTTCGCGATCCACAGCCGCGCCGTCCGCTTGTTGGCGCGATAGGCGATGTCGACCACCACGCACGATGCGCCGTTGACAGTCTCCTCGCCGGAGATCGTCGCATCCGCCTGGTCCATCTCCGCCTGCCACGGGTTGGTGCCGATCATCTCCTTCACACGCACAGACTCAGCGATCCGAATCGCCATCTCGTTCACCCGTCCCCGCCGCACCGCAACACTCCCGGTCGCGCTGTCGATGAACTGCGTCTGATCGAGATACCACGCAATATCGAAAGGCGTCTCGGCATCGCCCCCCTTCAAGTTGCCGGCCCCTTGCGCACGCATGATCCAGTTGTACTTGCTCCCCTCGGGCTTCAGCATCGTCACCCGCGCGCTCGCCCCGCCGAGCGCAACCGGCAGGTTCCCCTCCTTCCGATGGCTCACGTCCCACCGGATCGACCGCGCCCGATTGATTGCCGCCGCGCAATCCAGGATCCACTTCCGCCCCGTCGGCTCGGCCGGAGCCGCGTCCTGGGCGGGCTGCTCCCCGGCGGGCTGGGCCTCGACAGGCTCCACCCGCGACTGCCCGAACGCGCCGACGCTCGGCGCCGCGCACAGCGCGAACGCAACAACCAAACCCGCCGTCCGTGTGCAATCCGTGATCTTCATCTGAGCCCTCCGGCAATGGGCGTCGCGCTGCGCGAACGCCGGTGTCGATCAGGTTCTACCCGGCGCACCCGCCCCGGGTTCGACGCGCCCGCAGGTGCGCGTCACTCCCACGTCACATCTCCCGCGATTCACTCCACCTCCACCCGCAGCAACTCCGCGAGCGCAAGCCCGGGATCCGGCTGGCGCATCAGGTGCTCGCCCACCAGCGCGATCCGCACACCCGCCATCCGCAGACGCTTCAGATCCTCGGACGTCTTGATCCCGCTCTCAGAAACCAGCGTCTGCGGCTGCTCCACCATGTCCATCAGCCGCAGCGTGTGATTCAGGTCAACCCGCATCGTGCTCAGATCGCGGTTGTTGATCCCGAGCAGGGCGTACGTCCCGTGCGGAAACCCCACGTGCGGGCGAACACGCAGCAGGTTCTCCGTGTCGTGGACCTCAAGCAGCACGGTCATCTGGAGCTGCTGCGCCAGAATCATCAGATCGAGCAGCTCGCTCGTCTTCAGGCACTCGGCGATCAGCAGCACCGCGTCCGCACCCGCCGCCCGAGACTCCCACAACTGCCACGGATCGAGAATGAAGTCCTTGCGAAGCACCGGCAGTGGCATCGCGTCCTTGATCCGCTGAATGAACTCCAGACGCCCGCCGAAGAACTTCTCGTCCGTCAGACAGGAAATCGCCGATGCGCCGTTCTCGAAGTACCGACGCGCAATATTCTCCGGGTGAAAGGCGTCGCCCTCGTACTCAGGACGTATCAGACCCGCCGAAGGGCTCCTGCGCTTGACCTCAGCGATGATTGAAGTCTGGAATCCATTCGGGTGCCGCGTCACCGACGCAAAGAAATTGCGCGGCGGCTCCTGCTGGGCAACCATCGCCTCAAGCTCACCGAACGAAACCCGCGCCTTGCCAACCGCAATCTCGCGGCGTTTCTCTTCAACGATCTCGTGGAGGGCTTCGGGAAGCATGGGCTCGATTCTTGACCATCTCCCGACGCGAGTCCGCACCCCGGGCCAATCGGTCCTCCACTTGATCGGCTCTTTGCGCCGGTACCTTCTCCCCGGCTGGAGTCTCCGCATGACGATGCGAGCGCTTTGCGTGCTGGCGATGGCGGCGGCTCTGGCCCTTCCAACCCTCGCCCAGGACGTTCCCCCCGCGCCCCCTCCGCCGGCCACGCGCGAGGCCGCTCCGCCTCCGGAACGCAAGCCCGAGCCCGCGCGTCAGGAGTCCCCACGCCCCGAGCAGGCCGCTCCCAAACCATCCCCGTCCGGAGGCAACGCCTTCAAGGTCCCGGACGTCACCAACTGGACCGTCTCCGACGCCATCGAATACGCCGAGCAGAACCGCCTCATCGTCGTCGGCCTCGTCGCCGCGATCGTCCTGACCTTCCTCTGCCTCGGAAACATCGTCGGGCCAGGATCAGGAGCCAAACTCGGCGGGCGCGACGTCAAGCCCCTCCCCGCGCCCATCTGGCTCTTCGGCGCCATCCTGCTCTTCATCGCGCCGCCCCTCGCCGCCCAGTTCCTCCGCGAGATGCCGCAGGTCGCATCCGGTGGCGACCTCCGCGAGAAGGCACTCGTACAGGGCGGAGCCGTCGGCGCGGGCGTCCTCGTCGGCATGGCCCTGCTCTTCGTCATGTCGCGCTCCGCGCCAAAGGCCGGACTGAAGTTCAAGGCCTCCGACGTCCCCATCGGGCTCGGTGCGTTCCTCCTGGCGCTCCCCATCGTGATGCTCGCCTCCTACGGCGGCGTCTACCTCTACCAGGAACTCACCGGCGAGGCCGCGAGCGAGATCGCCCACGACACCCTCCAGCAGATCATCAGCAACCGCTCGAACAGCTGGGCCTGGCTGCTCGCCGGCGTTGCGATCATCGGCTCTCCCGTGCTCGAAGAGATCCTCTACCGCGGCTTCCTGCAGTCCGCGCTCCTCCGCTTCACCAACGGCCAGACCTGGATCGCGATCTTCGGCACCAGCGCGGCCTTCGCGCTCGTCCACCGCCTCTCGGAAGAACCAGTCCCCTGGTTCGCGCTCCTCCCCATCTTCGTCCTCGGCCTCTCCATGGGCGTCGCCTACGAACGCACAAAGCGCATCGGCGTCCCCATCACCATGCACGTCTGCTTCAACGCGATGAACGTCGCGCTCGCGTGGACAACCACCGCCTGAGACGCCCGCCCGGCGCATTCCAGATCGATCCGAGTCCACGGGCCGCAACACGACCAGCCCGGGATCGGTACGCTCCAGCGTGCCCCGCACTCACGCCCAACCCGCCGCTCGGATCGCGGTCCAACACCGTCCGTGCCCCCGCCGCGCGCTCACACGTGCCGCACTGCTGAGCGCAGCGATCCTCGCCCCCGCGAGCATCCACGCCGCCGCTCCCGAAGCGCCGGGCGGCCCAACCTCTCCCGTCGCCGAGATCTCCCAGACCCCCCGCGTCGGCGTCTGGTCCGCATGGCTCACCAACGGCATCCGCATTCACGCCAAAGCCCTCCCCCAGGCCGCCGACCAGACCTTCGCCATCGTTCTCACCATCTCCGGTGGCGAGCTCCTCGAGCCCGCCGGCAAACGCGGCCTCGCCTCCGCCGCCTCGGGCGGCTGGTCCCTCCCCAAATCACCCGACGCAGCACAAGCCGAGACCATCCGCCGCTACCTCGAGTCACAGGTCCGCTTCACCGCCTACACCCACACCGACGCCCTCCAACTCTGGGTCACAGGTCCCGAGTCCGACCTCCAGATCGGCATGGACCTCGCCCGACTCCTCGTCGAGAGCCCCGGCCTCGACGACGCCGCGTTCCAGGCCCGTGTCCAGATGCTCCGAGACCTCGCCACCGGATCGGACGCGGATCGCGCCGCGATGGACGCCCTCCGTCCCCTCACCCTCCCCTCCGACATGTCCGCCGCGCGCCCGATCCAGCCCTCCGACGTCGCGGTGCCACAACCCGACGACGCTCGCGCCTGGCTCGCTGCTGCGCTCATGCAGGGCTCGATAGAGATCGGCATCGCCTCGCGCATCCCCGCGCCCGAATCACTGGAGGTCGCCGCGCTCGCCTTTGCCGACATGCCCGGTCGCGCCCGCATCGGCCTCGCCACACTCGCCGACCTTCGAACGGGCGTCTGTCCGGCCGTCCCCGATGCCGCGCTGATGGTGTCGGGCGCGCCCGGCGCGTCCGATGGCCGCGCGCTCCTCGCCCTCATCGGTCCCGAGCGCGCCGACCTCGGCGCACGCCGCGCCCTCGCGCTCGGTGCATTCGTTCTCGACGATCGGCTCGAGGCCGCGGTCCCCGGCGACCGAGAGGTCCGCGTCTTCCCCATGAACCCCGGCACCCGCTCCTCGCGCTCCGTCGTCGGCGCCATGATCACCAGCGCTGGCAGCCGCGCCGACGCCGAGTCGGACCTCGCCCTCCTCTCGCGCCACTTCAACGACCTCGCAACGCTCGGCCCCCTCCCCATGGAGATGGAAGACGCCAAGGAACACGTCGCCGACATCCTCGCGCGACAAGACCTCACGCCCGAGTCGTGGGCCTCCAAGCTCGCAACGCTCACATACGACGGCCTCACCCCCGCAGGGCTCGCGCGCGCGCTCGACGAGTATCGCACCATGACCGCCGAAGACGTCAGGCGCGCCTACGCCGCGTGGTGCACCCCCGCAACCACCGCTCGCATCCTCGTCGTGCCGCCCACCGAAGCCCCAGCCGACTGATCTCACCCATCCGTCCCCCGTCCGGCTCGAACGCCCGTTCTCAGGCCGACTCCTCCATCTTGACGTCTCGATTCGCGTGGATCATGTTGTCCCCCTTCTTGGAGCGGATCCCCAGCCGCGGCCGCTTCGGATCGTGCTCGCCCACTACCCACCCCTCGATCAGCATCACCTCCAGCGCCTGGATCGCCTGCTGCAACTCGAAGTTCGCGTGCGCCTGCGTCGCGCCCTTCTTCTCCATGAACAACCTCAAGACCTCGCGGCACATCTGGTTGATGTCGCTCTGGGTCTCCATGATGCGCAGCCACATCGCGTACGCGCCCATCAGGGGCATCGTGTACGCGCCGCGACGCAGGCACGGCACCCGATGGATCTTCCCCGCGCGAAACACCGGGAACTCCTCACGAACCGACCCCTCAAGACTCGCACGGAAGAGGTTGAACTCGTTGACCCGCCACCCCACCTCCGCCTGCGCATCCTCCGCGCCCAGGAACATCCCCGCGACCTCCTTCGCGCCCGCCACATCCATCCCGCCGATCCCCGCGCGCCCGGGGATGTCCTCCATGAACCCGCCGTTCGCGAGCCACTGGAACGCCTGCTTCGGCGACAGACTGATCCCCGCGTCCTTCGCGATGCGGCTCGTCATCTCCTCAAGGTCCGTGAAACACCCGTTCCCCGCGTACCAGAAGTCCGCGAACCGGATGTGCTGACCGATCCGGCGCGCCTGCAACGCCTCGTACTTATGACGCAGCCACACCGGATCGTGCTCGCCCGCCTCCAGCGCAGCAATCACATACGCCAGCTCGCGCGCCCCCGCGTGCGTCAGCATCAACCCGCCGGCCAGGATCGGGTCCGCGAAGCCCGCCGCCTCGCCAACGAGAAACCAGTTCTCGCCCACCATCCGCTTCGACAAGAACGACCAGTCCTTCGTCGACCGCGTCTCTCCCTCGCGCGTCGCGTTGCGCGTGTGATGCACCACGAGCGGGTCCTGCTCCACGGCCCACGCGTACAACTCCTCCGGCGTCTTCCCGCACGACTTGTAATAGTCCGCCGGGCAGATGAACCCGATCGACACACGATTCGGTCGGATCGGGATGAACCAGATCCACCCGCACCCGATCGACAGCACAAAGACCCGCGTCCCCCCCGTGCCGATCGAGACCGCCCACTCCGCGTTGTCCCAGTAATCCCAGAACGCCACGTTCTTGATGTTCCCCGGATACTCGCACTCCACGCCCATCGCCCGGCGCAGGATGCCGACATGCCCCGACGCGTCGACATAGTGCCGCGCCGTGATCGTCGAACCATCTTCGAGCGCGAGCCCATCCACCCGATCGCCCGTGCCCCCGTCGCTCCGCAAGACCTCGCGCACCCGCGCCGGCTGCAGCACCTCCGCGCCCAGCTCCGCCGCGTGGTCCAGCAGGATCTTGTCGTACTCGCCGCGCTCCACCTGGAACGCCGTGAACATCCGCTGCCCGCCAAACTTCGCCACCGGCCGCGGCTCATCCCTGAACTGGCCAAACGGGATGAACTCAAAGTCCCACAGATCCGGGCTCGATCCCCACCGATACGTCGCGCCCAGCTTGATCGGGAAGTTCGCCCGCTCCACCTTCTCCCAGCACCCCATCTCGTTCAGAATCGCCCCCGTCAGAGGCAACTGACTCTCGCCAACATGCTCCCGCGGAAAGACCTCCCGCTCCACCACCGCGACCCGGAGCTGCGGTGCGTACTTCCGGAGCAGCGAAGCGCACGTCGAGCCCCCCGGCCCGCCGCCGATGATCGCCACGTCATAATCCGTCTCTCCACACCGATCGCCCGCGGCCTTCGCGCCCGATTCCATGGTGAACGCCCCTTGTCGGCCGCGTCGCGACCCAGTGCGGCCCGAGAGAGCCGCAAGTGGATAGTACCGAATCCGCCCCGCACACCACAAGCCCCATTCACAACGAACAGAGTGATCGATGCCGCAGTGGGAGCAAGGGAGCGTCATGCTGTCGGGTCGGCTCCGAGCAGGCCTTCCGCCCGAGGTCGCCGAAGGGCACGCCGTGGCGGGTGTCTCGGCGCATCCCACCAAGCACGCCCCACACTCCGGTGGAAGCATCGTCTGGGCAGAGCACGAGGGTTGTTCACGGGCGCACGCAAACGACATCAAGATCGAGTACCGGCCGCAACGCCGGAGGATCTTCCGCAAGGAGCGACCTCACGGGCAGCCACGATGAGGCCCGATACGATCCCCGGCATGACATCCAATACTGCGGTTTCCGACCCAGGCGCAAGCACCCTCACCTTGACGTGGTGGCAACGCCACGTGCGGCGGGTGTGGCTGGCGGCACGGCTCGCGCTCCTGGCAGCGACGCTCGCCGCAGTCGCGTGGTGGTTCCTGCTCGCGCCCGTGCCGGTCGCCACCTACACCGTCGCAATCGGGACGGTCGATGTCGAGGTGCTGGGCACGGGCACGCTCGAGGCCCGCGTGAGCGCGACGATTGGTCCCAAAGTCGCCGGGCTCATCACAAAGATCACCGCCGACCAGGGCGACCGCGTCAAGGCCGGGGACACCGTCATCACGCTCGAAGACACGGACTTCAAGCAGCAGGTGGCGGTGGCAGAGGCCGACGTAGCCACCGCAGTCGCGTCCATCGAACGCCTCCGGGCCGATCGATTGCGGGCCGAAGCCGTCCGCTCGCAGGCAGTGCTGACCCACCAGCGATTGCTCAGCGCGGCGGCCAGCAACGCCACCTCGGCGCAGGAAGTGGACAAAGCCGCAGAGGCCCTCGCCATCGCGGAGGCCGAGGTATCGCGCGCAGCCGCCGCCATCGTCGAGGGGCAGAAACGCCTGTCGGCTGCGGAGCGATCGCTCGACTACCAGCGGGCTCGCCTGCACGACACCACCATCGAGGTGCCCTTCGACGCGATGGTCGTGCGACGAGATCGCGACGCGGGCGATGTCATCACCGCAGGGTCGTCGGTGCTGCAACTGGTCTCGCTCAACGAAATGTGGATCACCGCCTGGGTGGACGAGACGGAACTGGCGAAGCTGGTCGAGGGGCAGCCGGCGCGCGTGATCTTTCGCTCCGAGCCGGAAACGGAGTATCCCGGCGTCGTTGCACGCGTGGGGCGCGAGGCCGACCGCGAAACGCGCGAGATCATCGTGGACGTGCGCGTCGAACAACTGCCCGCGAACTGGGCGGTCGGGCAGCGGGCCGAGGCCTACATCCGCGTCGACCGCAGCGCAAGCGTCCCGACGCTCCCCGCGGCACTCGTGCTCGTGCGGGGCGCACAGACAGGCGTCATGGTGGACGACGCCGGCACGGCACGATGGCGCGACATCGCTGTCGGTCTGCGCGGGCGAGAACTCGTCGAAGTGACCAGCGGCCTTTCACCCGGAGATGTGGTCGTTCGTGCCGCAAAGGCGAGCAGCGGCCCGCTGCGCGACGGGCGGAGGATCAGCTCGAAATGAACCTCGCCGTCCGCGACATCCGGCACAGCATCGGCCGCTTCGCCCTCACCACGATCGGTGTAGGCATGCTGCTCATGGTCGTGATGGGCATGGGTGGCATCTACCGCGGGCTCGTCGATGACGCGCTCGTGGTGACACGCGGCGTTGGAGCCGACTTGTGGGTCGTGCAGCGCGATACCCGCGGGCCCTTTGCCGAGGTCTCGCGCCTGCCGCGGAGCGTCGTCGACCGCGTGGCCGCCGTCCCCGGTGTCATGGATGCGTGCGAGTTTGTCTTCCACACGATCCAGCGCGAGCACGGAGGAAGACCGCTGCGCATGGGCGTGCTCGGGCTTGGCTGGCCCATCGACAAGGGCCAGGGCCTGCCGCTGATCGCGGGCCGCCCGCTGGCGCAGAACCACTACGAGATGATCGCCGATGAATCGCTCGGATTGACGCTGGGAGAGCGGATCCGCCTCGGCAAGGACACATACACGGTCGTCGGGATCACGCGCTGGCTGGTTTCGTCGGGCGGCGATGGGATTGCGTGCTTCACAAGCCGCGATGCCCAGTCCATCCAGTTCGACGAGCCGGGCGAATCCGTTCGGCTGGAGCGGCGGGCCCGGCGCAATCGCGCCGACCAGGTTGACTTCGGGCGGACCCAGCCCTCCGTGCTGGAGCGTGCATCGGGTCTGTCCGGCAACATCGCCGCGCTCCCCGGCCCGGCGATCAGCGCCGTCATCGCCCGCCTCTCGCCCGGGGCCGACGCGAAGGAGGTACAAGCGATCATCGGCGCCTGGGGCGACGTGACCACCTACACCAAAGATCAGCAAGAGCAACTGCTCCTGAAAGGGAGCGTGGACCGCGCACGCCGCCAGATCCTGCTCTTCCGCGTGTTGCTGACGATCATCTCCGCAGTGATCATGGCCCTCATCATCTACACGCTGACGCTCGACAAGCTCCACCCCATCGCGCTCCTGAAGCTCATCGGTGCCCCCAACCGCACCATCGTCGGGCTGATCCTCCAGCAATCACTCATCATGGGCGCGCTGGCGTTTGGCGTGGGGCACCTCATAGGTCTGAAGCTCTTCCCGATGTTCCCCCGGCGCGTGCTGGTGACGAACGACGACCTGCTCCGCGTCGCGGGGATCGTGCTCGTGATCTCGGTATTCGCGAGCCTGCTTGGCATCTGGAAGGCGATGCGCGTCGCTCCCAACGAGGCAATCGGCTGACAGAAGTCAACGGAGGACCGACGAGGCATGAGCGAGGCACTGGCCCTTGAAGCGAACGGGCTCACAAAGGTTTACGGCACCGGGCACACCCAGGTGGTTGCCATGCGCGACGCGTCCTTGCGCCTCCACCGTGGTGAGGTCGCAGCCCTGCTCGGCCCAAGCGGCGCGGGCAAGTCCACCTTCCTTCTGTGCGTCGGGCTCATCAACCCTCCAACGCGAGGGCGCGTGGCAATCGGCGGCCGGCCGGTCCTCGACGGGCCGCGCGCGCTGGTCGACCTGCGACGCTTCCGCCGCGAGAGCGTCGGGTTCGTCTTCCAGAAATCCAACCTGATCCCGTTTCTCAACGCCGCCGACAACGTGCAGATCGTGGGAGAACTCGTCGGCCGCCCCGCTTCGCAAGCACGCGCGCGCGCCATGGAATTGCTCGAGGCACTGGGCGTCGGCGCGCGCGCCCGCAACATGCCCACCCAACTCTCCGGCGGCGAGCAGCAGCGCGTCACCGTGGCCCGGGCCCTGGCGAATCAGCCCAGCCTCATCCTCGCCGACGAACCGACCGCCGCACTCGATAGCAAGCGAGGCCGCCAGGTGATGGAACTGTTCCGCGACGTCGCCCACAAGCACGGCACGGGCATCATCGTCGTCACCCACGACCATCGGGCGCTGGACGTCTTCGACACCGTGTACCAAATGGAAGACGGCTCGCTGCGGCCCGCGACGCACGCGGGGATCGAAGCGTCATCTGGACCAGCGAGCACGAGTTGATTCATGCCCGAATGGCGCTCGGAGGCCTCACGCGACCTCGCGAAGCCATCGTGTGCCCGCGTTGCGGACGGGGCGGGCATTGCGTGTCCGAGCGCAACACAGATCGGGAGTCGTACGCCCTGAGAAGCGACACCCGCCTGCCAGCCAAAGGACCCGAACCGCCCCGCACCACAACGCATCCCGCCCGACCGGCTCGGGCTCCACAGTCTGAGCCCGCTCCGATCGGAGACGCACAAAAAACAAACCGGCACGCCCGAAAGCGTGCCGGTCGAGTGAACATTGAATTCGATGCCGATCGCTTATCCGAGCGCGGCTGCGCCCGAGATGATCTCCGTCAGCTCGGTCGTGATCTGCGCCTGACGCGCCCGGTTGTACGCGCGGCTCAGACGCTTGCCCATCTTCCCCGCGTTGTCCGTCGCCGCCTTCATCGCGATCATCCGCGCCACGTGCTCCGACACAATCGCATCGTTGAAGCACTGGAACAGCGCGGCCTTCAACGCCGCCGGCAACAGGTCGTCCATCAACTCGCGAGGCGACGGGCTGAACTCGAACGGCAGCGCCGCCTCCTTCTTCCCGTCTCCCGCCGCGGGCGCCTCCGCCACGAACGGCAGCAGCTGCTTGATCTCCGGGACCTGCTTGCTCACGGAGTTGAACTTCATGTACACGACCTTGACGCCCGAGATCTCGCCCGCGATGAAGCGGTCGATGTACGTCTGCGCCAACGCCTCGACGTCCTCATAGGACGGCTTGTCGCCGATGTGCGTGTGGTGCGTCGCGACCACGATCTTGTTGAACTTCAGCGTCGCAAGGCCCTTCTTGCCCACCAGCTCGATCATCCCCTCACGCGCACCCGTCGATGAACGGAAGTACTCCATCATCTTGCGCAGAATCGCGCCGTTGTACGGCCCGCACAGCCCGCGATCGCTCGTGACCACCAGCGTCAGCATCTTCGCGTCCGCGCCCGGCTTGGCCTCGATCAGCGGATGGCTGACATCCCCCGATGCCGACGCGAGCTTGCCGACCAGGTCGAACAACGCGTTGGTGTAGGGCTTGCTGGCGACGGCGCGCTGCTGCGCACGAGCAAACTTGCTCGTTGCGATCATCTGCATCGTCTTCGTGATCCGTCGGATGTTGCCGACGGCCTTCATACGCTTCTTGATCTCGCGTGACTTACCCATAGGGGCGGAAGGGTAGGCGCGGGCCGACCAAAGGTGTGAGTCCGACCCCGCAACACCCCGCGCCACGCCAACAGATCAACCCCCAACCCCACACGGTTCGGGTCGTGAAAGGGTGCGAGCCGCCGCCCATCCTCTATATCCACCCTCTACTGAACCGGCCGCCGCTCCACGATCGCGTCCGAGAGCACCGCCTTGTTCGCAAACTCCAGCGTGCTACCCGACGCCAGCCCACGCGCCAGCCGCGTCACCCTCACGTCCGGCGCCGCATGCCGGATCTCCTGAGTCAGATACAGCGAGGTCCCATCCCCCTCGATCGTCGGGTTCAGGCCCAGCACCACCTCCCGCACCGCGACCCCGCGTGTGTTCTTCGCCGGGTCCGCCACCCGCGCCACCAGGTCCGCCGCTGTGATCTCCCCCGGACCCACCCCGTCCAGAGGCGACAGCCGCCCCAGCAGGACGTGATACACCCCCTTGAACGCCCCCGTCTGTTCCAGCGAGATCAGGTCACGGGGCTGCTCCACCACCAGCACCACCCCCGCGTCCCGCTCCTCCGCCGCACAGATCGCGCATCGGTCCGTGTCCGCCAGGTTGTAACAGATCGTGCAGTGATGGATCGCGGTCTTCACATCGTTGATCGCCCGCGCCAGCCCGAGCGCCTCCTCCGGCGCCTGCTTGAGAATGTGCAGCGCGAGCCGCTCCGCCGCCCGCCTCCCGATCCCCGGCAGGCGCGCAAGCTCCGCGATCAGCCGATCGACCGGCTCGGGATAGACCCGTGCCGGTGCGGGCTTGCTCGCTCTCGTCGGGCCGCCGCGCCGCGGCTGCGACGCGCCCCCCATCGTCTCTGGTCCGTTCGCCATCGTCGGATCGTACCCCACGCCGCCCTACCCTTGTCCGTGTCCCCGTCACAAACACACCCAGCCGCCGCCCGCGCCCGCGTCCTGGCCGTGGTTGCCGGTATCGCGCTCATGGTCCTCGCCGTGGTGGGGGCCTGGCCCCACCTGGTTGCCAAGAACTTCGGCGTCGTCGTCCCCGGCAAGATCTATCGCTCCGGCGAGCTCACTGTCGCCGCCATGGCCGACATCGTCCACGACCACAAGATCAAGACCGTGATCGACATGGGCGCGTATGAAGAGGGGACCCACGACGACCGCCTGCAAGCACTGACCGCCGAGTCCCTCGGTGTCGACCGCCACGTCCTCCGCCTCTATGGCGATGGCACCGGCGACCCGACGATGTACCTGGAATCCCTCCGCATCATGACCGATCCGACCAAGCTCCCCGTGCTGGTCCACTGCGGCGCGGGCTCGGAGCGCACCGGCTGCCTCGTCGTCCTCTACCGCCACCTCGTGCAGGGCGTCTCGATCGACGACGCCTTCGAAGAGGCGAAGCGCTTCGGCCACAACCCCTCGCGCAACCCGATCCTCCGCCGCCTGATCGACTACCTCGTCGAGCCCGTCCGACTCGCCTACGAGAACGACCTCCCGACCGTCACGCTCCCCGACGAGCCCGATCAGTCGAAGCCTGCGCCCGAGTCCAGCCCCACCAACGCCAGCGCGCGCGGTCCCCAATCCTGACACGCCGCGACCTCCAACACCTGCTCGTGGGGCTCGCGCTGACGCTCGTGCTCGCGTCGGTCGTCTGCTTCGCGGGGCTCGACCGCTTCGGGCTCCACTCCACCGAGGGCCACCGCGCCATCCCCGCGTGGGAGATGGTCCACGCCGATCCCGATCGCGCCCACGACTGGCTCGTCCCGCGCCTCTTCGAAAAGCCCTACCTCCGCAAGCCACCCGGCGTGCAGTGGCTGATCGGCTCCACCTCGCTCCTCCTCGGCCAGAGCGAGGGCGCGGCCCGCGCAGCCCTCGCCCTCTGCACCACCCTCTCCGCGATCGTCTCCCTGGTCTTCGCTGGTCGCTGGTTCGGCTGGCGATGGTCGATCGTCGTCGGCCCGGCGTACATCCTGACTCCTGCCACCTGGGCCGCCGCGCGCTCTGCCGAGATCGAGGCCCTCAACCTCCTCGGCACCCAGCTCGCCGCCCTCTCGCTTATCGAATTGCTCGTCCGCGCGCGTGAGGGCCCGCACCGCCACGCCCGCCTCCTGATCGGCCTCGGCGCGATCGGGATGTTCATCGCCGGCATGGCGAAGGGCCCCGCCTCGCTCCCGCTCCTGCCCGGCGTGCTCGCCGGCGCGTGCCTCGCGACCCACGCCCTCCGCCCGCTCCGCTCGCGCGCCGTCTGGGGCGCGCTCGCGCTCGGGGCCGCGGCTCTCTGCCTCCCCATGGCCCTGATCGCGCGGGCCGTCGCCTCGCTCGACGAGCCCGCGGTCACGCAGGGCGTGAGCGAGTTCCTCTGGTCGTGGTCGCGACTGCCCCACGTGCTGACCATGGCGCCGATCGCGCTGCTCTCCGCCGCGCCGCTCACGCTCGCGCTCTTCTTCCCGTTCGGGCGCGAGGCCCGGCTCGAATCCCTCCGCCGCCACGCCGGCTCCTTCGAGCTGGCGCAGACGCTCGCGCTCGCGTGTCTCGTCTCGCTGCTGGTCTACACGCTCGCCGGCGTGAACAACCCGCGCTACGCCATGCCCGCGACCTGCATCCTCGCGCCGCTCGTCGCCTATGTCTGGCGCGGGCTCTCGCCGACGATCGAGTGCCAGATGTCGCGGGCGCGGCGTCTGTGGGCCGGATTCTTCATGGGCGGGCACCCCGTCGTGCTCGGCACCGGGCTCCTCGTCGCGTTCCTGGTCTACACGCGCACCGCCGAGGTCTCGCGCGGCTCGACCAGCGGGCGCGACGCCGGGATCGCGCTCGCCCCCTTCCTTCCCGACGGCTCGACGCTCATCGCGCGCGACCTGGTGGAGGCGAGGCCGGAGACGATCTGGTACGCCGTGCGCGAGGCCGAGCGGCTCGGCGCGCACGTCCGCGCCCGCTGGACGCCCGAGGGGATCGGCGATCTCGCGCCGGGGACGCTGCTGCTGCTCCGGACCGACGATCGCAGCCGCGAGGCGCAGGGTGTGATCGCCCGCGCGTGGCCGAAGCTCGAGCCGGTCGCGTCGATCCGTGTGCATCTGTATGAAGCAACGCTCTATCGGGTCGTGTCGCGCTGAGCGGCGCGTGCTGCGCCCGCGCGACTCAGGCGCCCGAACGCCGGAAGAGCATCCGCAGGCGCATCTCGCCCGTGCGCTCGGGATCGGGCGCGATCAGCGTCTCGCACGCCGGCGAGAGTCCCTGCGTCCCCATCAGATCAACAAGCTCGTGCTCGCTCAAGGGATATGGAGGCGGGCCCGCCGGATCGGGGATGGTCTCATCGTCGCGCGCGTGGCTCACCACCAGCACCGCGCCATGCGGGCGGCAGAGCGAGGCGATCCCCCCCGCGAGCGGCAGGCGACGCGCAAACGGCACCGACTGGATCGTGAAGGCCTCAACCACCAGATCGAAGCGACGCGACAGGCGCGAGGGGAGCGCGACCAGGTCCGCGGCCTCGAAGCGGCCGGCGTGATCGGGGAAGCGATGACGGGCCCACTCGATCGCGGTCGGCGAGAGGTCGAGCCCGAGCACGTCGTAGCCGCGATCGGCAAAGAGGGCGACATCATCGCCCAGGCCGCAGCCGACAACGGCAACCCGCGCGCCGGGGCGCAGGGCGCAGCAGGCATCGCGGTTGAGCCACTCTTCAACAAATGGATTGGGGCGCAGCTCAGCCCAGGGGACGCGTGAGGCATCGCCGGAGGCGTCGCGATAGAGCGCATCGAAGTCGAGCCCGGACGCGCCGGAGAGCGTCCGCGAGTCGACAGGCGTCACGGTTGAGTCATTGAGCGTGGTCTGTGCCATGGGATAAGCCCCTCGTGAAGGCCGCTCAGATCCTCTCGCTCCGGACGATCGACACCCCGACCCGTGCCCCCATTGTACGGGATATCACAGGTGAACCCAAGCAGAATCGGGGATTGGGGAAACCCGGCGGACCTACCCCGGCGGCGCGCGGGGGGAGGGCGACGGCGTAGAGGACTCAACGCGGAGGGCCGCGGAGGAGCGCGGAGAGGAAGAGGGGGGAGAGGGAGAAGGCGATGGTGAATGGGCGGGTGAGGAATGGTCAGAGGGGGCCAATGACGGAGGGCTCGCAGCGCTCTCGCTGGCTCCGGTGTTGTCGTTCGTCCGCCCAAGGGGCGGTGAAGAACAAGAAGAAGAGGTGTGTGAGGGGCCGCTCACCACGCACTCCCCCCCACGTCGTGGCAACGATCCGTGCGCCGAAGCGGCGAAGGGGGCGCAGAGTCGTGGGCGGGATCGGCCTCGGGAGTGGGTGTGTCGGACACAGGCACCAGTTCTGGTTCGGGACGCTGCGCGTCCGAGCCGGGAACTGGTGGCACCCGGGTGGTGGGCATGTCGTTCGGCGCGGGAGCCGCATGGGTGACGTGTGCTGATTCGATTGGTTGGGGAGTGTGCTTGGTTGCGGCAACGTCGGCATCGTGCTGGCGGATGGCGGCGTGGTAGGCGGTCCAGTTCGGGGGCTTGCCGTCGAGGGTTTCGTTGATGCGCGGGCCGGCCATGGGCACGGGGGGTGGGCGCGTATTGTCGGGGGAGTTGTTGTGAGGGCGTGGGGCGCGGGTTGGCGCGAAGGGATCGAAGCGGCCGCAGCGGAGGACGAGGGCGATGGCGCGGATGACGTTGTGGCGCTGGTACTCGCGGAGCTTGCGGTCGTGATAGGAGACGGGCATGGGGGTGTTGGCGTCGATGTTGACGCCGCAGGCGACGATGGTCATCAGACCCTTGACGCACATGTTGAGGCGCGTGGAGACGACCATTTTGGTCTGCATCATGCCCGCGCTGACGATGGTGCGGCACTTCTCCATGACGTCGGGGCGCGCCATCCAGAGTGAAAGCGCATCGACGGTGGTGTCGAGTTCCTTGGCGAGGTAGGTGAGGGAGCAGTCGGGATTCGCGAGCTTCTGGAAGATGTGGGGTTCGAGATCGGGCGAGGGCTCGAAGGGTTTGGCCTTGGGGGGCGCGAAGCGATTGAGCGGGGGCGTGAGCGTCGGCCCTGGGAAGGTGTGCTCG
>CAUJHH010000023.1 GCA_963204725.1 Planctomycetota bacterium
CTGGGAGTACGCCGCGCCCATCCGTGAAGCTCCTGTCTTGCACATCCCTCGTGCAACACACAAGCTACACCGCACATCCGCCTGGCGCAATACCAACCACGCGCCGTACCGCGCTACGCGTTCGGTGGAAACGCTCTAGAGACAGCAGCATGAGCGGCTCCGTGGTGAGGGTTGGAGCCGAGTTTACAGACCCGGTCGCTAGGATCGCCGCCAATACTGGCGATATTCGCCCGGGTTTTCCCTAACCAGCGGAAGCCCCACGGGGGTCAGGGGGACCGCGCGCCGAGCCGCCCATTGGGGTACAGGGGCCATATCCTCAGGGGGGTTGGGGGGCGGTTTGCGCCTTGCCCGAAGGGGCGGCTATTCCCGGCGCACGAGTGCGATGGGGTTCTAGGGGCGATGTCCGCATCCGGGGCCGGGGGGCCTTGCGCCAACACCGGGGAAAGGGGCACCTTCGCGCCGTGCCCATGCGAGGGGATTTCCGAGGAAGGATCGGAGAAAAAGGGCGCGAGTCCGCTCGGCTCCCTTCGGCGTCCGATCCCGGTCGCTGAAAACCTAACTTTTCCTAACACCCGAATCCGCATTCACCATCGCGAGGATGCCTCGCCGGAGGGCTTCCGGGAGGTCGGCCCATGCCCCGATCACGCGGGCGAGGTCCGGGTCGATGGGGGCGGGAGAGACGAGTGCGGCGTCGGCATGGGCGGCGGGGCCGGACGCGCCAGCGGGGATCGTGGTTGGCGTGGTGGCGAGGGGAGTGTGGGGGGCATCGGGGCCGGAGCCGGTGCGGGCGGAGGGGGCGGATGGAGCGGAATCCCTGCCAAGTGCGCCGGATTCTGCGCCGCCGGAAGTGCGAACCATCGGTTTTCCGCCGGAATCCCGCGATGGTTCGAGTCCTGTTGCGCCCATTGGTTCGATTCGTAGTGATTCGCGGGCAATCGCAGGATCACGCGCAACGTACCCGACACCCGAGACTTCCGAGCGTTCCTTAGATTCCTTGCGATTCGGAGGCTTTGGGTGCTGCGCCGTCGGTTACTGGTTTGGCGGGGCGGGGCCGGATCAGTCTGCGGCGTCTCGGCTTGCGAAGATGCGATAGAGCGCGGGGAGCACGATGAGTGTCAGGAGGGTGCTGGAGACCAGGCCTCCGATGACGACTGTTGCCAGCGGCTTCTGCACCTCGGCACCGGTGCCGTGCGCCATGGCCATGGGCACGAATCCCAGCGAGGCGACCATCGCGGTCATGAGGACGGGGCGGAGTCGCACGATGCAGCCGCGGACGATGGCGTTGTCGCGCGTGGACCCCTCACGCCGGAGTTGGTTGATGAAGGAGACCATCACCAACCCGTTCAGGACGGCGACACCGGAGAGGGCGATGAAGCCGACCGCAGCAGAGATGGAGAACGGCATGTCGCGGAGCCAGAGGGCCAGCACGCCGCCCGTAAGGCCGAGGGGGACGGCGCTAAAGACGAGCAGCGCGTATCTGACGCTCTTGAAGGTGGAAAAGAGGAGGAGGAGTATCAGGAGGAAGCAGGCCGGGACGACGATGGTGAGGCGCTGCTTGGCGGCGACGAGGTTCTCAAACTGGCCACCCCAGACGAGCCACTCGCCTGCGGGAAGCTGCACGGAAGCCATGCTGGCCTGCGCTTCCTCGACGAAGGAGCCGAGATCGCGGCCGCGCACATTGCATTGGACCACGATGCGGCGCTTTCCATTCTCTCGACTGATCTGGTTGGCACCCTCGGCGACTTCGATGTGCGCGACCATGCCGAGCGGCACGAACCCGATCGGTGCGGTCTCTGCAAACGTCGCGAGCATGCCGGCGACATGCCCGTCGTTGCTGATGGGAATCGGTGACGGTTGCTGAGCGTTGGGGGGAAGGGGAATCGGGAGTCGCTCGAGGAGATCGATCCTGCTCCGGATCGCGTCGGGGAGGCGCACGACGAGGTCGAACCGTCGGTCGCCCTCGAAGACGAGCCCGGCCTCGCGCCCTCCAATTGCGACCGCGATGACCTCTTGCACGTCGGAGACGTTGAGTCCGAAGCGCGCGAGGGCGGGGCGGTCGGGCACGATCGTCATGACGGGCAGGCCCTCGGTCTGCTCGACCTTCGCGTCGGCGGCACCCGGGATGGCCTGGAGTGTGGCGAGCACAGCGGCGGCGGTCTCTTGCATGGAAGTGAAGTCGTCGCCATAAACCTTGACGGCGACATCGCCTCGAACGCCGGAGATCAGTTCGTTGAAGCGCATCTGGATCGGCTGGGTGAATTCGTAGTTGTTGCCGGGGACCGACTGGAGCGTGAGCTCAAGGAGTTTGATGAGCTTTCCCTTGTGCCCGTCGACGGGTGTGTGGGCATGGGCGTCCTCACCGTGCTCGTCCGGCCCCTGCGATCCGGACCGTTCGAGTTCATCGGTGAGCGACGAGATCAGTGCGTCGAGCTCGGGTTCACTGCGCCACTGCTCGATGGGCTTGAGGATGATGAAAGTGTCGGAAACATTGGGCGGCATGGGGTCCGAAGCGAGCTCAGCGGTGCCGGTCTTGGAATAGACGAATGCAACCTCGGGGAACGCGGAGATCGTCCGTTCGACGTCGTGCTGCATCGCCTGCGACTGGGTCAGCCCGGTGGAGGCGATGCGCATCGCGTGCATCGCGATGTCTCTTTCGTCAAGGGTGGGGACGAACTCCTGCCCGAGGCGGGTGAAGAGAACCGCAGATGCGGCGAATGCCACCAGTGCGGCGAGCGTAACGCCGTAGCGAAGCCTCAGGGACCAGCGGAGCACGGGCTCGTATGCGGCCCGCGCCCAGCGGATCAGGAACATGTCTCTTTCCGTGACCCGACCGGTGATGCAGAGCGCGACCATTGCAGGGATGAAGGTCAGCGAAAGGATGAACGCGGAGATGAGCGCGAGGATAACGGTGAGCGCCATCGGGTGGAACATCTTGCCCTCGACGCCGGTCAGGGCGAGGATGGGGAAGTAGACGGTGATGATGATCGCCTGGCCGAAGACGGAGGGCTGGATCATCTCCTTTGCCGCGATCATGACTTCGTGCAGGCGTTCCTGGCGTGAGAGCGGGCGGTTCTCGTGGCGTTGCCTTTCCGCGAGGCGTCGGAGGCAGTTCTCCACGATAATGACCGCGCCATCGACGATCAGGCCGAAGTCGATGGCGCCGAGGGACATCAGGTTGCCGCTCACCTTTGCCTGCACCATTCCCGTTGCCGTCATG
The DNA here is from genome assembly GCA_963204725.1 of Planctomycetota bacterium. Lineage (GTDB taxonomy): Bacteria > Planctomycetota > Phycisphaerae > Phycisphaerales > UBA1924 > JAHBWV01. The sequence continues at coordinate 3,218 of CAUJHH010000023.1, forward strand.
AGCATCGCGAGGGGGATCGCCGATGCGCAGATGAGCGCGGCGCGCCAGTTTCCGAGAAGGAGCAGGAGCACCACGATGACGAGGATCGCGCCCTCGAAGAGATTCTTCTGAACGGTGGCGATCGTGGCGTCCACGAGCTTTGTCCGATTCAAAACGGTCTTGGCCTTGATGCCCGGCGGGAGCGAGCGCGAGATCTCAGCCATTCGCGCGTCGACCGCGGCCGCGACCTCCCGGCTGTTGGCACCGAGCAGCATGATCGCGGTGCCTACCACCACATCCTCGCCGTTTTCGCTCGCGGAACCGGTGCGCATCTCGCGTCCGATTCCGATTCCAGTCTCGCCATCAAAGACGATGTCGCGGACGTAGATGGGCACGCCGCTGTGGTTGCCGATCACGATGGACCCGATCTCGGCGATGTCCTGGATGCGCCCGGTTGCGCGGACCAGATACGACTCGCCCTTGTGCTCGATGTAGCCGGCGCCCGTGGAGACGTTGTTGCGCTCCAGGGCGTCGATCACATCGTGGAAGGTCAGGCCGTAGGAGACGAGCATCATGGGATCGGGCTGGACGTGGTATTGCTTCACGTAGCCGCCGATGGCGTCGACGCCGGCCACGTTCTTCACGCCCTTGAGCTGGGGGCGGATGATCCAGTCCTGCACCTCTCTGAGGTAGGACGCGAGTTCGACATCGGTCTTGAGGCGCCGCCCGTTTCCTTCGCCGGTCAGGTAGGAGCCATCGCTCTGCCAACCTGGCCGCCCATCGGTGACGGGCGCGCCCTTGGCGTGGGGATGCTCGTACTCGACGGTGTACATGTAGATCTCGCCAAGCCCGGTGGCGATCGGGCCCATGACGGGCTCGATGCCGGGTGGGAGGCCTCCGGCGGCCTCGCGGAGCCGTTCGCCCACTTGCTGGCGCGCGAAGTAGATGTTCACGCGGTCGTCGAAAACAGCGGTGACCTGGGCGAATCCGTTGCGCGAGAGCGAGCGCGTCGACTGCAAGCCGGGGATGCCGGCGAGTGCGTTCTCCATCGGGAACGTCACCTGCTGCTCGACCTCGAATGGCGAGAGCGATGGCGCGACCGCGTTGATCTGCACCTGGTTGTTGGTGATGTCGGGTACAGCGTCGATTGGAAGACGCTTCAACTGGTAGATGCCCAGCGCTGCGACCAGCGCGGTGACCATCACGATGAACCAGCGGTTCTTGATCGAGAACGAGAGCAGGGCCTGGAGCATGGGCGAGGTTCCTCGGGGGTCGACGTGGATGCGGTCAGTGCTCGTGGGCGGCGGAGCCCTTGCCGAGTTCTGCCTTGAGGATGAACGATCCGGCGGCCACGAACGGCTCGCCCGCGCTCAGGCCTGTGTGGACAGGTGTCAACCCCCCGATGGTCCGGCCGATCGTGACGGCGCGCTTCGCGAATGTGTTGGGTTCACCGGGCACCGGAACGAAGACCGCGGGTCCGCCCTCGACAATCTGAATTGCTTCATCGGGCACGGCAACGGTCGCTTCTGCGTCCTCCGAAGTGGCGAGTTCGATCTCCGCCTGTGCAAACATGCCCGGCTTGAGTGCGGTGCGGTCCTCGGCGGCGACCGCAAGGTCGATCCGTACTCGAGCGGTCCGCGTGGTGGGATCGACAAACGGCGCGATGTATGAGACGACGCCCTCATATGCACGGCGCGCGTCGTCATTCGTCCGAGTCACGATGGAGGTCGAGCCGATCGTGATCCTCGCCTTGGCGAGAAGCGTGACGCCGTGGAGCTTGGATTCGGGCACGTCGACGAGCACCCAGAGAGTGGTCGCGTCAGCGATCACCATCAGCGAGTCACGATCGGGGCTGACGAGTTCGCCGTGTGTGATCTCCCTCGCGACAATTCGGCCTCCGATCGCGGCATTGATCGAGTGGCGCGGATCAATCTGTCCGGTGGATTCGAGCGTGTCGATCTCAAGGGGCGACATGCCGAGCAGCCGGAGGCGGCTGCGGGCGGCCTGTGCTGCGGCCTCGGCGGCCCTTACCGTGGCGACCGCGCCGCGGTGCTCCGCCTCGCGCCGTTGGACCTCCGAAAGCGAGATGCCCTGCGACTGTTCGTGCAAGTCTCGCGCGCGCTCCCACGAGATGCGAGAGAGGTCGATGGCCGATCCGGCGGTTTCGACGGCTGCCCGCTTCAGCAGGTAGTCTGCCTGCGCCTCGCCGAGTTCCGGGCTCTCGACGATGATGAGCGTCTGGCCGCGTGTGACCGTATCGCCGAGCCGAGCGATGACCTCGATCGCACGACCGTTCAGCGGCGAGCCGACGTGGGCCATCGATTCGGTATTGAACCCGATTCGTGCGGGCGCGATGACTGTCGGCCGAAGGGAGGATGTGGTCGCGGTACCGATTCTGACGCCGTAGCGCGCAATGGCGTCGGAGGTGAGTGTCACCTCATCGGAGTGCCCGGCGGCGGTGCCGTGATCGTGTCCGGCGTGCGCATCGTGCCCGGGCGCTTCGTCGGTGTGATCGTGCCCGGCATGTGCGTCGGCACCTGGCGTCGGTGTCGCATGAGAGGGCTCGGCCGCGTGGTCTCCGTCGGCGTGTCTCTCGCAACCGGTGAGTGCGAGAAGAGCGGTCAGGGTTGCCGCGGCGAACATGTGGGATGTGAGTGGCGGAGGCCGATGCGGTGGTCGAGTGTTCATGGCGTGTTCCTCGGGCGTGGCGCAGCACCGGATCGTGATGCGTTGGCGGTTCATGGGGTGTGCGATGGAGGCCGGATGGCTTCTGAATCGGTCGCGAGTTGTTGCGGTGGACGCGCCAAGGTTGCGGCGACGCCCGGGCCGCCGACGGCGCGTTGCAGGCGGATGAGGGCGATCGCGGCCTGGTGTTCGAGCTGGACTGCAAGGGCCTGGGCGACGCGTACATCCTGCTCCGCGAGGTACCGAGCGGTGATATCCATCTGGCCGGCGCGATACGCGGCCTCGGCGATATCTCGTCGCTCCAACTGGAGGGGGAGCAGTTCGGTGTGGACTCGGTTCACGCTGGCACGCGACGCAGTGAGCGACTGGAACGCCACGCGGACCTCCTCGACGACGGCGCGCTTGACGCGGGTGAGCTCATGGCGGGCCTCCATCGTTTGAGCGACGAGGCGGGCACGCTGGGCTTGTCCCGTGTCGAAGACGGGGAGCGGTGTCGAGATCAATGGGCCGCTCGACCAGTCGCCGTCGCGTTGGATGTCGACGCCGGCATTTGCGCCCTCCCAAGGGAGCAGCCGAAGCAGCGACTGGTCGTCGCCGAGGGCCATCAGTGTCCACGCGAGCGACTGGATCTCCGGACGATGGCGGAGGGCCTCGTCGATCCATGCGGCTTCGGGCTGGGTGCCGATGGACGGCGAGGCCCAGTTCTCGAGCTCCCAGTCCGCGGCGGATCCCGGTTCGCCGATTGTGCGGGCCAGGTGCAGCCGATCCTCGCGCTCGGCGAGGCGAACCATGTCGATCTCGATCTGCAACTCAACGCGCTGCGCGTCGATGGTGGCCAGGTCGCCCCGGGTTCCCTCTCCGGCATCGAGGCGCGCACGCGCGATCGAGGCCAACTCGTCGAGCAGCGCCAGACGCTCGAGGTGCAGCGGGAGGAGCGAGGCGGATGCCTGTACCGCTGCGTACTGCCGCTGCGCCTCGCTTGTGACATCGAGCGCAGCGGTCACGGTCTCGGCAGCGGCCTGACGCAAGTGGTTGTCCGCGGCGCTCACGCGGCGTGGTCTCTGGATCGCTTCGATGAAATCCTGGGCGAGTGACGCCTCGATCTGCGGCTTGCCGTCGAACCCCGGGCCCCAGCGGAGCACGATGCTGACCACAGGGTTAGGAAGCAGCCGGGCCTGGTCGGACTCGGCCATGGCGATCCGGACTCGCGCCATCGCCGCTTGGAGACCGGGATCGGACGTGACGGCGCGACGGATGGCCTCGGTGAGCGAGAGCGTTGCACCGGAGCGATCGGGCTCGTCGATCGGCCCGCCGTCGGGCCCCACCTCTCGGAACTCGATCCAGGTCGGCGCACCAATCGCGGCATCGATCTGTTGCGTGAGATCCGGGTGCGGTCGTGGCGGCACGGCGCAGCCGGCGAGGATGCTCAGCGCGATCGCGCAGGTCAGCATGGACCGGGCGGATCGCGCGGGGATGCCGTGCTTCAAGGTACTCGATGGGCGGATTCGGATCATGAGGGACCCCGATGTCGTGCATGGACGCAGACGCGAGCCGGATTGAGGCGAGCGTGGATCAATGGATCGACAGGCGACCTCTGCGTCAGCGGCTGGAAGCGAGTCGATTCAGATGACGATGGTGCGAGGCCCGTGTGCGCGGACTCGCTTCGCGGCTCTTCGAGCGCTGGCGACGCGGATCGCGATCACCCCCGACTCGCGGCTCGCCGCTCTGTGAGGAACGGTGACACGAGGTGGCGATGGCGTACCGATGGCCCGCGACCATGGGAATGGTCGCAGACGCGCCGTTTGGAACTAGATAAGGATGATGACTGTGCGGAGGCGTTGGAGATCGCCCGGGGGGCGAGCCAGGTCTCGGGCCGCAGGTCTCTCGCCAACGCTCGCGCGATCGAGGAATGAATCGCGATGCACAAGCAACGCGACGAGCGCCGGGAGCACGGAGGTATCGATCGTGATGCGCTTCGTGAGAGCCTTGGCAGCAGCCGAGGGCTCCCCGATCGGCTCGTCTTCGCAGGGTCCGGGCTGTTCAGCCGGGACTGCAGCGATCAAGGATGTCTCTCCCGGGCGCGACTCCGAGGCGCATGTACCGACAGCGGACTTCTCGCACGCCAGTTCGATTCGAGTCGTGCCCGATGCGTCACGGCAGACGACGCTCCGCGAAGCGATAACCGAGTGCCCCAGCCCGACCGCCACGAGCGACATCAGCAGGACCAGGCCGGGATGGGAGACTCGGCGCATGTGCTGTTGAGTATATCCGGGATCGGATTGCGCGGTTCGCGCGGAACGGGAATCGGGTAGAGTGAGGGCATGGTCATCGCCACAGCAGCGACTCTTGAGGGCGGCTCACGGTCGATCGTTGAGACGCTACGCCGAATCTGGGAGTTCCCGCTCCTCAATATCGAGGGGAACCCACTCACGATCGGGCTGCTGGTGGTCTTCCTTCTGCTGGTCGCGATGGGTGTCTGGATGTCGCGGTTGCTGAGCCGAGTCCTGACGGGAGCGGCCTCGCGTCGGTTCAAGATCAAGGAGGGGCCGGCAGCGGCGATCCAAACGCTGCTCTTCTACCTGTTTGTGACGTTTGTCGTCATCTTTGCGCTGAACGTGATCAACGTGCCGCTGACGATCTTTGCGGTTGCCGGGGGCGCGATCGCGATCGGCGTCGGCTTTGGCAGCCAGAACGTCGTGAATAATTTCATCAGCGGGCTGATCCTCCTGATCGAGCGCCCGGTGCGAGTCGGCGACGCGATCCAGATCGACGACGTGACGGGCGTGGTGCGAGCGATCGGCGCACGGAGCACGCGCCTTGTTGCTGGTGAGAATGTGGAGATCGTTGTGCCAAACAGCACGCTGCTCCAGAACTCCGTGAAGAACTGGACACTCTCAAGCGATGAGGTGCGGAGCGATATCGCTGTCGGCGTCGCGTACGGATCTCCCGTTGACCGCGTGCGCGAGTTGCTGCTGCGGGCGGCGGATGAGCACGAGGGCGTCCTGAAATCACCCGCGCCGGAGGTGCTGTTCGAGGACTTCGGCGACAACGCCCTGGCCTTTCGGCTGTATGTGTGGATGAAGATGCGTCGCCCCTTTGACCGGCTGCGTGTGCAGAGCGATCTGCGATTCGCGGTCGATCGGCTGTTCAGGGTGGGTGAGATTGTTGTGTCGTTTCCGCAACGGGACGTGCATCTTGAATCGATGAAGCCGTTGGAGGTCCGGATCCTTGATCGAGGCGCCGGCGATCGAGATTCCGAGGGCGGAGCGCGGCCCGAGCCGGGGGCGTCGCTTTGAGGAGTTCGGGATGAGCGATGGAGCGTCGAAGGCCACGGCTGATGGAAAGCTGTTTGCGCTCCGGATCGGTGCGGACGGTTCTTGCGTCTGTCGGGATGAGGCGTCGAACGCGGCGGCGCTCCGCGAGGGGGAGTGGACGTGGGACCATCGCGAGTTGCGTCACCCCGACACGGAGCGTTGGCTGAAGGATCACGCGAAGCTGGACGAGATCGCGCTGCAGGCGATGATGGTGGAGGATGCGAGGCCTCGGCTGCTGCGACGCAAGGACGGGCTTGTGGTGGTGCTCCGGGGTGTGAACCTCAACGCCGGTGCCGACCCGGAGGACATGATATCGGTGCGAATCTGGTGCGACGCGAGCCGGGTGGTCACGCTGAGATCACCCCGGCTCCAGATCATCCAGACGATCAGAGAACAGATCGAAGCGGGGGATGGCCCGGCGGGGCCGGGTGCCGCGCTGGTTGAGCTTGTCGCGGGGCTCACCGAGCGAATCGGGCCGGTCATCGATCGCATCGATCAGGAGACCGATCAACTAGAGGACGCGGTTTCCACGCGACCGGTCGAACACTTGCGATCGAGGATCGCGGAAACGAAGCGCAGGGTGATCGCGATTCGGCGGTACATCTCGCCCCAGCGGGACGCGCTCTTGCTGCTCGCGTCGGAGCAGTCTCCGTGGCTCACCGATCTGCAGCGGGCCCATTTCCGGGAGTCGGCGGACCGATTGACTCGATTCGTCGAGGATCTGGATGAATTGCGGGACCGCGAGGTCGTGATCCACGAGGAACTGACGGGACGGTTGTCCGAGCAGTTGAATCGGAACATGTATCTGCTCTCGTTGATCGCGGGACTCTTTCTGCCACTCGGATTCCTGACAGGTCTCCTCGGCATCAACGTGGGCGGCATGCCGGGCGTGAACTCCAACTGGGCGTTTGCGATTGTGTGCGTGCTGCTGCTCGCTGTGGCGGTCATCGCGCTGATTCTGTTCCGGCGTCTTCGGATGCTTCCGACGGGCGGCGTGAAAGGAGATGGCGGCGATCACGCCTGATGTTCTGATTGCCCCGGCGGATGATCGTGGGTGCCGGGATTGTCGGCTTGACGCAGGCCTTCCAGGCCGCGGTGGTAGATGGTGCGATGTGGGAAGGGGATCTCGATGCCGAGTTCATCGAAGCGCGACTTGATCCTGCGCAGCATCTCTCGCTTGACGAGCCACTGACGGAGAGGCCTCGTCTTGATGAAGAACTTGATCACGACAGCGGAATCGCCGAGGGCGTCGACGCCGAGCATCTCCGGCTCGCCCAGCATGTACGGGCCGAAGATCTCGTCGTTGCGCAGGTCCTGCGCGAGGTCCATCAGGACCAGCATGACCTTGTCGACATCCTCGTTGTAGCTCACGCCGATGTCGAATACCGCGCGTGACCAACCGTAGGTCATGTTGCTGACGGTGCCGACCTGGCTGTGGGGGATGAAGTGGACGATGCCCTCAAGGTCTCGGAGCACCGTCATGCGGAGCGTGATGTCCTCGACAACTCCGGAGACCTCTCCGAGCTTGATTACGTTGCCGACGCTGTACTGATTCTCCATGAGCACCATGAGCCCGGAGAAGTAGTCCTTGATGAGGTTCTGCGATCCGAAGGCAACGGCCGCGCCGAGCACGGCCGCTCCGCCGAGCAGGACCGTCACATCGATCCCCGCCTGGCTGAGGGCGGCAAGGATGCCGATCACAACAATCGCCACGGTCGCCCCGCTCTCGAAGACCCGTCGAAGCGTCTCGGCACGCTCCTGCCTCGCGGCCTCACTCCCTCGCTTGCCGTGGCGGATCAGGCCTGTCAGGAGCTTGCGGGCGAGAAGGCGTGCGACAAGCCATGTGGCGACCATGGCCGTGACGACGAACGCGATGCGGGGCCCACGGTCGATGAGCCACCGGAGCAGGCGGTGCGGCGAGAATGGGCTCATGGCGAAGGCGAGTCGCCGCTTTGCCGACGCGACAGCCGCCTCGGCCTGTTCGGCGCGTGCAACCGATTCGGCGCGGATCTTGCGAAGGTTGGCGATTGTCGCCTCGGATCCCTGCACTCGTTCAACATGTCGAGCCAGATCGTTGCGTGCCTCGGTAAGTCGGATTCGAGCTTCTGCCACCGACGCTTCTTGCGCGGAGATCGCCGCGGCATCCGCCTCCGCAATTCGTGCGTCGTTGAGCTCGGTGCTGGCCTTCGTGATGGCCTCGGTCGCCGCTCGCTCTTCGGATTCTGCGGCGGCCCTCATCTGCTTCGCGCTCTCGAGGTCACTGGTGAAGACGTCGATGGCATTGTCGATGAGCGAGACGCCCGCCCGAGCGGCACGCAGCTCGGCCTCCTGTGCATTCAGAGCGCTTCTTGCTTCCGCCACATACATATCGACTACTCGGTCGTCGTCAGCGGGCACTGGCGTTGTCGTGGGATCCGGGTCACGCGTTCCAATTCCCAACGGGTTCGACATGCCCGGGAGACTCGGCATCCGGGTGGCTCCCGATTGGGAGCCCGCGGAGGTGTCGGGCTGCGAGTCGGTAGCTGGCTGCTGAGGCGCAGCGACGGGCTTGAGCCCGGGCTGCCGACCTGCGAGCAGATCGGCGAGGATCTGCGAGACCAGCGTGATCTTCTCGTCGAGCGTTGCGAGTTGCTGGCGGAGGGCCTTGCGGCGCTGGATGAGAAGATCGAAGCGATCTCGTGAGGCGTTGCGCTCGAGAGCGCGAGCATCGACGGCTTTCGGATCGACGGGAGCCTCCCCGGGAGCGGGCACCGTTTCCCCTTGAGATCTCTGGTCCAGTTCGGTGAAGTGGGCCGATGCCTCCTCGTATGCGGCTTCCACCCGCTTCAGCTCCTCGCTCAGCGTGGCACGCCATGACGTGTCGGATTCGAGGAGCGATTTGAGTCGAATGATGCGCTCGGCCTCCGTGATCGGGGGCTGCACGGCGTTGGGGGCAGAGGTTGGCTGGTCACTCGCGGCGGGGGAAGTCTGCGCATGAACAGTTGGTACGAGCACCCGCAAGCAGCTCAGCGCAAGGACGACAAGTTGTGCCACGGCGAGCTGCCGCGCGTGCCTGTGCCGCATGTTCGATCTCCGACGTGTGCCGTCTCGATGAGCGTAGGGGCTGGACCTGCACCCTCGCTCTGGATTCGTGCGCTGGCGCAGCCAGCCCGCGTCCGCACGGATCGCCATTGGCCTGTGAGCCGAGGGGCGGCGGGCGCGTGAATCGGTTTGCGGTGCCTTCCGTCGATCCGTCGGTACACTCCTGATCGATGGACAGGAACAGACGCTCACCTCAATCGGAGACTACTACGCATGGCGGAGCGATTGTGCGCCGATCGATGAGAGACTCGTTCGCCTCGACACCCATCCGCGCATGTCACCACTTCTCCGCGCCATTGACGCAAGAGTGCCAAGGCGTACACCGAGCTGCGATCTGGCGACGGCGCCTGGGCCACGCCCTGTGTGCCCTGTGCATGCTGTGGGCTCTTTGCAGCGCGGGATGCCACAGCGTTTGCGAGGATGCGGACGCCGTTCCGCGCGGCGGGCCCTATGTGCTTGTGCTCGGCATCGCACAGGACGGCGGGTATCCGCAGTCGGCATGCCGCAGGGCGTGCTGCGAGGCAGCGTGGCGCGACCCCGCACGGCGTCGGCTTGTGAGTTGCCTTGCGATTGTGGATCCGACCTCCGGAGAGCGGTGGTTGATTGAGGCTACGCCCGATCTGAAAGTGCAGGTGCGTCGGCTGGACGAGGCAACAGGCTTCGCGGGTTCGCCCGGGCGAACAGGGCTCACGGGTATCTTCGTGACGCACGCCCACATCGGGCACTACACGGGCCTGCAGATGCTGGGGCGAGAGGTGATCGGCGACGATGCCGTACCGGTCTACGCGATGGCGCGCATGCGATCGTTCCTCAGCGAGAGCGGCCCGTGGAGTCTGCTCGTGAGCGAGCGGCACATCGAGCTCCGCGAACTGCGAGCGAGTGAGCCGGTGAGACTGAATGATCGGCTGATGATCACGCCCCTCTCCGTTCCCCACCGAGATGAGTTCTCAGAGACTGTTGGGTTCCGGATCGAGGGACCGACGCGTTCGGTTCTGTTCGTTCCCGATATCGACAAATGGGAGCGGTGGGACGTTCGCGTTGAGGATGAGATTGCCCGTGTCGACGTCGCCTATCTGGATGGAACGTTCTTCGCCAAAGGCGAGATTCCCGGTCGGGACATGTCAGAGATCCCTCATCCGTTCATCGAAGAGAGCATGCGCCGCTTCGAGCTGCTCCCGGCGCGTGTCCGGGCTCGGATCCGGTTCATTCATCTGAACCACACAAACCCCGCGATGGATCCCGCGGGCGATGCGGCGGCGCGCGTGCGACGTGCCGGATTCGGCGTGGCGAGGCAGGGAGAACGAGTGTCCCTGGGGGAATGAGCGTCCATGTGCAGCGAGCCGCCGCCCGTGTGAGCCTCGAGATCAGGCCTCAACGCGGGTCGCTCGCGATCCGAAACCGGCCAGTGGTCCAGATACCCCATGGGGTATAGTATCACGCCGGAGCACAGCCATGAAACCAACCCAAGACGTCGATGCCACCCTACGGCTCGCCATCGATGGCATGAGTTGCGGACACTGCGTACAGGCGGTGACGCGAGCCCTGTCCACGATCCCTGGGGTTACGGTGTGCGCCGTCGGGATCGGCTCAGCCGAGTTCAGGACGTCGGACAAAGCGGCATCGCATCAGGTCATTGCGGCGTTGGAGAGCGAGGGGTTTGCGGCTCGCGTGGTCGAGTGAGCCGCGATCTGGATCGACGTCCGTGTGGGCGTCCACGCCGCGTTGGGCAAGCTGCAACGGAGGGGTCACCATGGCGCCACGAGCACAGATGATCGGCACGAAGAGCAAGAGGAACCGGGCAGAGGTCGGGCCGGGAGCGCACGCGGTGTGTGTCGAGAGCGATCTGAAGGCGACGAATCTGAGGCACCTTCGCAGGATCGAGGGACAGGTGCGTGGCCTTGCTGCGATGGTCGATGATGAGCGATATTGCGCCGACATCATCACACAGGTCTCGGCCGTGCGAGAATCGCTGCAGGCGGTGGCGCGCAACCTCATGCGGAATCACCTCCGGCAGTGTGCGAGCAAGGCAATACGAGACGGCGGTCGATCGCACGAGGAGATGATCGACGAGTTGCTCGAGCTCACCAGGATGCTGTCGAAGTAGATCGATGGAACAACGATCAACGATCGAGGTAGGCCGCGATGCAGCACGGACACCATGGCGCGGATGAACCGATCAAGCGCTCGGACGGGGTCGCGACAGCGCGAAGCGATCTGCCGATCCAGGGCATGACCTGCGCATCGTGCGCGAGCAGGATCGAGGGGCGACTGAAGAGGCAGCCGGGTGTCGCATCGGCGAGTGTGAACTATGCGACAAAGTCGGCGGCGGTGAGCTATGACCCGAGCCGGATATCGCCCGAGCGTCTCGTCGCGGTGGTCGAAGAGTTGGGGTACTCGGCTTCGCTGCCCGGCGCGGATCCCGGGTCGGAGCAGAACGAGGATGGCGGACATCTGGGGCATCGGTCCCGCGGCGACGCGGCGCATGCCGGCCACATGAGCAGTGGGAGGGGTGAGGCGAATCGGCTCTTGGGGAAGGCGGTGGTTGGGGCGGCACTGTCATTGCCGGTGCTGGTGATCGCGATGTCGCACGGGCGAGTCGGGGCGTTCGTCGAACCGCCGCTGGGGCCGTGGATCAACTGGATCCAACTCCTGCTGACGACTCCGGTGCTCCTGTGGTGCGGGTGGCAGTTCTACAGATCCGCGTGGAAGGGGCTCATGCACTTCAGCGCAAACATGGACACGCTGGTCGCGATGGGAACGGGTGCGGCGTACCTCTACTCGTTCGGCGCGACGATCTCGCCCGAATTCTTCGTTGCCGCCGGTGGCGGGGGTGTGCACGGCGCACACGGCGGCGTCGCGATGGCGCCGGTCTACTTTGAGGCAGCTGCGGTCATCATTGTCTTGATCCTTGTCGGCAAGTACCTCGAAGCGCGTGCGACCGGGCGAACGGGTGCCGCGATCCAGCGGCTAATCGGCATGCAGGCAAAGGCCGCACGCGTTGTGCGAGAGGGCGTTGAGCAGGATGTGCAGATCGAATCGGTGACGGTCGGCGAGACCGTGGTCGTTCGCCCCGGCGAAAGAGTGCCCGTGGATGGACGGGTCGTGTCCGGCGGGTCGGCAGTTGATGAGTCGATGCTCACCGGGGAGAGCGTGCCGGTTGCGAAGTCGGTGGGCAGCGACGTCTTTGGGGCAACATTGAACACGACGGGCGTGCTGCGATTCACGGCGACAAAGGTTGGCGCGGACACGGCGCTCAGTCAGATCGTGAGACTCGTCCAGGAAGCGCAGGGCAGCAAGGCGCCGATCGCCCGGCTTGCCGATCGGATCAGCGGCGTGTTCGTGCCGATTGTCATTGCGATCGCGGCGGCGACGTTCCTCGTGTGGTGGTTCGTGGCTCCAGTGGACACACGCCTCAGCATGGCGGTGGTGACCGGGGTGTCGGTTCTTGTGATTGCGTGCCCGTGTGCGCTCGGCCTGGCGACGCCGACGGCGATCATGGTGGGAACCGGGCGAGGGGCGGAACTCGGCATCCTGATCAAGGGCGGAGAAGCATTGGAAACGGCGCACAAGCTCTCCGCCATCGTGCTCGACAAGACCGGAACGATCACCGAGGGCAAGCCGTCACTCACCGATGTGGTGGTCGCACCGGGCGGCGGCCTCGACGAGGAAGAAGTGCTGCGGATCGCCGCTTCTGCAGAGCGGAACAGCGAGCATTCGCTGGCAGCGGCCATTGTGCGAGGGGCGGAAGCGCGGGGATTGGATCTGCTCGAGCCGACACGGTTCGAGGCCGTGGTCGGCTCCGGCGTCGAGGCAACGATCGGTGGTCGGCGAGTGCTTGTCGGAAGGGCGGGATGGCTCGAGGAGCGCGGCATCTCGGTGACACTGGGCGACAGAGCGATCGAGTTGGCGTCGCGCGGCCGGACGCCGATGTGTGTCGCCGTTGACGAGAGAGAGGTCGGGTTGATCGCGGTGGCCGACAGGGTGAGGCCCGACTCGAAGGAAGCGATCGCTCGCATGCACGAGATTGGCCTTCGTGTCGTCATGATGACGGGAGACAACCGACTCGTTGGCGAAGCCGTTGCCCGAGAGGTCGGCATCGATCAGGTCTTTGCCGAGGTGCTTCCGAAGGACAAGGCCGACCACGTCAAGGCGTTGCAGGACGAGGGGTTTGTGGTGGGCATGGTTGGCGATGGAATCAACGATGCACCCGCGCTTGCTCGGGCAGATGTCGGGATCGCGATCGGCTCGGGGACAGATGTGGCGATCGAGACCTCGGACATCACGCTGCTGGGCGGGGATCTTCGTTCGGTGGCGCGCGCGATCGCGCTCTCGCACGCAACCATGCGCACGATCAAGCAGAATCTCTTCTGGGCGTTCGCGTACAACGTCATCGGTATTCCGCTCGCGGCGGGCGTGCTCTACCCGGTCACAGGCGCGTTGCTCAGCCCGATCCTCGCAAGCGGTGCGATGGCGTTCAGCAGTGTGAGCGTGGTTCTCAACAGCCTGCGTCTGCGGTCGTCGGCGATTGGCTGAGCCGCCGCGTGCTTGCGAGGATCGGGCTGAGCAACGCGCATGGAGTGCTCGTTGTGTGGCCTGCGCGGGGCGATCGGTCTGGGCGGGTTCGCGAGTGCGAAGCGGCCTCCCGCACGCTGTTCCGAAGCAATCAGCGTTGAAACCGATCGTCTAGGTTCTGTCTGACGGATCATCCGGTGCCAGGATCCTGAGGTATCGCCTGATGATCGCGAGGTTGATGAAGGCCTGGAAGCTGGTCGCGAGCTTGTCGTAGCGTGTGCCCACGCGGCGGTTCTCCTTGAGCCATCCCAC
>CAUJHH010000024.1 GCA_963204725.1 Planctomycetota bacterium
CGCTCCGCGCCGGAGCCCGGGCGGCCAGTTGACGATCTGGCACGCCCAAAGGACTGAGCGATCGTTGAGGACCGCCCAGTAGTACACTTCGACAATGGTGGCATCGGTGTAGCGGAAGCGTCGGCTGCCGCGACGACGGCCGAGCCGCCGAAGCGCCGCCTGCAACGCACGAAAGAGCTCGCGTTCCATGATGTACTCCTGTGTCTTGGCGGACACAAGAGCATGGACGCGAGCCGCGCAAAGCGCAAGTTGGTATGCGCTAATCGCGCATAATCCTCTCGCGCACCGGGGTCTCGTTGGGCGTGTGGATACGAAATCGAACCGTCTTACTTGCCGGTCCAACTCATCAGGTCCGGGCCGTTGTACTGCGCGATCGGGCGGATCAGCCGGTTGTTGGCGTGCTGCTCCATGATGTGCGCCGCCCAGCCGGTGACGCGTGAGGCCACGAAGATCGGCGTGTACTGTGGCACGGGGATGCCCATCGTGAAGTATGTCAGGCCGCAGGGAAAGTCGACGTTCGGATGGATGTTCTTCTTCGCCAGCATGATCCGCTGGACGTGCTCGCCGAGTTCGAACCACTTCAGTGCGGCGTGGCCGCCGGGGTTCTTCGTGTCCTGCTCCGCGATCGCTCGCCCCATCTTGTGGAGGATCGGAGCGCGATGGTCGCCGTTCTTGTAGACGCGATGCCCGAAGCCCATCAGCTTGCGCTTGGTGTCGAAGGCGTTCTGCATCCAGTTGTCCACCGCGTCGGTGCCGATGCCCTTCTCTCCGACATCGTGCATGATCTCCTTGAGCATCTCCATCGCCGCCTCGTTCGCGCCGCCGTGGAGCGGGCCCTTGAGCGCCGCGATCCCTCCCGCCATCGCGCCGTGCATATCCGAGAGCGTCCCCGCGATCACCCGCGTCGTGAAGGTGCTCGCGTTGTAGTCGTGCTCGGCGTACAGGATGAGCGAGACGTCCACGACCTTGGCATAGGCCGGCGTCGGCTTCGAGCCCGACATGAGGTACATCAGGTTCGCCGCGTGCGAGAGCTTGGGATCGCCGCCGGTCTTGGGCTCAACGATCTCTCGCCCGTCGATGACGTTCTGCATATGGCCGATGATCGTGGGCACCTTCGCGAGGATGCGCTTGGCCTTGCGCAAGTTCGCCTCGTGGGTGATCTCCTGCGACTCCTTGTCGAGGTTACCGAGGATCGAGACGCACGTCCGCACGATATCCATGGGGACCGCGGTGCCGCTCTTGAGCATCGGGCCCGTGGTTCTGATGAAGTCGATGACGCCCGAGGGGAGCGCACGCTCGGCGACGATCTCCTGCGTAAAGCGGGCGAGCTCCGACGAGGAGGGCTTGTGCCCTTCGAGAAGCAGAAACGCGACCTCTTCAAAGGTGGCGTGGGCCGCGAGATCGTGGATCTCGTATCCGCGGTAGATGAGCTGGCCCTGGCCGACGTTGCAGATCGCCGTCTCGCCGGCGATCACGCCCTCAAGACCCTTGGCGAGCGTGGGAGAGGCGGGAGCGGCAGTGGCGGTCATGGGGGGCAACCTCCGTTGTGGAATGCTGTGGCGAGGTGTTCAAACAACACAGGTCCGAGGACCGGGATTCGATCATATGTCGCACGGGCACAAGGTTCAGCGACGCGACCGGATGAAACAAGCGGGGCCCGCCGTTCGGCGAGCCCCGCGTTCAACGCTTCCGATGTGCCCGACAGTCGCGTCAGGTCGCGCCACCGCCGAGGATCACGATCTCGACGCGACGGCTGTCCTTCTTCGAGCCCTTCGGCTTCGCGGAGCCGAACGCAGCCGAGTAGACGCGGCCGTTGCTGACGCCCTTGGTGACGAGGTACTCCTCGACGGCCAGGGCACGCTCCGAGCTCAACTGCTCGTTGTTGCGCCACTTGCTCTTCTTGATCGGATCGGAGTCGGTGTGACCCTCGACGCGGATCGCGTTGCCGGAATACTGGCCGTTGAGCACGCCCGCGACCCGATCGAGCGTCTGCTTCGACGAGCTCTTGAGCGTGACCGAGCCGGAGTCGAAAAGAACGTCACCCGCGACGCCGACGATAATCTCGCCACCCGCGCCGTAGCTGACATCGACGCCCCCGATGCCCTCGAAACCGGTGCCGGGAGCGTTGTACTGCGAGTTGTCAACCGGGGGAGTCGAAGCGAGCTGCTGCTCGAGCCCTGCCTTCTGCGCATCGCAGTCACGGAGCGCCTGCTCCAGCGACTCGATCCGACCGCGAAGTTCCGAGTTCTCCTGGAGAGCGGCATCGAGCTGGCCATTGTTCTTCTTGCAGCCGCCCGAGAACGCGGCGACGACAAGCATCGCCCCGAGGAGCGAGATCTTTGCGAATGTTGAGGTTCCGAAACGCGACATTGTGTTGCCTCCGTGGCGGGCGTGTGCTGACGGGGCGTCTTCACCCCTGGGTGCAAAGCGTAGCCGAACGGAGGGAATCTCGCCCGAAAAACACCCCGCTCGCCGCTCCAATATCGGCTCAAGGCAGGTTGATTGTCCTGTGCAGAATCATCCCGAGAAGCCACTCCGCCCCGGGCTTGCACAGCACGACGAGCGCGGTCCCCATGGCAAGACAGGGTCCGAAGGCCAGCGTGCGCCGGACCCGCCGCGCAAGGATGGCGCGGAGTGCCTCAAAGAAGACACCGATGAACGCCGCGGCAAAGAACGCCAGGATCGGGTCGATCCACCCGACACACGCTCCCACGCCGGCCATGAGATGGACATCACCAAGCCCGAGGGCCTCCTTGCCGAAAGCCAGCGAGGCCAGGATACGCGCTCCCCACACCACCCCCCCGGCGATCAGGTATCCCATGAGCGAACCGACGATGACGTCGAGCCAGAGCGGCACGGCGTGAGCGGGCTCAAGCCCGTACATGAGATCCGGCGACCAAGGACCGGCAAGATGCTGGGCCAGCTTGCCCCCGAGGATCGCCAGCGACACGCACGGGGCGAGGAACGCGAGTTCGCGGACCATCTCGCGGCGGGCGTGTGGGTACTGGATCCAGAGCTCGGCCTGAGCCTCGGGATCGGAGAGATCGGGAGGGATGGCCCGCCCCTCTGCCGCGACGGCACCAGACCGGTTCTCCCCATCCGGAATGGGCGATCCGGCTTGCTCGGCACGATCCGCGGCTTCCTGCTCAAGAGCCTGCTTCTCCCACGTGTCGTAGTCCGCAAAGCTCCGGCGAATGAGCCCGAGACCGATGAGCAGATTCCCGGCAGCCAGACCGATGACCCCGCCGATCGAGGCCCCCACCCACCACCATCCGGCGGGACCGGCCAGGGGAATAGTCCAGCGGGTACCGGGCGCGGTGTGCCTGAGTTCGAGACCCCTCGCTTCGAAGACGAGCACATGGGAGGCGTGCAGCCCGAGACCGACGATGGCGGGGAACCAGAGCAGCCCGAGCGGGATCAGCCGGGTCTTGGCGTCGATGAGCGTCATCGCGGCCAGACAGCTCAACAGCGTGAGAACGATCAGCAGCATGGGCCAGGTCAGGATCAGGCCGTTGGTCGCCCACTCGGGCCTCAGCCACGCGACCCACCCCCACCCTCGCGGCAGCATGTACCACACGGCGTAGATCGCTCCGAAGAGGATCGCGATACACGCCTCGACAATCGGATACTCAGGGGAGATGCGGGCCCTGCAGAAGCGACACTTGCCGCCGAGCAGCAGCCACCCGATGACGGGGATGTTCTCTCGCCAGGTCAGACGGGTGTCGCAGATCGGACAGCGGCTCGGGGGCGAGACGATGTCGAGCCCGCGCGGCAGCCGGTACACCAGCACGTTCATGAGCGAGCCGACGCACGCACCGATCGCGATCACAAACAGCAGCTTGGTGGCTTCGGCGAGCGTGATGAGCAGGGTGTACTCGCTGGGCATCAGAAGGGCGACTCCTCGTCGCCACCTTCATCGTCCGGCGCGTCCGTGGGGCTTGATCCCGACCCGGCCTCGAGTTCCTCCAGCGACAACTGCTGGATCCGCTGCTCGGCTCGCTCCAGAACGGCGCGGCAGCGCTTGATCAGGGCCACGCCGCGCTCGTACTCGTCGATGGACTTCTCCAGCCCGACATCGCCGGACTCCACGCGGGAAATGATGGACTCGAGCTCCTCGAGGGATTGCTCGAACGAGGGTCCCTCGGTTGATTCGGATGCGGTGCGTCGCTTGGCCACGGATTCCCTTTCATGGACTCAGATCTGTTGACGTCGGGTCGGGCCCGAAAAGGGACGGAGTGCTGACGTCGGGACGCTTGCGCCTGACGGGTGGACGGCTCGGGAGCGGGGCTCCGAGTCGGCCCAGCAGATCGCTGCTCGACGAGGCGCCGACGACGGACGCGACCTTTCCATCGGCGAGCTGGGTCTCAAGCGTATCGCCCGTACGGACCTGCGAGACGGATCGGAGCAGCGTGCCGTCCGCCCGCCGCGTCCACGAGTACCCGCGGCCGAGCACCGAGCGCGGACCGACGGACTCGAGCTGACGGGAAGCGGCGTCGGCTCGGAGCGCGGCCTCTCGATAGTGACCGGCGATGCAGGCATGGAACTGCCGCGTCGCGCTGGCAATCGTGCTGGCGGCTTCGGTGACTCGAACCTCCGGAGAGACGCGTTGGAGTCGATGGACCGAGCGGGCAACGGCACGGTGATTCTCCATCACCCGGCGGCGCAGGGCCTCGAGGAGGTTCGACCTTGCCTGTCGCAAATCGGCTTGAGCGCGGGTGATGATCCATGCCGGGTCGCGGAAGAACGGATGGCGAGACGTGGACCGCAGGCGCTCGCGTTCGTGCTGGGCGGTTCGCACGACCGCGAGCCTCAGACGCGACCCGACGGTCACGATCTGGCGGACCAACTCGGCCCGGTCGGGCGTCAGGCGCATCGCGGCCTGGGTCGGGGTCGAGGCCCGCTCGTCCGCGACGAGTTCGGCGATCGAAACGTCGGTCTCGTGCCCGATGGCGGCCACGACGGGGATCGGCGAGCGGACGATCGCCTCGGCGACGACGCGTTCGTTGAATGCCCAGAGATCTTCCTTGGAGCCGCCGCCACGCGTCACGAGGATCGCGTCGATCCCGAGCTCGTTGTGGCGAGTGCCGATGGCGCGGATGGCGCGGGCGATCTCGTCCGACGAGCGATCGCCCTGCACACGCACGTCGGCGATGAGCACGCCGATCGCGGGACACCTTCGCGCCATCGTGTTGAGCACATCCTGCAACGCGGCACCCGTCGCGCTGGTCACAACGGCGATCCTGCGGGGAAACTGGGGGAGGGCTCGCTTGCGAGCGGGGTCGAACCAGCCGAGAGATCGAAGCTCGTCGCACAGCTTGCGGAAGGCGGCATCGAGCGCTCCCTCGCCGACCGGCTCGATGCGATCGACGATGAACGAGACCTTGCCAGCCTTCGCGTAGAACTCGACTCGCCCGGAAAGGACATACTGGCGGCCGTTCTCGGGCGCGATGCCCGATCGCTTCGCGGCGAAGGCAAACATGACACAGGAGACGACGGCGGCATCGTCCTTCGCGTTGAAGTACCAGTGGGTGCGTTGGACCGCACCGCTGACCTCGCCAACAACCCTGATCGAGGCGGGAAAGCCGACCTTCAGTGCGCCATCGATACGCGACGCGAGTTCGGCGACAGTGAGCGGACGATCCGGCATCGCGGAATCGGCTGGAGGACTCGACCGTTTGGGGAGTCGGGTCGGATCGAATGGCAGACGTGCGGACATTCGAGGGGTTGCTCCCGGCGTCCAGCGAAGGCGGCGACCGGCCGGCTGATCGTCACCACGGGATCAACCGGCCGGCACTGGATGCCGAGAACAGGATATCGCGTCCGGTCAGTCTCTGATCGCGATGCGGACGACCGAATCGCTCGGTCCGTCGATCATGCCGCCGGTGCGATTCACGTGAGCAGCGATCTCGGCCGAAACACCCGGGGGAAGCGAGATGCGGGCGGGGCCCTGGACTCGCATGTTCCGCTTCAGGCGGGGCTCGCCATCGGGGATACGGATTGTCGCGCGGGGCGTCGGGAGCGAGGCCTCTTGGCGCTCGGCAGGGGAGAACAGCGTGGCATCGTTCACATGGGTGCGCACGCCGCCGGTCATGCCGTTCTCGCGGAGCCAGATCTGGCGCTGGGCCTCGAGACGATCCGCGGCCTTGTCGTGAGCGCGTGAGTAGGCGTTGGTGTAGGGGTTCTTGCGATAGGAGCGGTCGTTTGCGATCTGCCAAGGGCTCACGATTCCGTAGTCAAACGCGCTGAACGGCTCGAGCGGGTCGATCACGAGTCCGACAGCCAGGTCCTCGGAGCCGAACGCGCCGAAGTAGTCAGCGCCGGGATTCCCGCTCTCGACGGCCCATGCGTCCACGCCGCCGATGACGGGCCGACGCAGGAATATCTTCCCGTTGAAGCCGGGGCGGTTGACATCGTCGACCATGGCCTTGGGATATCGATTCGACGTGCCGGCGAGTTCGTCGTACTGCGCGAATGCCGAGCCCGCAGCAGAGAGCGCGAGAACCGCGATGGTTGCCAGTTTGTACATGTCCCACCTGTCTTGTCTAGGCCGGTCCGTGGCCGACGCTTCGCGAGGCCGAGCACGTGCCCGGCGCGTCCTTCGCGACTGAAGGAGATTCTCTCCTTCTCCAAACATGCCTCACAGAACGTGAGATACAAGCGCTTTCTGTCGCTATTTTGGGCCCCATAACGGCGAGACGCGTACGGGTTCGCTTGGCTCGTCAGCCCTTGGGGCTCGAATCGACACGAGGTTTGGGCCCGCCGACGACCCACTCATACGCACCAAGGACCGATGCGACGTGGGCCGTGGCCCGATGCTCGTTCGACACGCGGCTCATCGCACGGCCGGTGAGAGCCCGGGCACGCTCGGGCTCGGCGAGGGCACGGCCGATCGCCTGAGCCCAGACCCTTGGCGAGTTTTCTCTCACAAGCCATGCGGTCTGGTCGTCGACGAGCCACGAGACGCTCGGGTCGGCCGCGGCGACAACGACCATGCCCGCGGCCATCGCGTCGAGAAGCACGCTGCGCTGCTCTCCCACGGCCTCGGGCTGTACAAGAATGTCGGCACGGAGCGCGACATCTCTGCGCTGCTCGATGTCGTCGATGAGAGAGAGCCGGTCGAGGAGCCCGAGGCGCTTTGCAACGGGCCAGACACGGGCTCTTCGCGCCGCGACCGCATCCATGAAGACAACGGCATCGGACCGTTCGGCGATCGCGAGCTGGACGCCCTCAAGCGCGGCGATCGTCGCTCGCGCATCGCGCCCGCCGCCGGTGATGATGATGCTGACGGACGATTCACGGCCGATGACCGATCGTGAGCGAGTCATCGCGTGGACGCCCCAGGGCGTGGCTCGGACGGCGGTGAGGCCTGCCGCCTTGAGCCGTCGCTCGATCGCGACATCGGGGGCGAGGAACACACGCGGGATGTCCGGCGCGAGTTTGCTCATCGAGATGGCCTGGTCCACGAGACCCATGCGCCAGACCTCGAAGGCAATCGCGGCGTTCAGGCGGCGCGCGACATCGAGTGAGAAGTCCCAGATTGAGCCGCCGAAGGCGTGCACCACATCGACGATGCGGGCTGCGCCGGTCGCGTCGGATCGCTCTTCGTCCGTCCAATTGATTGCCGCGACATGTCCGGCGAGACGAGCGGCCCGGAGGCCTCGCGTGAAGGGCACGCGGGCGGCGTCGAATCGCATCGACTCGATGAGCGGCATCGACATCTCGCTGCCTTCGATTCCCTGTGGGACGGCGTGCACCACTCGCACGCCCTCGTCGGCCAATCCGATCTCGAGGCGCGACAGCATGGCGTGCTCGCGCACACCGAAGATCTCATCGGCGATGATGAGGACCCGCATGCGGACACATTACCCGGTGTTGGCGTCGGACGCGAGCGAGGCGATCTCGTTCCAGACGCCCACGGCTCGCGAGTCGCCGCGAGAGATCAGCCGGCAGGGCGAGAAACCTCCGATTGCTTCGGGAGGCGGCTCATGATCCGGCCACCAGGGTGTGTGGCCCGAGATCGTGCCTCGCACGGAGCGGGCATCGCCAATGATCTCTGCGACGGTCGGCAGGCGGGACGCACGA
This sequence comes from Planctomycetota bacterium, assembly GCA_963204725.1. Taxonomy (GTDB): domain Bacteria; phylum Planctomycetota; class Phycisphaerae; order Phycisphaerales; family UBA1924; genus JAHBWV01. The sequence continues at coordinate 8,083 of CAUJHH010000024.1, forward strand.
CGCCCGAGTCGCGGCGCGCACGCGAGCAGAGCCCGCGTGTATGGATGGAGCGGCGAGGAGAGCACCTCGCGGGTCGGCCCCGTTTCTACGACGCGTCCACGATACATGACACACACCCGCTCCGATCGTTCGGCGACGAGGCCGACGTCGTGTGTGATAAGCAGGACGCCGAGGTTTCGCTCGCGCCGGGCGTCGGCGATGAGGTCGAGCACCTGGGCCTGCACGGTCGCGTCGAGAGCGGTTGTGGGTTCGTCGGCGATGAGGACACACGGGCGGCAGAGCATCGCCATGGCGATCATGACACGCTGGCGCATGCCGCCGGAGAACTCGTGTGGGTATGACGAGAGCCGGTCGCCGGCGTCGGGGATGCCGGTCCTTTCGAGGGCGGACGCGGCCAGCGCACGCGCATCGCGTGCGGACCTCGCGTCCTGTCGGTGGAGGCGTATCGCCTCGATGAGCTGGTCGCCGATGGTCAGGACCGGGTTCAACGAGGTCATGGGTTCCTGAAAGATCATCGCGATGCGCGCACCCCGAACACTTCGCATCGCGCGCGGCGACTTGTCTTCGAGTGATTCGGGAGTCGCCGAGTCGTGGAGCGTGATGCGGCCCCCATCCACGGATGCGCCGTCGGGGAGCAGACGCATGATGGCGAGTGCGGTCATCGACTTGCCGCTGCCGGACTCACCGACAAGCGCGAGCGTCTGGTCGCTGGCGATGTCGATCGAAACGTGATCGAGAACCGTCGCCCGTCCAGTCTGTGTCGGAAAGGAGAGGGAGAGGCCTCGCACCGTCAACACCGTGCGTGTCTGGATTGCGTGATCGACGCTCATGGCGCACCCGCCCTCCGCGGATCGAACGCGTTGCGGAGCGACTCTCCGAGAAAGTTGAGGCCGAGAAGCGTTACGGCGAGGAGCGTGCAGGGAGCGGCGAGGAGCCACCAGTGCGAGCGATAGGGGTTGAGTTCGGCGAGCCCGTCGGCGGCGAGGTTCCCCCAACTCGGCAGAGGCGGCTTGATGCCGATGCCGAGGAAGCTGAGGAAACTCTCCTGCAGGATTGCCTGTGGAACGGTCAGCGTCGCGTAGACGATGATGGGCCCGAGGAGGTTGGGCAGAAGGTGGCGGCGAAAGATGCGTGCCGGCGATGCGCCTGCGGCGCGGGCGGCCTCGACGAATGGGCGAGACTTGAGGGAGAGGACCTGGCCACGGATGACACGCGCCATGGTCAGCCAGCTCACACATCCGATCGCGATGAGGAGCGTGAGCGTGTCAAGAGAGACGCGGGCTCGCTCGGTCAACATGCGCGGCGGTCGGGCCTCGAGCGCGCGGGCATCCAGTGTTATCCGCGACTCGGGGTTGCCCAGCATCCATCGCTCGACCTCGGCGCGGCCTGTGGACGCGGCGGGGTCGGCGTCGCGCATCAGACGCGCGGCCTCAGACCGGGTCCAACCGGCTCGTTCGCGGGTGCGGGCCTGGAACTCTTCGACGAGCGCGTTGCCAGCGACGGCAAGGAGCACGACGAGTAGTACATAGGGAAGTCCGTAGAGGATGTCGACGATGCGCATCATGGCGGCATCAATGCGCCCACCCGCGTATCCGGCGATTGCGCCGTAGAGCGTTCCGATGGTGACGGCAATCAGCCCGGAGGCGAGACCGACGATCAGTGAGATCGCGCCTCCGACAAGGCAGCGGGTGGCGAGTGAGCGGCCGAGGTGATCGGTGCCGAGAAGGGTGCCGTCGCCCGGGGCCTTGCGTGCGTTCTCAACCTGTCCGACGGCGTATCTCGGGCCCTCGCTCGTTCGGGCGAGCGTCCACGGGAGCGAGCCCAGACAGACGACCAGCATGCAGAGGACGATGGAACCACCGATGATGCCGGGGATCGACCAGCGGGAGCGCGAACGGGGATGCGGGTGTGCGGCAGGAGTCGGCGTCACGGGCGGACGATACGCGAGATATGCGAGCGATGGTGCCGTGGATTCGGCGGACGTGGCTTCGGATTGACCGGGTTACGATTCTGAGATGGATACACGGCCTGCGATCGACCCCGAAGAGCTGTGGTTGGCGAGCGAGCGAATCGTGCTCGTGGAGCACGACCCACGCTGGCTTTCGGCGGCTGAGGAGGAGTGCGGGCGTATCGCCTCGGCATGCGGGACTCTGGTCCTGCGGGTGGAGCACATCGGGAGCACGTCGGTGCCGGGGCTGATCGCGAAGCCGGTGCTGGATCTGATGCCGCTGGTGAGGACACTTGGGGATGGGTTCGCGTGCGTGGAACCGATGCGGGCGATGGGGTATTGGTACGCGGGTGAATTCGGGATCGAGGGGCGGCACTTGTTCGTCAAGGGCTCGCCTCGGACGCACCACGTTCACATGCTCGTCGAGCGATCAAGGGAGGCAATTCGGCACTTGGCGGTACGCGAAGTGCTTCGAACAAGCCCGGAGTTGGCGGCACGATACGCGGCGTTGAAGGGAGAACTCGCTGCGAGGTTCGGCGATGATCGAGATGGCTATGCAAGCGCAAAGGGCGCGTTCATGAGGGAGGTCTTTGATCGGGCTGGTGTGGCCTAGTTGGCTGCGGGGCGTGTCCCCCCTCCCCACACCCCAATGCGGGAGTTTGGTCGACGCCACTCAGGAAGCGCGTTGCTTGGAGAGCGATCGAGTTGGACCCTGTGGCACTCACCGCAGATTGAGCACGGGAACAGACTCGCGAGGCAGACGCGATCGCGGACGACGTTCGGCTCGGTTCGATCTCGACAGGTTTGGACTTACTCCGTATTTTGACTCAGTCCGCTTGTCATCTACGATCAGTGCATGACAGGTGATTCAGCCAAGTTGCTTCGAGATCGGGGGCTTCAGGTCACCGCTCAACGCTTGGCGGTCATGCGGGCGGTATCGGGGCGGCCGCACTGCACAGCGGAAGAGGTCGCTGAAGCCGTTCGTATCGAGATCGGCTCGATCTCGCGGCAGGCGGTATACGACGTCCTCGGTGTTCTGGCCGAACGGGGCATCCTCCGGCGGATCCAACCGGCCGGCTCGGCGGCGCGTTACGAGGATCGGATCGGTGATAACCACCATCACCTGATCTGTCGAACGTGCGGCAAGACGGTCGACACCGACTGCGCGATCGGCGAGGCGCCGTGCTTGACTGCCGCCGACGCTTCGGGCTTTCGGATCGTTGAGGCAGAGGTGATTTTTTGGGGAACGTGTCCGGCGTGTCTGGCGGCTCCGGGCTCCGGCGACAGCGACGCGCCCACCGCGCACCACTCTTGAGGCCAGATCTTCGGCATTCCAGTTCAACACAAGGATCTCGCACATGGCAGATGGCTCAAGCAAGTGCCCGTTCTCGGGCGGCGTTCGCAAGCCCACGATCGCGGGTGCGCGCACGAACGCGGACTGGTGGCCCAATCAACTCAACTTGCGGATCTTGCACCAGCACTCCCCACAGTCCAATCCCATGGGCGAAGCGTTCGACTATGCGAGGGAGTTTGAGAGCCTCGATCTGGGCGCGGTGATCAAGGATCTGCACGCGTTGATGACCGACTCGCAGGACTGGTGGCCTGCCGACTTTGGCCATTATGGACCGCTGTTCATCCGCATGGCGTGGCATAGCGCGGGCACGTACCGCATCGGCGACGGGCGTGGCGGGGCCAGCTCTGGCGCTCAGCGCTTCGCACCGCTCAACAGCTGGCCAGACAACGTGAACCTCGACAAGGCGAGGCGGTTGCTGTGGCCGATCAAGCAGACATACGGGCGCAAGATCTCATGGGCCGATCTCATGATTCTCGCGGGCAACGTCGCGCTTGAGTCAATGGGGTTCAAGACATTCGGATTCGGTGGTGGGCGAGCAGATACCTGGGAGCCGGACGAGAGTATCTACTGGGGTTCCGAGGGCACGTGGCTCGCGGACGAACGGTACAGCGGGGACCGTGACCTTGAGAATCCTCTCGCGGCCGTGCAAATGGGCCTCATCTATGTGAACCCGGAGGGGCCGAACGGGAATCCCGATCCACTTGCTGCGGCGAGGGATATTCGCGAGACGTTCAGCCGCATGGCGATGAACGACGAGGAGACGGTCGCGCTCATCGCCGGCGGCCATTCGTTCGGCAAGACCCACGGCGCCGGCGATGCGTCGCTCCTGGGCGGTGCGCCGGAAGCGGTCGGCGTTGAGGAGCAGGGCCTCGGCTGGACGAGTGGGTTCGGCACGGGGAAAGGGGGCGACACGATCACCAGCGGCCTGGAAGTCACGTGGACCACAACGCCAACGAGATGGAGCAACAACTTTTTCGAGAACCTGTTCGGCCACGAGTGGGAGCTGACCAAGAGCCCGGCGGGCGCGCACCAGTGGACGCCGAAGAACGGCGCGAGCGCGGGCACGGTGCCGGATGCACACGACCCCTCGAAGCGCCACGCGCCATCCATGCTGACCACGGATCATGCGCTTCGATTTGACCCGATCTACGAGAAGATCTCGAGGCGGTTCTTCGAGGATCCGGAACTGTTCGCGGATGCGTTTGCCCAAGCCTGGTTCAAGCTCACCCACCGCGACATGGGTCCGATCACGCGGTACCTCGGTCCGCTCGTGCCCAAGCAGCCGCTGATCTGGCAGGATCCGGTCCCCGCCGCGGATCACCCGCTGATCGACGCACGGGACATCGCGGCCCTGAAAGCAAGGATCCTCGGATCTGGGTTGTCCATCTCGCGGCTGGTTGCGACTGCCTGGGCCTCGGCCTCGACCTTCCGCGACAGCGACAAGCGCGGCGGGGCCAACGGGGCTCGCATTCGTCTCGCACCGCAGCGAGACTGGGATGTCAACGAGCCGGTCGAGCTGGATAAGGCGCTGCTGGCGCTGCGGGCGATTCAAAGGGAATTCAACGACGCGCAGGGTGGTCAGAAGAGGGTCTCGCTCGCCGACCTGATCGTCCTTGGCGGGTGCGCAGCGGTCGAAGCCGCTGCGAAGAGGGCGGGCGACGACGTGGAGGTCCCATTCGCACCCGGTCGAACCGACGCCTCACCCGAGCAGACCGATGCGGGTGCGTTCGACGCGCTGGAGCCCGCGGCAGACGGATTCCGCAACTATTCCCGCAAGGGGCTCGAGGGATCGGCGGCGGAACTTCTGGTGGATCGCGCGAACCTCCTCACGCTGACTGCGCCTGAGATGACGGTTCTTGTCGGCGGCATGCGCGTGCTCGGCGTCAACCACGGGGGTTCGACGCATGGCGTGTTTACCGCGCGGCCTGGGGAGCTCACGAACGATTTCTTCGTCAACCTGCTCGACATGAACACGAAGTGGCAGAAGTCAGCGGCGACGGAGGGCGTGTTGGAAGGGCGCGATCGGGCGACGGGTGAACCCAGGTGGACGGGCACAGTCGTCGATCTCGTCTTTGGTTCGAACTCCCAGCTTCGGGCGCTCGCAGAGGTCTATGCGTGCAACGACTCGAGGAGGGTGTTCGTGCGTGACTTTGTGGCCGCGTGGGACAAGGTCATGAACCTCGATCGCTTCGATCTGACGGACTGATCGCGCCGAATCGCTCGATCGATCATCAACGTCGGGACGCGCACCGAGATCGGCGCTTGAGAGTTCCGTCTGGCGGTTCCCATTGTGAACGGGCGAACTGCTGCAAGAGAGAGCGAGCCATTCGATCTGCCCTCCGAAAGACCGGCTTGGCTTGCGCTCCGCAGATCGCGGAGCACGTATGCCAAGACGGCTCATTTCCCAGAGCGTTTGGGAGATGGATGCCAAGTTCAAGGGATCGTCGGCCGCGCTTTCAACCTGCGCGGGGCCTGACCGACACACGGCCGGTTGCCTCCGGCGTGCCCGCGGATTCAGGACAGATCAGGCCCATCCTTTGGGCCCGCCGCGCGCCACGATGATCCACGCCAGGTACATCGCGGCCATCACGTCGTAGCCGAAGCAGAAATCGGGCCACCACGCGGGCACGCCGGGGTTTGAGATCACGTGTCCATGGAACACATCAAAGATGCCGTGTGCGAGCAGGCCTGCGGCCAGAATCCACTGGCTCCGCCTGAACCCGAGCACGGAGACCACCAGAAACCCGATGATGACAACGGACTCGAGTAGAATCGCCCGCGTCGAACCGCCGATAACCGCGAACAAGTCGTAGAGCGAAGCCACGACGATCAGCACCGTCGCATAGAAAGCACGGTCGCGGTCGAGCCCCACAAAGCGAGCGAACAACGCAACGGCCAAGGCCAGACCAACGCCGATGAGAAGTGCCATGGTGGTCTGCGTTTCTCCGCCTCGGGGCGGAACGAGGAGCGAACCAAGTCCGGCGGAGTTGAGCCCGTGACGGCGAGCACCTGGCGACTCCGGCAGGAACGGGCATGACCTCTGCAGCGGAACAATCGCCCCCGCGAGCAATCAGGGTGACAGGATTCGAACCTGCGGCCTCGTGGACCCAAACCACGCGCTCTACCAAGCTGAGCTACACCCTGGACATGGCGGGCCTCGAGCGGCACGCCGGGCGGAGTGTAGGAAAGGTGACGCGGCGACATCGCCGATCGATGCCGCCGCGTCGGGGGGTGGGGCTGGATGGGGAGCGGCGGGTGCCGCGGTCAGTAGGGAAGTTCCTTGAAGAGAACAACCTGGGGCTCGTCGCCCTTCACGTTGACGTTGGAGCGGTCGACAACCATGAGGAATCGGCGGGCCACGGTGGGGACGAGCGGATCGGTTGGCTTGAGAGAGGCGACATCGGTCTGGGCATATCCGTGGAGGACGAACCAGACGGCGTAGTAATCGGACCGGACGGAGAAGAGATTGGCCACGCTGTTGCCGATGGCGAGGCGTTCGCTGTAGTCGTCGGCGATGTCGTCGGTTGAGGTGTTGCCAGTTGCGGCGTCCACGCCTGGCGCGGTTGTGTCTTGGGAGTCGTACCCGAGGCGATCGATGGAGTGCAGCAGGCCCTCGGGATTCGAGGCGCGGATGTCGCGGGCGAGCATGATCTCGCCGATCGATCGGAATCCCGGGGTTTCGCGCAGTCCGGGGACGTCGGTCGCGAAGAAGCGGCCGTTGTTGTCGCCGTCCTGGTTCAGATCGTCGGCCGCGTCGTTGAGATCGCTGAAGTCGAGAATGGCGGCGGCGTTGAAGCCAGCGGCGCGGCGCGGGTGGAGTGGGATCTTGTCGCGGTAGGCGATCAGGGTCGAGGCGATATCGGAGTTTCCGTCGTGCTGCCCGGCGGGGGTGAACCACGACCAGTCGGTCGGCACGGCGTCGAAGGGGCTGAGCATCCGGGCGGCACGGACGACCTCGGTCGGCGCAGTGTTGATATTGACCTTACCGGGCGTGGAGACACGCTCCGAGCGGATGCTCGTGTTCATGGTGTGGAAGATGTCGAGGATCGAGAGCGCCGCGGGGATGCCCGTGCCGTAGAGGGCATCGGTGACGGCTCCGGCGGCGTAGGTGAACTGGCCATTGAGGTCGACATCGCGGAAGAGGACGTAGTCGTCGAAGACGAGGTTGGCGCGAGTGATCGCGGGGCGCGGGGCGGCGAGGACACCCCCTGGGTTGCGGTTCGGGCTGCCGAGATCGGCGATGGGCGCGCCGGCGGGGCCGCCGTCGTAGTCCAGGGCGAGGGCAAGGGCCTCGCCGAGCGTGTAGAAGCGATCAACAGCCGGGCTGAAGTCGCTGATCTGCGACGCGCCGGTGGCGTCCATCTCGACGAATGGTCCGATGGCGAAGGGGAGCAGGAGATCGGCGGGACGCAGCGTGCCCGAGGTGGCACGGGCTCGCAGCGAGCGCGGGAACTCGGGGATCAGCGCCGAATAGGCGACGCCGGTGCGGTTGTTGCCGATCGCGCCACCGGTCTTCTCGTCGGCGTGTTCGCGGGCGGTCGTCATGAGCACATCGGTCGGCGGGGTGGCGTTGGCGGTGCCATCGATGAAGAGGGAGAAGCGGGCGTACGCACCGTTGGTGTTCTGCTCGAAGTCCTCTCGATCGACGGAGGATGGGGAGAAGGGATCGGTCGCGGTCCGATTGCGGCTGCTGGACTTGGCTTCGATCATGTAGGCCGGGACGCCGGTGTCTCCGACCGAGCTCTCATCGGGGCGGCGGACCGAGGCGCGGAGCGAGATGGTGAAGCCGGTGTTGTTGTTCGTGCTCGAGGGCGTGCCGGTGTAGGTTTCGTCGAGGCCGAAGGTGCCGCTGATGTCCTGGTTTCCGGCGGGGAGCTCGCGCTTGAGCGTGGCACCGGAGCCGGCGGGATCGCGCATGCGATCGACGAGGTAGTCGTTGTCGGGGTTGTTCATGCCCGAGGAGGCGACCATATTGTCGTCGGAGGCGTTGGAGATCATGGCGCGCCAGAGTCGGATCGAGCGCTGCTGATCGGTGGTGCCGGAGAAGATCTCACCGGCGGGCTCGATCGCGCCGGTGCGGACGTTGACGGCGACGATGATGGCCGGGTCGATTGTCGATGGGTCGTTCTCGACGGAGAACTGGGCATTGAGCCACTTGCGGAACGGAGAGGCGGAGGGATCGATCGGCCCGGAGGCGTACTTGGCGTAGACCGCGTTCCAACGGGCGTTGAACGTGGCGTACGACGCGTCGAGGATGACGAAGTTCCGGCACTCATCGCGACGGAGAACGAGCGACTTGAGCCCGGAGGCGTCGTCGGGATCGAACTCCGCGAGCTTGTAGGTCTTGCCGCCGAATTCGATGTAATAGGTAAACAGGACCTCGGTCGAAGAGATCGTCGTGCCCTCGGTCGTCAGGTCGTCGCGTGAGAGCGGGATGTCGATGTCGTCGTACGGATTGGTGAGCTGGATGGCGAGCACGCGACCGAGGTAGTCCGAGTTCGCGCCCCATGTGGTGTCGCCGTTGATGGTGATCGGGACGAGTTCGATGACGGGCGGCGCGCCCGTTCCGAGCGAGCCGACATCGACATCGCCACCGAGCGTGGCGGGCGCGTCGACGTAGACGGTGAATGCCGTGGCCTGGGTGATCACCGGCTGGGGCTTTACGCCGTACATGGTCACTGCGTTGGTGGGCATGGCGACGGTCGACGGTGCGATCCGGGCAGAGGTCAGGTCGAGGCGCCGCGTGTCGACTTCCCACCAGGCCTGCTTGTACGTGCGGCTCCCGACATCGGTGCCTGTCTCGGTGTTGAGGTTCGACCGCGCGCCCTCGTTGAGGATGAGCGTGTAGGGATATGGCTCGAAATCCTCGGTGCCCGCGATGCCGTCGAATCGGGTCGCGGCGAGGAGATTCACCGCCGAGTGGGCGGCCATGCGCATGCCGAGCTCGGGGCCGTCGTATCCGTAGGCCAGGAATCGGGTCTGGTTGAAGTCCCCTGCGGCGCGATTCCAGACGTTGCCGATGCCGGAGAAGGGGGAGAGAGCGTCGGCGTAACCTCGGAAGAGGCGGGCGGCATCGCGATTGAAGATCAACGACCGAACGCTGGTGGAGAAGTCGTAGCGAGAATCGGTGGCATTGGTCTGAAGAATGGCGGCGTTGGTCGGCGCGGGGCGGATGGGCCGGTCGCCGGAGATCGTGGTCAGACGCTGGCGGGCATCTGTCGCGAAAAGGAGCATCGCGGCGTCGAGCTTGTCGGCATCGGGCGCGAGCAATGTTGCACCGGGGCGCTCAAAGGCGAGGGTGCGGTTGTCGCGCAGCGCGCTGTAGCGCCTCGTACGAGCGGCATCGGCGCCGCTCTCGGGGAAACGGCCACCGACGGCGGACTCCAGGATCGAGAGCTGGTCGGGGTCGTTGGCGACGCGGAAGGTCAGGAGCTCCGTCAGATCGGAGAGGCCGTATCCGCCAGACAGGACGAGGCCCGTGGAGGTGAGCGTCGCGCCCGCGCTGCCGGCACCGGCGGAGAGATACGACTTCTCGCGGTCGAGGCCGCCGAGCATGGTTCGGTCGCCCTCGGCAGCGTCGCCGAGGTACTTCTTGGCGAAGGCGGTGAGGTCGGAACGGGGCGGTGGGATCACCGAGGTCTCGATGCCGAGGCGGAGCGCGTTGTAGCCGCCGACACCGACGTCATAGGCGATCGCGTTTGTCTGGAGCGCGTAATTCTCGACCGACTCCGGATCGGTGGGGTTCCAGATGTTGTAGTCGCCGGACGCGGAATCGCCGAGGGGATCGCCGTACGCGCCGGCGTAGATCTCGAACGGGTCCTGCATCGCAAGCATGCCGCGCAGGTCGAAGTCGGCGGGGGTCACTCCTGCCGGCGAATCGGCGGTCGGGGCGTTGACCATGTCCGTTGCCGTGTTGACGTTGATCCGCGCGGAGAGATCGATGATGCTGGCGGCGATGAAGTATCGGAGGCCATCGTTGGGACGGACGACGTACGTCGGATCGACCGCGGGATTGGAGGCGTTGACGAGTTCCTGCCAGCGGGAATCGACGAAGCCATCGCCGTCGGCGTCGGCGTAGGAGTATGGCACGTAGTTGGCATCGTTGTAGGGCAGGTCGTCGTAGAGCGGGCGGAAGGCGTTGCGCTGGCGATAGGAGAAGTGGGCCGGGATCAGCGCGACGACGGGCCTTCCGTCGTCGAGCGTGGTCGCGCCTGGGACGCCGTTCTGGTCGAAGAGCGACAGCGATCGACGCATATTGAGGACGGTCGCGTCGAATCCGCCTCCTGATGGGCCGCCAGCGGATGAGGGGCGGAGGTTGTAGAGGTTGACGTAGTTTCCATCGGGGGCGATGTTCGAGAAGTTGAGCCAGTCACGCCGGCTCTTGTAGGCGTTCTCGAGGGGTTCGTCGCCCCAGGTCGCGCCGGTGCCGATGATGGTCGGCTCGGAGGATCGGAGCCAGGGATCATCGCCTCGTGTGCCGACTGGGTTGAAGCGGTTGGCGGCGATCGGGTCGATGGAGCGTGCGAGCGGGCTTGTGTATGGATAGTCCCACGCCTCGCGGACGTACCGCTGGGTGCGATCGACGGCGGCAGCGCCGGGATCGACAAAGGCGGTGACATCGTCCGCGATGATCATCTTGATGTAGTCGCGCACGGCGTTGGGAACGTCGTCGCGGGAGTTGGCGCTGACGAGAGCGGCGCTCGACCTCGCGTCGGCCTGACCGATGGAGAAGTAGACAACGGCGATGATGGCCATGAGCGCGAGCATGCCGACGACGAGCACGATGAACGTGCCGCGCCGGGTCTGGCGCGAGCGAGCGCGGAGGCCTGCGTGGGTTCTTTGGAAGAGATTCATTGGTTCAACTCCATTCCTTGGGCGGACCCACCCACCCACACATACAACAGACGGTCACGGCCTCGGATCGGCCGGGACATCGAACACAAACTGGAAGGACTCTTCGATCGAGGGATCGACGGGATCTGAGAGCGTCATGGTGACGCGGACGAGCTTCGGCCACGACCACGGCACGATGCGCGGATCGCTGCTCAAACCGAGCGAAGACTGCGGATGCGTCGGATCGAGGTAGCCGAAGTGGGCGGTGGCCTGGGCGTTGTTGACGCCTGCTGCGGCGCCAACCGTGAAGTTGGCGAGGTCCTGACTCGAGTAGATCAGGTACGGCGAGACACGGTGGGCCTTGGTCACGGGCGCGGACATGGGGAGGTCCGCGAAGGGACGGAACCATGCCGTTTCGGTGTTCACGAGACTGGGGAGCCCTGGGTAGAGTCGGATCGTGTCTCCGACGATGCCGGGCGTCTCTTTGCCGCCGAACCAGACGAGCCGGCCGTAGGTGTCGGCCTGCCCGAAGGTCCACTCGACAATGAACTCCGTGCAGCGGGGCACGAAGACGGAGGATGTGAGCGCGAGCTGGTCGGCGCGGCGGTAGGTGCGTTCGAGATCGTCCGGGAGCGAAGCGGCGGTGAAGTAGTCTGGGGGGACAGGCTCCGCACGAGAGCGGATATATGCCTGGTCGTCGGCGGTGAGCGAGCTGCGATCACCGAAGGAGTTGGCGGGGAAGGCCTCGCGCATCCAGGTGTGGATGTTGTCGAGCACGTCCCGATCGGGATTGGACGAGGGAGAGCCGATGTTGTCCTTGGTCAGTCTCGGGATCACGTTGAAGCCGCCCGGGCGATTGACCGGGTCGGTCGCGTCGAGCTCGATCTGGTCCTTGCGGAAGTTCACGAATCGTCCGGCGCCGGCGATGTCGCTCGGGGCGAGAATGTCGGTCTTGTTGGTGTAGGCCATCGACTGGGTGATGGAGCGGATCTCCGCGAGGTCGGTGGTTGCGATATCGATAAGGCCGGTCGAGCGGATCGGCCGGCGACCGATGAGCCCGCCTCCTGATGCGTCGCGGAGCGGCTTGACGCCCCCACCGATGACGGGGCCTCCTGTGGCTCCGAGATTCATGCGGGAGAGCGTGCGGAAGATGCTGACCGAGGCGGGCTGGAGCGCGACTTGGGCGTCCTGATCGATGAGGAAGTTGCTGGTTGACGGGTAGCCGTAGATGCCTCCGGGCGTGTACCGGTTCTCGGTGGACGAGAGCGGGGCGAGGAGCGTGACCTGTCGGGTGAGATTCCAAGCGGAGGCATACTGATTCGGGAATTCCTCGACCGGCGTGGTCGCCGTCGGCCGGTACCCGAGCGTCAGCGGCGCGATCACTGCGGGAATGTCGTCGACCTCGGGCGTGCTCCACAGATCGCCGAGCGAGTCGAACTCCACCGGCCAGAGCACACCATGGCCGTAGTAGATCGCGGCGTTGCCGGAGCGACCGAGCACGCCGGGGGCCATGGGCTCGCGGGCGGAGGTGAAATCGCCCTTGGCGAAGAAGAGGATCTCGTCGATGCGGCGTTCCTCGGCCGCGGACGCGGGCGCGCCCTCGTAGGGGAGGACCGGGATGCGTCTCCCGTTGAGGTCGCTGGCGTACTGGTGGTGGATCACGAGGTAGCCGTCACGCGTCATGCGTGAGAAGTCGGATCGCATCTGGCGTTCGACGAGCGTGGCAAACTGCGTGAAGTTGCTCACGCGCCGGCCGGTGGTCACGGTTCGACCGACGGACTGGAACACGGCGGCGATGCCGACCGAGATCAGCGCGACCGCACCGATCGCCACCAGCGTTTCGACGAGCGTGAACGCGCGGTCCGGGCCGAGATGGTTGGTCTTTCGTGGCATGTCATTCATGGGATGATCGTGACCTTGGTGACCGAGGCCGGAGTCTGCGGCACGAAGTAGACCGGGCCGAGATCGGTTGAGTCCTCGATGCTGCCGGGGATCGGCGGATCAACGAGCACCGTGACGTCGTAGGCCGAGGACTGCGGGACGCCGATGACCGTGTAGATCGTGCCCTTGCGATCGATGATCTTCTGACCGGTTCGGAGCAGCGTCGCGGCGAGGGCTTTCTCGACGGAACCCGAGGGCTTCAACGAGATGCGATTGCGGTGCTTGTTGAGATCGGTGGAGGAATCGTCGTAGACGATGCTGCCCTCGACCCGCATCTTTACCGGCATCGAGTATTCGGTGGAGCCCGAGATCGATCCATCGAGCAGCGGAAGCATGGACGACTTGTTCACCGAGACCGCGAGCTTGGTCGGCGGGAAGAGCTCGCCGGCGGGGCTCTGCGGCGCGAGGACGTCGGAGAGGGAGAGGCCGGGCTTGATGCGGATGTTCGGATCGATGGGGCGAACGATGATGAACGCCTCGAGACGATCGGTTCCGGCGGCGCGGTAGATCAGGTCCCAGACGTAGCGTGGCTGAGCGCCGTTCGGGACGGGCGTGGGAAAGAGACGGGCGGCCATGGGGATGTTTGCGGTGCTCGCACCCTCGCCAACGCTCATCATCCCGGTCGTGCCGTCGTACGTGGGGACGGCGAGATAGGTGCTCGTGGAGGGCGAAGCGAGGAGACGATCGAGCACGACCGACCAGGGCGGCATCGGCGTGGGATCTCCGATCGGCCCTCCGGCGGTGCCGGGGATCGCGGCTTCGCCGCGGAAGATGCCGTTGCTTTCGAGTTCGAGACGCGCGGCGTTGGCGGCCATCGTTCCGATGGTGGCGTCGGTCGCCTGGCGCTGCTGGCGGATGATGACCGGGAACATCGCTCCGAGCCCGAGCAGGCCGAGCGCGAGCACGAGCACCGAGATCAGCACCTCGATGAGCGAGAAGGCGGCAAGCAGTCGGGCGTGGCGATGGATCATGGGAACATCTCCCGGAGCGAACCGGAGTATCGCTCTACGAAGTAGACCCGTGCCGCCTTGTCTGCGGGCTTGCCGGGCGCATCGGACGCCACGTTGCGCCCCTCAATCCAGTTGACGAGGTCACCGAGCGAGACGGTTGCGACCAGCTTCGGATCTTCGTCGGACTGGTAGATCGTGGCGGTGTTGCGATCGAGCCGCACGCGGAGCGCGCCGGCCAGCTCGCTCTCGTTGTAGAGCGCGAGCTGGGTGACCTGGCGAGCGAGCACGGTGTCGGGTGATTCATCGCCGAGCAACTCGCGGCGGCGCGAGTCGCTGGGGGGCAATTCGAGGATCGAGCGGACGTACGCAAGGTGGCTGGCAGCGCGATCGATATTGAACGTGCTGAACGGGGTGCGTTCGCGCAGCTTTCGGGAGGTGCTGGGATCGAGGAGGAGCGCGTCGCGGGACTTGGGCACCGAGGCGGTGCCATCGCCGGCATCGAAGCGGATGAAGAACGTCTGGCGATCGCCGCCGTCGTTGGTGTCGGAGGGGTCGTAGAAACCGGTCTCCGGAAAGACCCAGTTGCCTTCGTCACGCTCGCCGGGAAGGACGGTGCGGTCGTACCACTGCGCATCGATGGTGTTGGGTGGGGCGTAGCCGCGGACGGACCACCCGCGCGGGAGCTCGATCGATTCGAACTTGTCGACCTGGACGAAGATGTCGCGTTCGATCGGGCTTCCCGTGTCGTCTTCGTCCTCGATGACCCCGACCTTGACGAACGGCACGGCTCGCAGGCGGCCGCCGGGCGTGAAGAAGAAGGCGACGGCTCCGTCGCGCCCGCGACCCGCGCGGACCGCGGCATCGCGACCGAGCGTTGCAGCGAGTTTGAGCTTGCTGTCGGCCATCGCTCGCTCGTTGGACTTGATGAGCCCAGAGAACGCAGGGATTGCGATGGCGAGAAGGATCGAGAGGAGCGACACGACCACGAGCAGCTCGATGAGCGTGAACGCACGGGCCGGGGATGTCCGCGTTGTGCGATTCATCGTCCGGTCTCCAGGATGTTGTCTTTGCGGGCTTCCTGCTCCACGGCGACGGCGGACTTGGATGCGGAGACGCCGAGCGTCCGCTGGACCTCGGTGAGCGACTCGGTACCGGTGCCCTTGTCGGAGCCGCCGGACTTGATGTCGCCGAAGACACGGTTCGGACCTGCGGCGAGGATCGCGTACTCGGCATCCCTGAGCGCGGGGATCGTGTCGGCGGGAGAGGCGCGATCGTCGGTGTCGCTCGCGGCGTCTCCGAAGACCTTGGGGATGTTGAGCGTTCTCAGGCCGTTGCGGTTGAACTCCGCGTCGGATTCCTTCGCCCAGCGATAGAAGCGGATCGGGACGCCGTTGCGGTCGCGGAACTCGATGACATATGGGCGAGTGGTATCGGGCGACGACCAGGCCCGGAGCGACTTCTTCGAGGTGTCGATGAAGGGCTGGTAGCTGGAACCCGACTTGGAGAAGCTTCCATCGCGGCGCGGCGCTCGGAAGCCGGGGCCCGCGACGCCGTCGGCATCGGCGTCGAGAACACCGCCAAGGTAGTAAGGAAGAGATTGGATGGAGAATCGGAAGGGCGCGTCGTCGCTGATGGGTGCGCCGTCGGCGGCTCCGCTGCGTCCACGAAGGAAGTTCAGGTCGCTCTGATCGGACGGGTTGTACACGTTGATGCGACGATCGGTGGTGTTGTACGGCTCTTCCGTCCCGGATGGCACGGCCCCCTTCACGAGCGGGGGCAAGAAGCCGAACTCCTGCTTGAAGCTGTCCACGCCGACCTTGAGCGCAACCGCGGCCTGCCGATCCGCAGCGGCCTGAGCCGTGCGGGATGCGGCCTGGATTCCCACGATCGCGATCGAGATGAGGATCGCGATCAGGAGGATCGAGAAGATGACCTCGACCAGCGTGAACGCGGGCCGGGATCTTCGGAGCGAGTTGGTCCGGGCTTCGGTCATGTGGCTCAACCTTTGGACCCGCGCCGACCGTTCGGCCGGGGCGTGCGGAACGCGAGTCAATTCGAGCTCTGGAGCGAGTTGATCATCGCGACCAGAGGAAGGAACATGGCGACGACGATCGTGCCGACGATGCCGCCGAGCACAACGACCATCAGGGGCTCGATGAGCTTGAGCAGCGAACCGACGGCGACGTCGACCTCTTCGTCGTAGTTGTCGGCGATCTTCAGGAGCATGGTGTCCATCTCGCCGGTCTCCTCGCCGACGTCGATCATGTTGACGACGATGGCATCGCAGGTCTTGGACTCGCGGAGCGGATCGGCGAATGACTCACCCTCGCGGATTGAGTCGTGGACGTTGTTGAGCGCTTTCTCGTAGACGTAGTTGCCCGAGGTGTCGCGGGTGATCAGGATGGCCTCGAGGATGGGCACGCCGGCGGAGATCAGCGTTCCGAGCGTTCGGGTGAATCGCGCGATCGTGGATTTCTTGATGAGCGGGCCGAAGATCGGCGTCTTGATCAGGATCCAGTCCGTCACCGCACGCCCGGGGCCGGACTTGCGGATGAGCTTGAGGAAAATGAAGATCACAAACGGCGCAATCAGCAGGAAGACCCAGCCGCCGATCTTCTGGCCGGGGTTGATGCCGGCGACCCAGCTGCTGGTGTTGATCAGCCAGACGGTGAGGGTTGGGAGCGCGACGCCGAAGTCCGAGAAGATCTCCTGGAACTTCGGGATGATGAAGATCATGATGAAGGTCAGGATGAGCGCGGCGATGATGACGACGACGATCGGATAGATCATCGCGCCCTTGATCTTGCGCTTGAGCGACTGGTTCTTCTCCATGAACATCGCGAGTCGCTGCAGGATGATGTCGAGCACGCCGCCGATCTCGCCGGCGTTGACCATCTTGCAGTAGAGTCGGTCGAAGCAACGCGGGTGCTTGGTGAAGGCATCGGAAAGCGATGCGCCGCCTTCGACATCCTCGCAGACGCCGAGCAGAACGTTCTTCATCAGGCCGGGCCGCTGCTGGCCCTCAAGGATCTGGAGCGAGCGAAGAAGAGGCAGGCCCGCGTCCTGCAGCGTGGAGAGCTGACGCGTGAAGAGCGTCAGCATCTTGGGCTTGACCTTGCCGAACGAGAGGCCCTTCTTGGGCTTCTTCTTGGCCTTGCTGGTGTCCTCGGCGATGAGAGACTTCTTGACCTTCTGCTCGCGGACAGAGGTGGGAAAGAAGCCCTGAGACTTGATCCGTTGGATCGCGTCGTCGCTCGTCGATGCCTCGATCGTGCCCTTCTGGGGCTTGCCGGCGGCGTTCAGCGCTTCGTATGCAAACGTGCCCATTCTCCGGATCTCCGTCTCTGTGCTGCGGGCGACGATCGCCCGCGGCCGTTGTTCACTCTTCGCCGAGCGTCTCTCTTACGACTTCATCGATGGTGGTCTGTCCCTCGTAGATGGCGAGCATTCCGGACTCGCGGAGGGTGCGCATGCCGCGCTTGACGGCGTGCTCACGGAGGACCGCCGTGGAGGCGTTCTTCATGATGAGCTCTCGCATCTCGTCCTCGATCGCAAAGATCTCGAAGAGTGCCATGCGCCCTCGATAGCCCGACTTGTTGCAGTTGTCGCAGCCCTTGCCCCGGAAGAACCGGCGGCCCTTGACCTGTTCCGGCCGAAGGTTGAGCTCCATGAGCTCTTCCTCGCTGGGTTCGTACGACTCCTTGCACTTGGAGCAGATCGTGCGGGCAAGGCGCTGGGCGACGACGCCCTCGATCGTGGCCGTGAGGAGGAAGGGCTCGATGCCGAGATCGACGAGTCGGATGATGGAACTCGGCGCATCGTTCGTGTGCAGGGTGCTGAGCACGAGGTGGCCGGTGAGGGAGGCCTGGACCGCGATCTGCGCGGTCTCGAGGTCGCGGATCTCGCCGACGAGGATGATGTCCGGGTCCTGACGAAGGAACGATCGGAGCGCCTTGGCGAAGGTGAGCCCGACCTCGTCGTTCACCTGTACCTGGCAGAGGCCATCGATGTCATACTCGACAGGATCCTCGGCGGTGAGGATCTTGGTGTCGATCTCGTTGAGCTCGGCCAGTGCGGCATAGAGCGTCGTGGTCTTGCCAGAGCCTGTCGGGCCGGTGACGATCACGATGCCATTGGGCTTGTTGACCAGGTAGCGAAACTTCTCGAGGTCGTCCGGGCGAAAGCCGACGCGATCGAGCTGGAGCTGCACATTCGACCGATCGAGGATTCGCATCACGACCGACTCGCCGTGCATGGTTGGAAGCACCGCGACACGGAGATCGACCGGGTTGCCCGCGACGGTCAGCTCGATGCGGCCGTCCTGGGGGAGGCGACGCTCGGCGATGTCGAGATTGGCCATGACCTTCACGCGACTCGTGATCGCCGGCCCGAGGTGCTTGGGGGGAGGAACCATCTCGTACAGCACGCCGTCGATGCGGTAACGCATCTTGAACTCGTGCTCGAACGGCTCGAAATGGATGTCCGATGCGCGATCCTTGATCGCCTGGAGCAGCACGAGGTTCAGCAGCTTGACAACCTGGTTGTCGGACGCAAGCTCCATCACCGCGTCGAGGTCGATCGATTCGCCGCGGCCTTCCAGCGACTTGAATTTGGAATCTGTCGCCAGCGCGCTGACGACGTCGGACATTGACTCCTGCTTGGTGTAGTGCTGCTTGATGATCGCGTCGATGGCGTCCTCTTCAGCGACGACGGCCTCGACGTTGAATCCCATCAGCAGACGAAGGTCGTCGACGGCTCGGAAGTTGTCCGCGCTCTTCATCGCGATCTTCAGCTTCCGGCTGGTTGGATTGTGTTCGATGGGGACGACCTGGTAGGTCTGTACGTTCTCCGAGGGCAACGCCCGAAGCACTTCCTCGGGGATTGTCATGCTCGCAAGATCAACGAATTCCATCCCGGCCTGGCCGGCCAGACCGGCCTGGATGTCGCGCTGCGTGCAATGGCCGAGTTCGATGAGGAGCTGACCAATCGGCGCCTTCTTGGTCTTTTGGACGGAGAGCGCTTCGTGCACCTGCTCGCGCGAGACCTTCCCCAATTTGGTCAGCACTCGACCAAGCTTGCGGCCCTTCAGTTCTTGTGCGATATCCATGGCCATACGACGGATCCTCCGGACGTGCACAGTCCGTGTCACGTCCTATACGACCAGAATCGAGCGGGTGATTCAAGTAATGAACGTGGGAATCGAAGTCCTTACGGATGCGACTCCGCGTTTTTGATCGATAATATGCGGTGATAGGGAATGTGCTTCAGGTAGAGACGTCGTCCTGATCCCATTCCGTTCGGCCGACTGTCCGCCCGAGTCGATGTACCTTATCGGTAAGGTCAGCCGGATTTTTACTCTTGTCAATCATTTCCTCGGCGGCGATCATGTCACGCGTGTACAGCGACCAGAGGTGGTCATCGAGCAACTGCATGCCGAATCGCTTTCCAGTCTGGATCGCGGAATCGATGCGGAAGGTCTTGTTCTCTCGGATGAGGTTCGCGATCGCCGGCGTCACCACGAGGAACTCGTAGCCAGCGACCATGCCGGGCTGATCGATTCGGGCCAAGAGTACCTGAGAGAGTACCGAGATCAGGGCGGTCGAAAGCTGCACGCGGATCTGGTTTTGTTGGGTAACCGGGAAGGCGTCGACCAGTCGGTCGATCGTCTTTGCGGCACCGGTGGTATGCAGCGTGCCGAACACAAGGTGGCCCGTTTCGGCGGCGCGAACCGCGGCCTCGATCGTTTCGAGGTCTCGCATTTCGCCGACGAGGATCACGTCGGGGTCCGATCGGAGGACTCGTCGGAGGGCCTCGGAGAAGCTTGAGACGTCGTTCCCGACCTCGCGCTGGTTGACGATGCACTTCTTGTGCTTGTGGTAGTACTCGATCGGGTCTTCCATCGTGACGATGTGCCGATCCATGCTCATGTTGATGTAGTCGATCATTGTCGCGAGCGAGGTCGTCTTTCCGGAGCCGGTCGGGCCGGTCACCAGGAACATGCCTCGGGGGCGGCGGATGAGCTCGCGACACATCTCGGGCAGGCCGATCTGCTCGAATGTGAGCAGGCGATTGGGGATCTGGCGGAGCACGATCGCGATGTCTCCTCGCTGGCGGAAGACGGAAACTCGGAAGCGGGCCGCCTCACCGTAAGCGAAGCCGAAGTCGGTGCCGCCCTCTTCCTGGAGTTCTTGCTGGTTTCGTTCGGGAGTGATCGACTTCATGAGTCCGACCATGTCGTCGGAGTCGAGGATCTTGGTCTGGAGATCCTTGAGGTGGCCGTGGTGCCGGATAGTCGGCCGACGATTGACCGTCAGGTGGAGGTCCGATGCGCCCAGCTTCACGACGGTGTCGAGAAGCCGGTCGATCTGCATTGATGGGCCGACACGCGCTGACTGGCTTGCTTCCTGAGAGGACATGACACGCTCCGTTGTCTCGACGCGGGGCCCCCGCTTGGGAGGCGCAACGCCTGATGTGATTTTCAGTGACCCTCGACCTGCGTCGAGTTGGCGATCTCGTTGGGTGTGGTGACTCCGGCGAGGATCTTGAGCTTTCCGTCGTACACGAGCGGCCGCATACCGTTGGCCAGGGCCGCCTTGCGGAGCTCGGAAATCGGGGCGAGTTCGAAGGCCAGATCTCGGATGGCCGAGTTCATGACCATCATCTCGAAGATCGCCTTTCGGCCTCGGTATCCGGTGTTGTTGCACTCGGCGCACCCGACGGCGGTGTGCACGCGCCCAACGGCCTCTTCCATGGTGATGCCGGTGAGGTTGAGGTACTTCTGATCGATCTCTTCGGGCTTGGCGATCCGCTTGCAATGCTTGCAGAGCACGCGGATGAGTCGCTGGGCCATGACCGCCTGGATCGAACTGGCGACGAGGAAGGGCTTCATGCCCATATCGATGAGGCGTGTGATTGCCGAGGGCGCGTCGTTGGTGTGGAGCGTCGAGAAGACCAGGTGGCCGGTGAGCGCGGCCTGGATCGCGATCTCGGCGACTTCCTTGTCGCGGATTTCGCCGACGAGGATGATGTTGGGCGCCTGACGCAGCATCGAACGGAGGATCGCTGTGAACGAGAGCCCGATGTGCTCACGCACCTGGCACTGGTTGATTCCTTCGAAGTTGTATTCGACCGGGTCCTCGGCGGTGATGATCTTGCGGTCGGGACGATTGAGCACGTCGAGCGCGGAATAGAGCGTCGTGGTCTTTCCCGAGCCCGTCGGGCCGGTCACGAGGAAGATGCCGTTCGGTCGGCGGATGATCTTGTTGAACATCGCCAGGTTGTCGGCCTCGAAGCCGAGATTCGCCAATCCGATGCGCACCGAGTCGGGACGCAGGATTCGCAGCACGATCGACTCGCCGTGGTACGCGGGACATGCCGAGACTCGGAAGTCGATCGCGGTGCCGTCGACCGGGAGTTTGATGCGACCGTCCTGCGGGATCCGCTTCTCCGCGATGTTGACGCCCGCCATCAGCTTCATGCGGCTCAGCACCGCGTTCTGCATGCGCTTGGGGAGGTTGTCGCGTTCCATGCAGACGCCGTCGATCCGGTAGCGCAGACGCACGCGATCGGCGAACGGCTCGATGTGGATATCCGAGGCCCGCATCTTCACGGCCTCGATGATGATTCGATTGCATAGCTTGACGATCGGGGCGTCTTCGGACGCGACGTCGATCGACTTGTCGACCGAGCGGTCGACCGAGCGATCGATCGAGCGATCGATCGAGTCGGTGACCAGCGAACCGCTGGGGTCGACCATCTTCGGCGCCGAAGAGGGGGACTTGCCCTTGGACTCAATAAACGCCCGGATCTGCGACTTGGAGGCGACTTTCGGCTCGACCTCGACATTGAGCCGGAAGCGGAGCATGTCCAGTAGTTCCAGATCCATCGGATCATGGATCGCGAGCGCAAGCCGGTTGCCGTTCTTGCCGAGCGGCAGGATGGTGTATCGCTTGATCAGGTCTTCGGGGATCGCTTCGAACTCGATCTTTCCGGAGACGCCGCTGGCGTTCAGATCGATGAATTCCAGGCCGAATTGCTCCGCCAGTGCGCGAGCGACCTGATCCTCCTTGGCAAAGCCGCTCTCGACGAGCGCTTCCCCCAATCGCTTCCCTGATCCCTTGGCGACCTGGGTCGCCTTTTCGGCCTGGTCCTGGGTGATGACACCCTTGCCGACGAGGATCTCACCCAGTTTCTTTCTCGATCTTGCCATGAACAAAGTCCCGTCGTCGGGCGACGCGTCAGCGCGGCCCGTTCAAGTTCCGATCAGAATCCCACTCGATGGTATCGAGGCCGCTGTCTCCGAGCGTGCCTCCCAAAGGGGGTCGCATTATGAGAAGTCCGGTTGTGGCGATCAAACGCCTCGGATGCAAAGATGATACGAGAATGAATCGACGCTCCGCGCCACGGGTGTGACGCGGGCGACTTTCGGCCGCCCCGGGTCTCCTTGGAGCAGTCCGTGCCTGATCCGACACATCCCGGCCGTTCACCGGGAAAGCTGGTCATCACTGCGGGCCCGACCCACGAGCCCATCGACGCGGTTCGATATATCGGCAACCGATCCTCCGGTCGACTCGGTGTGGCGCTCGCGGATCACGCCGCGTCGCTGGGTTGGGTTGTGCGGCTTCTGCTCGGGCCGACGTGCCTGAGTCCATCCGATTCGCGTGTGGAGGTCGTTCGGTTCCGCACGACGGCAGAGCTGGAAAGCGCTCTCTCGAGTCACGCGCCCTGGTGCGACGTGCTCGTCATGGCGGCGGCGGTGGCCGACTATCGTCCGTGTATCGCACCCGACATGCTCCGAGGGAAGCACAGACGTGTAGCGGGCGGCATGACCATCGAGCTCGAAGCGACGCCCGACCTGCTTGCGGCGTGCGCGGAAGTTCGCAAGCCCGGGCAAACATTTGTCGGATTCGCTCTGGAGCAGCGTGATCAGCTCCTGGCTTCCGCTCGATCGAAGCTGCAGAGGAAGTCGCTCGACATGATCGTTGCCAACCCGCTGGAGACCATGGACGGTCTGGCGATCGAAGCCATCGTGCTCACAAAGGGCGGCGGGGAGCACCGCACGCCCGGCACAATCTCGAAAGAACACTTCGCCCCCTGGCTCATGGGCATCATCGCGGAGCATCGACATGCCCAGTCCTGACAAGAGACCCAGCGTCCGTCGTGTGAAGCCCCCGTCCAGAGGCGGCGCGGGCCCGCTCGCAAAGAAGGGGCCTCCCCCGAAGAAGCTCGAGGTTGGACGCGGCTCGCGGCGCATCACGCTTCCTGCCGGGCTCGCGATCATCCACGAGGATCGGGACCTCATCGTGGTGGACAAGCCCGCGGGCTTGCTGTCGGTCGCGGCCCCGGGCGAGAAGAAGAAGTACAGCGTGTTCGACACGCTCAAGGCGATGGCGCGGTCACGGGGCGGACGAGACGCTCGCGTGTATGTCATCCATCGGCTGGACCAGGAGGCTTCGGGGCTGCTCGTGTTTGCGAAGACGGAGCGTGCGTTCTCTGTCTTGAAGGAGGATTTCCGTTCCAAACGGGTGCACCGGCTCTATCAGGCGGTCGTCGAGGGCACGCTGCTTCCCGACGCGCCCGGCGAGGCGATGGGGACCATCCAGAGCCTGATCCGTGAACGCCCGGATGGGTCGGTCGAGTCGCTTCCCGCGTTGTCCGGCGTCGCGCCTGCCTCCGAGGAAGGCGGCAACGAGATTCCGCGTCTGGCGATCACGCACTATCGTGTGCTTGCACGAGGCAACGGTCGCACGCTCGCCCAGGTGCGGCTCGAGACCGGTCGGAAGCATCAGATCCGAATCCATATGGCCTCGATCGGGCACGCGATCACGGGTGACCCGCGCTACGGCAAGGCCGGCGGCCCGCTCGGTCGCCTGGGATTGCACGCGACCGAGCTCGGTTTCCGACACCCCGGAACCGGCGAGACCGTCAAGTTTGCCAGTCCCGCACCGACAACGTTCTGGAAGGCTGCGGGCACGGATGCGCCAGCGGATCGCGGCCCTCGCACCGTTGTGGCCCCGACACCGACGCGCGAGAAGGTCACCACCGGCTCGTGGGACCACGTCGCACAGTGGTACGACGGCCTGATCGAGGACCGGGGGAGCGACCTCTATTCGACGGTCATCATGCCCGGCTCGCTGGGGCTTCTGGCACCCAAGCCGGGAGATCGGGTTCTCGATCTTGCGTGCGGGCAGGGCGTGCTCTGCCGCTCGCTTGCGGCGATCGGCGCAAAGGTAACCGGCGTCGATGGCTCGCCTCAGTTGATCGAGGCGGCGCGGGCGCGCGGCGGTCCGATCGAGTACACGGTTGGCGACGCACGCGAGCTCTCGCCGATGGCGCTCCGCGACTTTGACGCTGTCGCGTGCATCATGGCGCTCATGAACATGGACCCGCTCGAGCCGGTGATCCGCGGGTGCGCCGATGCGTTGAAGCCTAGGGGGCGGCTCGTCGCGGTGATGCTCCACCCTGCGTTTCGCGCGCCGGGTCAGACTCGCTGGGGATGGGACGAGGGGGACGATTCTCCCGCGACGGGGCGGGTGCGGCGACCGGGACCGCCCGCGCGACGCGAGCACGTCGGCCTGCAATACCGGCGCATCGATGGCTATCTGACGCATGGCATGCGAGAGATCGTGATGAACCCTGGGGATGTCGCTGCGGGACAGGAGCCGGTCATGACGCTGACGTATCACCGGCCGCTCCAGACGTATGTGCGGTTGCTGCATGACGCGGGGATGCTCATCGAGACGATCGAGGAATGGCCCAGTTCGCGCACGAGCAAGCCGGGTCCCAGGGCACACGAGGAGAACCGCGCGCGGCGCGAAATCCCGATGTTCCTCGCGATCAGCGCGATCAAGCGTGGGTCGTTCGAAGGGTGACCAATCGCGCGGCTCAACAGCCGAGTTCGCGGAGCAACACCGTCGCGTAGGAGCCGCGCGGCAATGAAAACGAGAGGCGAATGGCCCGCCGCTTGGAGCTGCGCGCTGCCGCGAATTCATCTTCAAAGGGCTCCGAAAGGACCGTGCCCGACGCTCGCACATACAGCGGCCGCGTTACCACACCGAATGCGGGGCGCCGCAGTCCCGGGATCGTCATGGATTCAGGAGTAAGGCCTTCGGATGCGAGAGTCTCCTGGGCAGCTGTGGCCCATGGACCCTCGATGACAACGCCTGGGCCGAGGGTCGGAATCGACAAATCGAGGAGGGCATTCGAATCGTTTGGGCCGTGCATGGCGTGGCCCTCGATGAATCGATCCGCGATGAGATTCCAGAGCCACGATTGGTATGCCTCGACGCACATCTTCTGCGTGAGTTCGGGGAGCGAAGCGAATGCCGCACGAAAGTCTGCTCCCGACGCGAGCACCTCGATCGCGCGTCGCTCTGGGCACTTGGGTGCATCGGCGAGGATCTCGCTCCAGCGCCCCCACTTCTCGGACGCTACCCGCGTCAGCGTGCGACGGACACCGGAGTCCTTTCTCGCGGGTGTCGCGATCAGAAGTTTCATGGCACCCTCGAAGTTGCCGGCAATGAGTGAGCGAGCGGCAAAGCCCTTTCCGTGGCGCGCCGAGCCAAATCTCTGCTCGCCAAACAGGTTGACAATCAGGAGTGCCCGGTCGTCACGAGGATCTTTCAATCGCGCTATGGCGTTGCGCACAGATTCGACGTCGGCATCGTCCATGGCGCGGATCACGATCTCGAAGTGATTGCTCTCGATCCAGCCCGCAACGGCTGGCGAGGTGGCCCAGCCAATCAGTTCCGCCTCGAATCCATCGGTTGAGCGATCACCGATGCGCCTCACGAGACGCATGGGATCCCGAACGCCGGCGGCGGTCAGGTGTTGCTTCGTGGCCGCGTGTTTGTCCTTCAATCCCGCGTACGAGACGTCGCCGGTACGCACGCCAATTGCTTTGGCGAGTCTCGCGGCGGCTTCCGGCGTCGTCAGCGAGACCTTGGTCACTCGAAAGACCGCGATGCCCCGTTTGGGCCCTGGGAGTTCCGCGATGGCGCCCGACGACACGGAGGTCAGGCACTCTTCGACGCGAAAGTCGTCTGGCTGGCGTCTGATGACCACGTTTTTACGCCCCCCACGCGCCGACGCCACGTCGGAGCATGGCGACAAGAATGGGCGCACCAACCAGCGCCGTCACAACTCCGACGGGCAAGCGACCATATTGGAAGCTGACGCAGCGAACGACGATGTCGGACGTCACGAGCATGAGGGCGCCGGCGAGGAGCGTCCCGATCAGGAGCGGACGGTGCGAGGGTCCCATCGCCGAGCGGACGAGATGCGGGCAGACCAGACCGACGAATCCGATCGGGCCTCCGAAGACCACGGCGACCGAGGTCAGGACGCCTGCGAGCACAAACATCCACACTCTCAGCTTCCTGACGCGAACTCCCACCGACAAGGCCTCCTCGTCGGACATCGAAGCCGCGTCGAGAGACGGCCCGAACGCCATCGCCAGACCCGTCGCGGCGCCGACGATGCCCGCTCCGATGCCAACGATCCATCCCGGCAACTGTTCGTCGAGTGAGCCGATCATCCATCGGATTGCCGGACGAGCCGGGTCGGGCGGCATGAGATGCTGGATCACCATGCCGATGCTGGTTGCGACGATGCCGACGGCGACACCGATGAGCACCATGGCGATCGGATCGCTCCGACCGCCTCGGCGCGCCAGCGAGCCGACGAGGCCGAGCGTGACAAGCGCGCCGGCGAGCGCGGCGGGACCAAACAGCAGGGGCGACAGCGTCTGGCCTGCGATGAACGACGCGAACGAAGCTACGAGTACGCCGAGGCCAGCACCCGATGCGACGCCCGTCAGATCGGGCGAGGCCAAGGGATTGCGCAGGAAGGTCTGAAGGAGGACGCCGGCCACCGCAAGCGCGCCCCCGCAGACACAGGCCATGGCGGCGCGATGCCACCGCAATCCGAGCACCTGGGGATCACCGGGCCAAGCCAATTCGCCCATGCCGAGCATCAGGCGCGCCATCACCGCAACGACCAGCCCGATCGCGAGCAAAGGGACAACGGCTTTGGGGCGTCGGCTCACATCTGGAGCGTACGTTACCGGCTGTCCGCCTGAGAAGGGGCGAAGAGGTGTCCCGAGGACTATCATCGTGCCCCCCGCTCTCTGGCGGATGGGCACGTTTCGGAGCAGATGCATGGCTTCCAAGACCTTTCGTTGCCGCCTTGTGACCCCCACCGAGTCGCTGCTCGACGAGCAGGTGGCGTACGCGTCGATTCCGGCGTGGGACGGCCTCTTCGGCATCCTGCCCGGTCGCGCCCCGATCGTGGCACGGCTCGGGCTTGGTGAACTGTCCCTTCGCTTCCCCGAGGGCGGAGCGGCTGGCGGCACACGGTCGTATCTCGTCGATGGCGGATTCGCTCAGATGGCTGGCGACACGCTCACGATCCTCGCGGAACGCGCGACCCCGACCGAGACGCTGGTCGAAGCGAGCGCACAGGCCGAACTGGACGCGGCATCGAAGAAGACCGTGGGAGCCAACGCGACGGACCGACAGGCAGAGCTTGAACGGATCAACCGCGAGAAGCGGCGTGCGGCCCTCGCGGTCCGGCTGGCTCGCGCTGGGCGCGGCAAGGGCATCTGAACCCGACCGGCCTCCTCGGACACGGATCCGATCAGATCCGCTTTCGCGTCATTGCGCGATCGATGTCTCGTTTCGCCTCGCGCTCTGCGATGCTGTGTCGCTTGTCGTGCGCAGCCTTGCCCTCGGCCATGCCGATGAGGACTTTGGCATAGCCGCTCTTGAAGTAGAGGCGCAGCGGCACGATTGTCATGCCCTTTTGCATGACCTGGCGGTAGAGCTTCAGGATCTCGGCCTTGTGAGCCAGCAGGGTCCGGGCGCGATCCGGGGCGTGCTGGCGGCTGCCTGCCGGCGCGTACTCCCCCACGGTCATGCCGAACAGCAGCAGTCGGGGCGGGTTCGGTTCGACCTTGACGTAGCCCTCGGTGAGTGAGCAATTGCCCGCCCGAATCGGCTTGACCTCGGTGCCGTCGAGGACGATCCCGGCCTCCAACGTGTCATGGATGAAATAATCGAACCGCGCTCTGCGGTTCTCGATCACGGGCGTGTCGTTCTTGGCTTTCTTGCCGGACATGGCTGGGGTGAAACTCCGGGGACGATCCGGGCAACGATACGCACAGGGTTCACGGTCGCACGCCTTTCGGTACGCTCTTGCGAGCGGAGGTCCAGACCCGACCATGGAGAGATCGCTCGTTATCCTTGTCGTGATCGCCGTCGTGGTGGGCATCATCGCCCTGGCGATCCACGCCCACAAACTCGAGCAGATGCGCCTGGCGGCACTCCGCGAATTCGCGGCGTCGATGGGCTGGACATTCGATACGAGACGGAATCCGAGCCACGATGACCGGTTCCCGCAGTTTGCCGCGTTTCGACGGGGAGACAACCGCTACGCCTTCAATACCCTGTCGGGTTCCACGACCATCGATGGCCGGACGTATCAGGCCCGGATGGGCGATTACCACTACCAGATCACTCGGTCGAACGGCAAAACGACCACGACAACCCATTACACGTTCAGCTATCTGATCCTGACGACGCCGTTTTCAACGATCCCGGAAACACGGATCCGCCGCGAGGGCTTTCTCGACAAGGTTGCGGGGGCCCTCGGATTCGACGACATCGACTTTGAATCGGCAGAGTTCAGCCGCAAGTTCCACGTTTCCGGGCGCGACAAGCGCTTCGCGTACGACCTTGTGACGCCGCAGATGATGGAGTACTTGATGTCGGCAATGCCCGGCGAGATTTGTCTCGCGAATGGATGTTTCCTGATCACGGACGGCACCTCGCGATGGGAGCCGACGAACTATCCGGTCATGCTCTCCTGGGCGACGCAATTCATTGAACTCTGGCCCCGACATGTCGTCCAGTCGCTTGATGATGCCTCCTCTGCTAGGAGAACACTGTGATCGTCGCTGAAGCGAATGTCGGGATCGTGGTTGCCGTTGTTGTGGGCGCGATCGTCCTGCTGCCCACCATCTGGCTGATCGCCACTTTCAACCGGATGGCGAGGACGCGCCAGCACATCCGGGAGAGTTGGTCGGACATCGATGTCGAACTCAAGCGTCGCTATGACCTCATCCCGAATCTCGTCGAAACGGTCAAGGGCTTCGCATCACATGAGCAGGATGTCTTCGCACGGGTCGCCGAGCTCCGGGCAAGGGCGCTCGCGAGCAACGGTCCTGCGAGCCAACAGGCGGCCGACGAGTCCGCACTCCTTCTCGGGCTCAAGCAGCTCTTTGTGGTCTCCGAGCGATATCCGACGCTCAAATCCGACGCGCACTTTCTCTCGCTCCAAAGGGAACTTGCCCTGACCGAGGATCGGATCGCCGCGGCACGCCGCTTCTTCAACGCGAATGTGCGTGAGATGAACCAGCTCTGCCAGTCCGTTCCGACCAACCTCGTTGCCGGCATGTTCGGCTTCCAGTCTGAGACGTTCTTCGAGCTGTCCAGCGAGGCCGAGCGCGTCGTGCCGCGCGTGCACTCGGCGTCGATGACCCAGCCGATGGCGACGCCGAGCGAGCGGGCCTAACCGACCCCTTGCCGTCCGCTTCACTCGAATCGCACGCGGTTCCGCAAGACGCCGATTCGATCGATCTCGACCTCGACGATGTCGCCGTGTTTCAGCCAGACGGGAGGCTTTCTCGCCATGCCGACACCGCTCGGAGTGCCGGTCAGGATGACCGTGCCTGCGAGCAGCGTCGTTCCTTGGGAGAGGTCCGAGACCAGCCTTGCCACGCTGAAGATCATGTCGCGGGTGTGCCCATCCTGCATGACCGCTCCGTTCACGCGGCAGATGACCCGCAGCGACTGTGGATCTGTGATGGATGTCGCGGGAACGATGTGGGGGCCGAGCGGACAGAACGTGTCGAAGGACTTCCCGCGACAGAACTGGCCGCCCGCGCCCTCTTTTTGCCACCATCGCGCCGAGACGTCGTTTGCGCAGCAATAGCCGAGCACGTGTGAGAGCGCGGCGTCCACCGAGACATCGCACGCATCGCGACCGATCACCACTGCCAGCTCCGCCTCCCAGTCGACTTGCTCGCGATCCTGGCAGACATGTGGCACCACGATGTCCGCTGCGTTCACGCTCGCTGCCATCGGGTTCTTCGCGAACACCATTGGTCGCTCGGGAACATCAGCGGCCTGCTCCCTCGCGTGCTCGGCGTAATTGCGCCCGATGCCGATGATGTATCGGAGTGGAATCGGGGTGCGAGCGCCAGCGACAAACTCGACGCCAATGGCGGTCTTGTTGATCTTGATGGTCTCTGTAGTTGTGCCCATCGCCTGCTCCGTGTTTGTGGCTAGATCGCGTCGATCGCTCCGGGTTCGGCGAAGAGCCCAGCCCTGGCCCCCTCGCGATAGAGCATCTGGAGCGCTTCGACGCCCGCCGGCCCCATGTCAACCGTTTGGTCGTTCACGTACATCGTGAGGTACCGGTCGAGCAGCGTCTTGTTCTTCCATTCCGGTCGCTCGTCACTTCGCGCGAGCAGGAACGCCCGTGTGCGATCTCCGTCGTCGATCGCGTGCTGGACTGAGCTCCGGAGGAGCGCGGCGACGCGCTCGCAGGTCCCCGTGCCGTGCATCGCATCGAGGTCGCGACGGATCACATTGAGCCCGAGCGGGAGCGGCTTGCCGGTTCGCGCGGTCCACGCGGGTCCGAGCTCGAGCACGACGCGCAGCCCGAGCGACTCCGGGTCGATCTGCGCTTCGTGGATCAACAGGCCCGCGCCCGCGCGCCCCTCACGCACCGCGTCAACGATCTGGTGGAACGGCATTTCCAGAGTCGAAAGGTCGCCTCCTGCGAGGATGCGCAGAACGAGATAGGCCGTCGTGTGTCGGCCGGGTATTGCCACGCGTCCACCGGCATGTCGCGCTCGATTCTTGACATCATCGAGCGTCCGACTCTCGCTCCCCGCAGCCACGACGAGCTTTGGACCATACGACATCCCGATCGAAGCGCCGCAGCGCGTGATCTGGTACCGCCGGTGGATCGAGGGATATGCGTTCGCGGAGATCGCGGTGATATCGAGATCGCCGCGGTCGATCGCACGCTCATTCAATTCCTGGATATCGGAGGCGATCGGCGAAAACGCGAATCCGCCGGTGTCGATCGCGGGGCGGCCATCCGCGCCCGGAAATGGGGCGCCGTGCCGATCGCGCATGCCCGAGAGCGGCCACCACATGGCCATGTCGTCCGCGTCGGGAGAATGAGCGAGGGTCAATTCGATCATCGAGGCCAGAGGATAGGTGCAGTACGGCCCGTCACACCCGCGGGGTGTCGCCCGACCGGACTGAGCGATTCAGCCGCTCGACCATCGCGCCCCCGATCAAGCCAGCACTCGCCTGAGGGACAGGGAGCACCGTTGATCCCTGAACGAGCGATCGGACGCTCCCACGCACGATTCGGGCGGCAGCGACGAGTCCCGTCCAGATGCTCGCGACTGGGGCGTCGCTGTTGGGCGTCAGCGCGACCACCGTCGTGTCGTCGATCGGCGCCGCACCACCCCGGTATGCCGCTACCCCATCGACGACCTGCTTGACCATTGCCTCTGGCTTGGCCATCGGCATCGCCCTGACCAATTCGAGGAGCCCGGCCTCTCCCAGCATCCGGCCATGGGGCGAGCTTGCCTCTGTCAAGGCGTCGGTGTAGAAGAGAACGATGTCGTCTTGGGAGAGTCTCACACCGAACTGTGAGTACCGGCCGTCGGCATCGATCCCAAGCGGGATGTCGAACATGCCGGAGTCCTCCGGATCGTTCGCGCTCGCCTCGAGTGCCAGGACCGACCATGTGCCGCGTTTGGCTCGATACCAGAGGGGACGCGGGTGCCCGGCGTTGCTGATGGAAAGCGTGCGAGTCGGCGCCCAGTATGTCGCCACGATCGCGGTCGCGAAGAGCCCGCCATTGTCGAGCGCTGCGAACTCGCGATTCAATCCGTTGATCATGCGAGTGGGATCGATGTAGTTGATGAATCGACGCATGAGATCGCGGAGCGCACGCGCGACACTGGCGACGGACTCGCCGTGGCCGCTCACGTCGGCGATCAGGATCCGCGTGATGCGTCCGGTTGCGCAACTGGACAGGTAGTGGATGTCTCCGCCAGAGCTGCTCTGGCCAACCGGAGCGGAATACACCGCGGCGTCAAGGCCGGCCATCGCGACGCGCCGCTCGGCGGGCTCGTTCCCTCCCCAGACCTCCAGGCACTGCATGCGTTCGCTCGGTTCGCCGTCCAATATCGACTCCTTCTCCCTGGGAAGATTCGATGTCGGAAACGAGCGGCGGATTCGAGCAGATTCAAGAATATCGCGGCTAAGTCTCAGGCCAAGAGCGCGTCGAGGAGTTCGGAGACTCCCTTGCCCTGGGTTGCAACGGTCTCGACGACTGGGCGCCTCCCCGCGACGTCGCGCAGATCCCGCACCAGCTCGTTCTCGCCCGGGTGATCGGCCTTGTTGCAGACAAAGACGTCCGCGATCTCCAGGATCCCCGCCTTGTCCATCTGCACCGCATCGCCCATGCCCGGCGTGAGCACCACGGCCGTTCGATCGACATGTTTGCGGATCTTGGTCTCGTTCTGTCCGGCACCAACCGTCTCAACGAAAAGCGTGTTGTACGCGTCTGCGCCCTCGTACGCTCCGCCGATCAGTTGCACGACATCGTCGAGCGCGTGGTAGTCCTCTCCGCTGATCGCCAGCGAGCGGTAGTAGGCTGACTCATCAATCGCGTTGAAATCGACGCGCAGGCGATCACCAAGCAACGCGCCCGTCGTGATCGGGCTCATCGGATCGAACGCGATCACGGCGCAGCGCCCGAATGAGGCGTCAGCTTTCGACCTCCTGCTGTACTCGCCCACCAGCTGCGCCACGAGTGTGGACTTTCCGGCCCCGGGCGAGCCGGTGATGCCGACGACCCGGCGCGGACGCTTTCTCGTTGCGCCGGCGCGGATCGGCTTGCCCGCATGAGCGAGCGAGATATCCCGGGCCAGTTGCGCGGTGGGATGCCCGCTCTGGACCTTCGGTTCGAGGGATCGCACGGAGCCTCGGACGGCCTCGGCGATCTGCTCCAGGCCCGTTCCCGTGGTAAAACACTTGGCCACCCCGAGTTCGAGCAGCTTCGTGATGTCTTCCTGAGGCAGGATCCCCCCCATGTAGACGGGAATGTCGGCGCGCCCAAGCTCGCGAAGCGAATCCACCAGACGGGGTCCCAGCGCGAGATGCGAGTTGGACATCATCGACGCTGCGATCACATCGCAGTCTTCGTCGCGCGCCGAGATCGCGAGCGAACGGGGCGTCTGCCAAAGCCCGGAGTAGATCACGTGCACCCCGGAATCGCGGAGCGCACGAGCAATGACCTTGACCCCCCGATCGTGCCCGTCCAATCCCATCTTGCCGAGCAGTACACGTGGGCGGTGCGGAAGATCCGCGCACCGGTCTCGCTTCTCGAACTCGCTCGTCGGATGGTTGATCGTGCTTGGCATGGCTGCTCCGCTGGATGTTGGCGGCCGAACCCGCCGGCTCAGGGAGCATAGCCGAGATGGATGCGGTTCCCACCTTCAGCGATCGATCCGCCCTTGTCGGTCGGCCTCGAAATCCACGACTCGGCGCCCCTCCGAGTTCCGGGAAGTCCCACGGGAGCGTGCCGCGTACTTACCGGTCAGCACGGGAAGCGAGGCGAAAAAGATGACGGCAAGGATAGCGAACAGAACCATCGCCGCCCCTCCTCCTCCCGAGGAACGAGCGAGCGGCACCCCGACCAACAGGCCGACCAGCACGATGACAGCGACGACCAGCCTCATCTGGTCAGCGTATGCAATCGGGTTGGCGACCCCGGCTCGAACGCGTTAGCATCGATCCGCATGAGCGAACTGGTGCGCATCACGGATGTTTCGCCTCGCGACGGGCTTCAGAACGAAGCCGAGATCGTGGCGACGCACGCGAAAGTCGCCCTGGTCCGGCAACTCTGTCTCGCACACGTGGACGAGATTGAGGTCTCGAGCTTTGTGTCGCCCAAGTGGGTGCCCCAGTTGGCCGACGCCGCGTCGGTGTTCGCGGCGTGTGCCGCGTTCAAGCCGACCGACGTGGAGTTCTCCGCACTCGTGCCGAATGCGAAGGGGCTCGAATCCGCGTTCAGGGTCAACCACGATGCGGGCTCGCGCGTGATCGATAAGGTCTCGGTCTTTACCGCGGCCTCGGAGACCTTCTCCAAGCGGAACACCAACGCGAGCATCGCGGAGACGCTTGCACGATTTGAGCCCGTGCTCTCGTCTGCGAAGCATTCGGGCCTTCGCGTCAGGGCATACCTCTCCTGTGTCATCGCGTGTCCGTTCGAAGGCCCGATCGATCCGGCTCAGGTGGCGCGGGTTTCGACTCAATTGCTTGACCTCGGCGTCGATGAGCTCGATCTGGGAGACACCATCGGCGCGGGCACGCCCCAGTCCACACGGGCGATGATCGAGGCGGTGGTCGGATCGGTCGGTAGCCGCCTCGACCTTGCGTCGAAAGGGAGCGGCGTGCCGCTCGTGCTCCACTTTCATGACACGTTCGGGCGGGCTGCCGAATGTGTGGTTGAAGCGTTGGGTCTGGGAGTTCGCCAGTTTGATGGTGCTGCGGGAGGGCTCGGCGGGTGCCCGTACGCCTCGACCCCCGATCGTCGCGCCCCGGGCAACATCGCAACCGACACGCTTGTGCGAACGATCGAGTCCACCGGCTATCGAACCAGAGTCCGTGGCACCGATCTGGCTCGGGCGTCGGCGATGGCGAGCACAATCGTCGGTCGACCTGTTTCGCAAGAAAGAGGCCCCCCTTGATCCGCACCACTATCGACAACGGCGTGGGAGTCATCATGCTCGCTCGGCCGGAACGCCGGAACGCGCTCACGCCGGAGATGCTGACCGATTTGTCTGCTGGAGCCGCCCGCATCGGCTCTCGATCACGCGCGATCCTTGTCATGGGAGAGGGGCCGGCGTTCTGCGCCGGGTTCGATCTGGATCTCTGCCGCGACGACCACTCCGGCGAGGTGCTTCGACGGCTCCTTTCCGGATTGTCAGAAGTTGTTCAGACATTTCGTAGCCAGCCGTGCCCGGTTGTCATGGCAATCCATGGTGCCGCGGTTGCCGGCGGGTGCGCCCTGCTCGGAGGGGCGGACGTGACGGTCGCGGAGTTTGAGACCAAGCTGGGGTATCCGGTCGCCCGCCTGGGCATCTCGCCGGCCGTGAGCACCCCGTTTCTTGCTTCGGAGATCGCACAAGGAGGCGTTCGCCAACTCCAACTGGATCCCGGGCTGATTGGCGCACCCCGAGCGCGGCAACTCGGTCTGGTTGCTGAGGTTGTGTCTGGAATCGAAGCGACGCAGGCGAGGGGACGAGCCTTGGCGGAGTCCCTTGCTGCGAAGTCGCCCGAGGCGATTTCGGCGACCCGGACTTGGCTCCAGAATGTCTCGCCCGTTCCCCCTACCGGGGTCCGCGCTGGCCTCGACACTTCACTCAGACTTATCGGAGGAGACGAGTTGGGCAGGATGCTCAAACTGGCGTGGGCGGGACGCTCCACTCCCCCGTGACAGGTCCTAGGGAAAGATTCGGGTGTGAGGAACCGCGTGCATTGACAGGACGAACACGCTATCATGGGTGGTAGGGAAGCGCGGGCCTACTCCGAAAGGAGTTACGGCCTGCGTCGCAGGGCCAGGATGCTCAGCGAGCGTTGGGCGTCCCGGCTGCAGTAAGGCAGCCAGGCACGGACGAATGGACCCCGAAGAAACCGGGAGTTACTGATTATGCCGACTGTTCGGAACGACGCGAGGCGCGGCGATGGTCAGTCTGTCGCACACCTGTCACCGAGTCTTATGGACTCACTGGAGCAACGCACGCTCTTGTCAGGTGCCGAGGGGGTCGGATCGCTGACCTGGTACGGCACCGAGATGGATGTGAAGCAGGGCTCATGGGTCGTCAGCTTTGACGAGCCTCTGAGTCAGGCCGAGGTGGTCACGAGGGTCCATGAGATCGCGTCGAAGCTGCGCATCACGGCGACGGACATCCAGTCCATCGCACGCGGCCGATACGCCTCCTTCCAGACCGACAAGCGAATCACCGATCTTTCGGCGACCCGGACGGCCACGATGGTCGACGGGGTCAAGAACATCCTTCCCGATTTCGTCCAGTCGACCTCACGCGTGCCGAACGACGAGTTCTTCACCTTCCAGTGGGGGCACGACAACACCGGGCAGTCCATCCCCGGAAGCGGCACCGGCACCAACGATGCCGATGCGGACTCGACAAATGCATGGGACATCACGATTGGCTCCCAGACCGTGATCATTGCGGTGATTGATACCGGTGTGGACATCTCCCACCCCGATCTTGCTGCCAACATCTGGACCAACCCTGGCGAGATCCCCAACAACGGACTCGACGACGACGGCAACGGCTTTGTTGACGACGTGAACGGCTGGGACTTTGGTGACCTGGACAACGACCCGTCCGACCCACAGGGCCACGGCACACACGTCGCTGGTATCATCGGCGCGGTCGGCAACAACGGCATCGGCGTCGCGGGCGTCGCCTGGAACATCTCGATCCTGCCGGTCAAGGCCGTCGATGAGTCTGGCAGCTTCCCGTTCTCGGCCACGCTCGGCGCGTACGACTACATCGTCTCGCTGAAGGAAGCTGGCCACAACATCGTCGCCAGCAACAACAGCTACGGTGCGTATGCCCCGCTCGTGTTCGAAACCTTCCTCCAGGACCAGAAGGAAGCCATCCAGCGCACGATCGACGCGGGCATCGTGTTCGTCGCCGCTGCGGGCAACGACGGCGCCGACATCGACGCGATCGCCGAGGAGGACCGCACGTCGTTCCCCGCCGGCTACGACCTGCCCGGCATCATCTCGGTCGCAGCCACCGACAATGACGACGGCCTCGCCGGCTTCTCGAACTACGGCGCACGCGAGGTCGATCTCGGCGCTCCCGGCGTGCAGATCCTTTCCACCGTTCCCAACGGCGGATACGCCTACTTCAGCGGCACCTCGATGGCCTCGCCTTATGTCGCCGGCGCGGTCGCGATGATCGCCTCGGCCCGGCCCGGCGCATCTCCCGTCGAACTACGCCAGGCACTGATGGACTCAACCGACCCGATTCCGTCGCTTCAGAATCGCGTCCAGTCGGGCGGGCGCCTCAACGTCTGGCGTGCCGTCCAGCTCATCAGCCGCGACGGCCCCGTGGTGACATCTTTCGCGCCCGGACCCGTCTTCGGGCAGTACTTCGCCGATGGACGCGCGGTCGACACGCTGACGCTGACCTTCAACAAGCCCATCGATCCGACATTTGCGCTCGCTCCGGGCGTTGTCATCGTCGGTGCCGGCGTTGACGACGTCTTCGGCACGGGAGACGATGTTTCAGTCACCGTGAATCGCGTAGAAGTCGCCGATTTGAATCCCAAGGTTGTCTTTATTGGCCTGGAGGTGTCCGCGTTCCCGAGCCAGCG
Source organism: Planctomycetota bacterium (assembly GCA_963204725.1). Classification (GTDB taxonomy): domain Bacteria; phylum Planctomycetota; class Phycisphaerae; order Phycisphaerales; family UBA1924; genus JAHBWV01. Next base: position 45,616 of record CAUJHH010000024.1, read on the forward strand.
ACTCCCCATCGACATCTATCGCATCACCCTGGACGATGCCGCGTTCCGCGACATCGAGGGCAATTACCTCAACGGCAACACCTCCGGCGGATCCGACACCACGCTGAATTTCCGCGTTGTCGCGGCGAGCGGCACCTATGAGCCCAACGACACGCTCGTCACCGCAACGCCGATCACGTTCAACGCCAGCGGCACCGCCACGCTCTCAGGAATCCGCATCGGCGATGGCATCCAGGCCAATCGCGATGTTGATCTCTTCAAGATCACACTCCCAGCTGGCGGCCTGATCACGGCCGAGGTCATCGCCAAGCGTCTGCCCGTTCCGTCGACGCTCGACTCGGTCGTACGCCTCTTCGATGGTTTCGGGAACCAGATCGCGACAAACGATCAGTTCTATGGACAGGACTCGTACCTCGACTTCTTCGTGAGCACGGGCGGTACGTACTACATTGGCGTCTCCGGCTTCGGCAATTCGGGCTACAACCCGAACACCGCCGGCAGCGGCTCCGAGCAATCGACAGGGCTCTACAACCTGGCTGTGAGCGCCACAGTCATCACGACCGATCGCGTCACGGTCACGGATTCGCTCGACGGTCCGATCCCCATCCCCGCCGTTGGCACCCAGGGCACGACGATCAGTTCGATCGTCGTGAAGGACAGCCGCGAGATCCAGGACGTCAATGTCCGCCTCAACCTTGAGCACACCTTCGTCGGCGATCTCCGGATCTTCCTGACCTCGCCCGACGGCACAGAGTCGATCATTTTCAATCGACGTGGCTCCTCCGGCGACAATCTGACCAACACGCTCTTCGACGACGAAGCCGCAACCGCGATCTCCGCCGGCTCGGCTCCGTTCTCCGGCGCATTCCGTCCCGATCAGGGCCTCAACCGATTCGACGGCAAGGCCGCCAACGGAACCTGGACGCTGCGCATCGTTGACACGACCTCGCTCAACGCAGGCCAGTTGCTCTCGTGGTCGCTCGACTTCACGCTCAAGAACGATGTGTTCGGACCGCTCGAGTCCAACGACACGCTCGTCACGGCGCGCAGCCTGACCGAGATCAACGGCTCCGGTGCCGCAAGCCGAAGCGCGAACATTGGTGACGGCGGATTCGGCGTTCTGGACCGAGACCTGTTCCGTTTCGTCGCAAACCAGGGCACCACCCTGAACGCAACCGTTTCGTCTGATGGCAACCTCGACACCACTCTGCGGCTCTTTGACGGAGCGGGCGTTGAACTCCGCCTCGTGAGCCTGAGCGGCACGCTCAATTCGACGATCGAGGACTTCGTGTTCTCGGCGGGCGGCACCTACTACATCGGTGTCTCCGAGGGCTCGAACACCGCGTACGACCCCTTCGACGTGACGAGTGGCACCGCCGCCGCGACGACGGGCGCATACACGCTCAATGTCTCTGTCTCTCCCGGCGTCAGCGATAAGCCCGTCGTCGTGCGGGGCAATCAGGTCGGAGCAGGCGTCGGCACCGACGGCACGCTCTTCGCACGCGACAGCGACGGCAACGCCGTGGGCATCTCGTTCAACGATATCGAGTTCCTCTTCCCCTCCGGCACACCCGGTGTGACCAGCTTCTACGGCGGCTCTGCCGGCGGCTCGAACTTCCTCAACAATGGCACCTCCGCAGCGGCGCAGCTCCCGGTCGTGCTGACCGACGAAAGCGAGATCGCGAATCGACGCGTAACAGTCTCCGGCGTATTTGGATCGCTGCAGATCAACCGCTCCATCGCGTTCGGACTCGATGACTCGTTCCTCGTGATCGACGTATCGCTCCGGAACACGGGCAGCGCTGCTCTCAGCAACGTGGCGTGGATGGAGGGCTTCAATCCCGCGCAGGGTCTGAATGTGGGCGGCAACTCCGGCATGACGTTCAACAACGTCGACGCCACGGGCAAGGTCGCCACGGCTCGATACACGACCAACACCTACGAGGACGGCATCACGATCGCCCTCGCTGCTCCGGCCTCTGACACACGGGCCCAGGCATCGTTCCTGAACCCGGGCACGACCGTGCGCGATCCGAATCAGCTCCTTTCGTTCGGCATCAACGACCCCGAGGGTCTCTTCGCCGAGCAAAGCATGACGATGGCGTTCGACGTGGGGACGATCGGCGCCGGAGCGATCACCAATCTTCGTTACTTCGTCTTCCTCGGTGACACACCCACAGACGTAGACACCCAGATCGCGAAGCTCAACGATGGCACCGGCACCGGGCACCTCACCGCTGACTCGGCCAATCCTGCGACGGAAGTCCTCTCAGACGGCTCTTCCGTGCCGACGCTCCCGTATCGCGTGTACTACCCGGAAGGCTTCGCCAACAGCAAGACCAGCACGGCGATCCCAATCCTCAATCCCAACGATGAGCCGACGCGCGTCATCGTTATCGCTCGTTATGCAAACGGGGAGCGCGACCAGATCATTAAGGACGTCGTCATCTCCGGCGACAGCCGAGGCGGCGCAACACTGGTGACGCCCACGAGCTTCGCGAACGATTCGCTGCTCGTTCGCAAGAACACCCCGTACGCGATTGAGATCCGCTCCGAGCGTCCCGTCGCAGCACAGTTCAGCCACTACGACGAGTTCATCCTGCAGGATCGCCGAGCGGCGATCGGTGAGTCCTTCACCAACCGTACCGCCACCACCTGGACCTTCGGGCAGGTCGAGAAGGGCTCAACGGTCGCCGAGGCACTCGTGTACTACAACACGACCGGCGAGACCATCAAGGTCACCAGCACGTTCTACCCGACAGGCGGCGGCTCGCCGATCGAGATCGTTCAGGAGATCGAGGGATATCGCCGGGGCGGCATCAATATCCGCAACACGGCCTCGATCCCCGCCGGCAGCTACGGCGTCACTGTCATCGCCGACGTCCCGATCGTTGCGTCTGTTTCACATTACGGCCTCGACAACGGCAACGCGTACGGCATGATCGGAACACCCGGCGTCGGAACCGCGATCGGTGCCGTGCCAGAGGGTCAGCTCGGCCTGAACAGCACGAGCGAGATCGTCGGTGTGCTCAACGCGAACGACACGGCTGCCTCGATCATCTTCTCATTCCTCTATCAGGATGGCTCCGCCTACCGAACATCCCTGGACGTTCCCGCACGCCAGCACGCGACGCTCGATGTCTCCACGCTGCCGGACTTCCCGCTCGGCACGCCCTACTCCGTGCTCTATGAGTCCAATGTCGCCGTGTCGATGAGCCTGCCGACGCAGGCATTCAACGACGGCCTCGCCACGAGCTTCAGCTCGCAGGCGTTTACCTACTGGGGCTTCGGCGAGGGCTACAGACCGGTCAACGACGGCATCGTCACCGAGTACCTCCGCCTCTTCAATCCCACGACAGAAGACGTCGTCGTGGAAATCTCGCTTCAGTTCGGTGGCTCCAGCGGAGTCGAGACCTTCCGCCGGGTCATCTCGCCCCGACGCGTTGCAGAGTTCGATATCCACGAGTTCGTGCTCGGCGAACGGCGCAACTCCCCCCAGTACTACGGCATCACAGTGAAGGCCGCATCTCCGATCGTCGCGTACATGGGCCGCTACGACCGGTTCTTCCCTGGCGGCTTCGGCACGCTCGGCACGCCTCTGGGCACCAGCCAGCCCGTGGCCTGATCAGGCCCGATCGCTCCATCTATGCTTCCAGCGGCCGATCCTCCGGGATCGGCCGCTTTGTTTGTTGCTCACTGTGTGCTATAAACCGGCCATGCCAGACACACTCTCGACCCTCGCGATCGACGATCGGATCGCGACGCTCTCGCTGAATCGGCCGGACGCACGCAACGCGCTCTCGCTCCCGCTGCTCGAATCACTCGACAACTCGCTGACCGAGATCGAGGCAAGAGCCGAGGACCTCTCGGCCCTCGTGCTGACAGGCGCCGGCAAGTCTTTCTGCGCCGGGATGGACCTCAAAGCAGTGCTCGGAGACAGCGATCGGGCCCATGCCTTGCTTACTCGCCTCGGGCTGCTCACGCTCCGCCTACGCAGACTCCCGATCGTCACCATCGCACGAGTGAACGGAGCCGCCATCGGGGGCGGCTGCGGGCTCGCTTGCGTCTGCGATCTCTCGCTCACGCATGCCGATTCCAAAGTGGGATTTCCCGAGGTCGATCTCGGCGTCTGCCCGGCCGTCGTCGCGCCGTGGCTCGTTCGCAAGATCGGCCCGGGCCGAGCTCGCCGCGTGCTGCTGCTCGGGGGCCTCATGTCCGGCTCGGAGGCGGCCGAGGTGGGAATCACGGACCGGGCGCTGCCCACGCTCGAGTCGCTCGACGTCGCGGTCGCAGAGACCGCAGCTCGCGTCGCGCTGGGCGGACCGCGCGCGATCGCGGCAACCAAATCGCTCCTGAACGAACTCGACGGATCGCTGGACGAGGGCTTGATCCGACGGGCCGCATCGCTATCCGCTTCGGTGCTCGCGACCGCTGACGCCCAGGCTCGCCTCCGCGCAAAGCTCGGCGCGTGATCAGCCCACGGCCGCGAGGAACCAGACCTCTCTCAGCGTGATGAAGCCGTGTAGAGCAAGTGGATCGTGATCGGCGCAATCAGAGATCCGCGCCACTCTCGGACGAGCGCGAGCACTCCCACGAGCGCCACCCAAAGCAGCGTGCGGTTCCCGGCGGAACCACGATCCTGAACAGATGGCAGCCCCAGCACGCCGCATTCCTCCACAAGAGCAAAGGGCTATCAATCGCGAGTCCGGATTGCGCAGCTCGTGGGCCGCAGCCGCTACCCGGCGTAAACTCCATCGATGCCACATGGAATGCCGCCGTTTCAGATCCGTCGCCACGCCGAAGGTGCCTGCCCCGGTGCCGTCAGCGTCATCATGGACCAGCCGGGGAGATCCGTTTTGGTGCTCGATCTCGAGCTCATCCAGCGACTGGAGGCCACGCTTCAGCTCGTCCCACGGGACGCGACGGGCCTCATCCTCAAGTCATGCGCCGAACGAGTCTACATCGCCGGCGCTGACCTGAAATCGATCCGGAATCTGCCCGACGAGCAACTGGAACGGTACCTCGCCTACGGTTCCCGGGTCTTCGGGATGCTTTGCTCATGCCCGTTCCCAACGGTCGCGGCAATCAACGGTGCCGCGCTCGGCGGTGGGCTTGAGCTTGCGATGCACTGCGACGCATTGGTCGCTTCCCCCCCGGCAATCAAGGACGGGAAGCCCGGAAAGCCATACCCAGTCGGATTGCCCGAGTCAAGCCTCTCGATTTGCCCTGGATGGGGCGGGGCGAGTCTCCTCCCGGCGAGGATGGAACCGGCCGAGGCGATCCGCCGGACTGCCGCGGGCACTCCCATCGGCTTCAACGAGGCGATCGAGTTCGGTCTGTTCGCGGACGTGGCCGACAACCGCGATGAGCTCGACGACACCTGCCTTGAGTGGCTGGGACGCAATCAACAAGCGATCGGGAAACGCGACGGTGCCCCCCTGCATTGGGCAGGACGACCCGGCCTGCGTGCGCCGGTTCTCGCGGCACTCGACGCTATTCGCTCGGAACTCCCCGACACGGCATCCTCTCGCGCGGTCGCCGGAGCGGTAGACGCCGGACTGTCCGGAGGCTGGCAGGCGGCGATCGAATCGGAGCAGCGTTCGCTCGTGCAGTTGAGGCACACACCGGATGCTGTAAGGGCGATTGACGGCTTCTTCGCCAAATCCGGCAGCGGAAAGGCCTAAAGTCCAAGACTCACTCCTGGCTCGGGGTCGCCTGTCAGTGCTGTCAGGCCCGCCGTCTTCTCGGCTGAACGATTCGACCGTTTTACGGAGCACATCAACATGTCTGACCTAAAGCAGATGAAGGGCATCTCCGAAGCGGACCGCAAGCTCCTTGAGCAGGCGGAGGAATGGTTGGGTGCCGAGCCGACAAACATGGGGCCTGTGAAGAACATCTTCTGGGGCAACGTGAAGGAGAGCTATTACTTTCCTTATCCGCAACAGGAAGCCAAAGAGCAGGCCGAATGCGATCAGCTCCTTGCTCGACTCGACGACTACCTGCGCAATGAGCACCCTTCCGTCGCGATCGATCAGGATCAGGAGATCCCTCGTTGGGTGATCGACCGCCTGTTTGAAATCGGCGTGCTCGGCATGACGATCCCCAAGGAGTTCGGGGGACTGGGGCTGGGTATCACATCGTACAACCGCGTGCTCGAGCGTCTGGGCATGTACTGCGGCTCCACCGCCGTCATGGTCTCTGCTCACCAGTCGATCGGCTGCAAGGCCGTCATGCTCTATGGAACGGACGAGCAGAAGAGAGAGTGGCTCCCGAGACTCGCCAAGGACTGGCTCAGCGCGTTCTGCCTCTCGGAGCCGAACGTCGGATGCGACGCTGGTGGATGCGAGACGACGTTCACAAAGGCCGACAACGGCGACTACATCATCAACGGCGAGAAGAAGTGGGCGACCTCGGGCGCAATCTCCGGGCTGTTCACTGTGATGGCGCGTGAGAGCCGCCCCGATGGCAAGGGCAAGATCTCCGCGATCGTCTGCCAGCCGTGGATGGCCGGCATCGATATCTTCCAAATGAACCGCTCCAAGTGCGGCATTCGCGGCACATGGCAGGCGAGGATCCGCTTCAAGGATGTACGAGTGGCGCCGAACCACCTGCTCGGCCAAGAGGGCCGCGGGCTGCAGATCGCGCTCTCGTGCCTCAACTACGGGCGCTGCACGCTTTCTGCGGGCATGCTCGGTGGCGCGCGACGGTGCCGCGACCAGGCCACAAAGTGGTCCCAGACACGCTTCCAGTTCGGCGCACCGCTCGCGGACAAAGAGCTGGTCCGCCAGCGCGTGGCCCGCATGTCCGCGTACGACTACGCGATGGACGCGGTATTGTACATGACCACCGGCATGCTCGATCGCCACGACGAGGACATCCAGGTCGAGACCGCTCTCTGCAAGGTGTTCTGCTCCGAGTTCGGCTGGCGCGTCGTGAACGACGCCGTGCAGATCATGGGCGGCGAGTCGTACATGACCGAGAACGAGGTCGAGCGCGTCTTCCGCGACTCTCGCATCAACCTCATCGTCGAGGGCGCGAACGAGGTCATGCAGGCCTACATCTTCGGATACGGCGGCAAGCAGCTCGCCGAGAAGATGCTCGCCGTTCGCGACAAGGTCGGCTGGGACAAGGACGAGAGCTTCGGCAAGAACCTCGCCCGAATCACACCGAACCTTCTCAAGCCCAAGATCATGCGCGCCGCAGCCCCGCTTGGGCTCGAGATCTTCTTCGGTATCCGTCGTCGCGTCCCGACCATCACATCGATCGACTCATCGCTGCGCTCCCACGCCGAGCGGATCTGCCGCATGGTTCAGGAGCACACATACCAGTTCAAGATCACGAGCAAGCGATTCGAGGAGAAACTCCTCGTCCACCAGGCGGTTCAGGCGCGACTCGCCGACAGCGCGCTGATCTGCCACGCCGCGCTGTGCACACTCGCCAAACTGGATGCCGACATCAAGGCCAATGCGGGCAAGGGCAACGGCGGGGATCTGGAGTTTGAGCGCGACCGCGCCGCGGCACTGCACTTCCTCGATCTGGCCGAGTGCGAGTTCCACCAGTCAATTCGCGGGCTGTACGACAACGCCGACGAGACCATGCTCAAGGCTGCGGATGCCGCGCTGAAGCACAATGACTCGCTGCCGAACAGCCAGTTCATCGTCTCCGAGCGGTCGCCCATTGCCAAGGACACCGGGCGGACGCCGAGCCAGGACGGAATCAAGCAGTTCCCGGGTGATCGGGCGAGCCAGTTCAAACAGGCCCCCGCGGAGTACCAAACCCACGCGGGCGCTTCTCATCAGTGACGAGCGGATCGATAGTCCATCTGTCGTAAGTGCTTGTTTTGCAGAGATTTGCCGTTTCCGCAACCACGGTGCGCGATCGCCCTCGCGCCGGGGTAGACTTGGATCAAACCCTCAGGAGCATGCCGCATGCCCAGCCGCACCGTTTATTCAGCTTCCGTCGAGTACCTCCAGATCATGGACGAGGAGGGTCACGTCGACGCCAAGCTGGCCAAGGACACGCTGGGTGATGATGAGATCCTGAAGCTCTACGAGTTCATGATCGATTGTCGCCAACTCGACGAGATCGCGTTCAAGCTCCAACGGTCGGGGCGCATGGGCACCTATCCGCAGAATAAGGGGCAGGAAGCCGCCGCGATCGGTTCCGGCTACGCCGCGAAGAAGGGCGTCGACTTCCTCGTCCCCTGCTATCGAGAGAACGCCGCGCTCTTCTTGCACGGCTTGCCGATGCATTTCATCCTGCTGCACTGGATGGGCGACGAGCGTGGAAACCAGATCCCCGAGGGCGTGCACATGACGCCTCTGTCGATCCCGATCGGCACGCAGATGCTGCACGCGACCGGTATCGCGTGGGCGTTCAAACTCCGCAAGGAGCTGCGAGTCGCCGTCACGTATTTCGGCGACGGCGCGACCTCGGAGGGCGATTTCCATGAAGCGATGAACTTCGCCTCGACGCTCCAACTGCCCTGCGTCTTCTTTTGCCAGAACAACCAGTGGGCGATCAGCGTTCCTCGCGACCAGCAGATGAACTCCGCTACAGTCGCGCAAAAAGCCCTCGCATACGACATGCCGACGATTCAGGTCGACGGCAACGACCTCCTTGCCGTGCACAAGGCGAGCAAGGAGGCGATCGAGCGTGCCCGTCAGGGTGGCGGTCCTTCGTTCATCGAAGCTGTGACCTATCGGCTCGCGGATCACACGACGGCCGACGACGCACGCCGCTATCGCGACTCCAAGGAGGTCGACGCGTGGGTTGGCAAGGATCCCATGATCCGCCTGCGCAAGTTCCTCGAACGCAAAAACCTCTGGTCCGATGAGAAGCAAAAGGCCGCCGAAGAGAAAGCGAAGCTCCTCGTCGCCGAGATCGTTAAGACCGCCGAGACGATCGAGAGTCCCGGGATCGAAGACATCTTCGACTACACCTACGCCCAGATCCCTGAGGAGCTGGAGCGTCAGAAGCGGACCATGCGCACGAGTTCACTCGGTCAGGATCCGACCCAGGCCGGCCTGAGCGCCGAGTCCGCAGCCTACTGATCTGTTCAACCCTTCCCACTGACCGAATCGCGTGCAATCGTCCGCTCGCACGCCGCTTGGAGTTCCCATGCCCCGTACTGAGATGATGAAGGAAAAGGGCCTCACCCTGGTCGACGCCATCAACGAGGCGCTCTATCAGGAGATGGAGCGAGACGATCGCGTGGTCTGTCTCGGCGAAGACGTCGGCCTCAACGGCGGCGTGTTCCGTGTGACCGACGGACTACAGAAGCGCTTCGGCGCGGATCGCGTCGTCGACACGCCGCTTGCCGAGTCCGGGATCATGGGCACTTCCATCGGCCTGGCCATGGGAGGCATGCGCCCCATCCCTGAGATCCAGTTCGAGGGCTTCATGGGCCCGGCGTACGACCAACTCACCAATCATGCCGCCCGCTATCGAACACGCTCACGCGGCGCCATCACCGTTCCGATGACCGTGCGCGTCCCCGTCGGAGGCGGCATCCACGCTCCGGAACTTCACTCGGACTCTCCAGAGGCGATCTACGCCCACACGCCCGGCTTGAAAGTACTGATGCCCAGCACGCCCTACGACGCCAAGGGCCTCCTGCTCTCCGCGATCCGCGACCCGGATCCGGTCGTCTTCTTCGAGCCCAAGCGGGTCTACCGCTCCTATCGCGAGCAGATTCCAGAGGACGACTACACCATCCCTATCGGGCAGGCCAAAATCGTCTCCGAGGGCACCGACATTACCGTCGTCTCTTGGGGCGCATCCGTCTTTGAGTGCCTCGCGGCTCTCGACAAGCTTCCCGAGGATGTCTCCGCCGAACTGATCGACCTTCGGACTATCTACCCGATCGATCAGGACACCATCATCCAGTCGGTCCTGAAGACCGGCCGGTGCGTCATCGTCCACGAGGCCCCGAAGACCTGCGGCATGGGTGCCGAGCTCTCCTCGATCATCCAGGAGCACTGCTTCCTGCACCTCAAGGCGCCCGTCCAGCGCGTCGCCGGCTTCGACACCGTCATGCCTTATTACAAGCTCGAACTCGAGTACCTCCCCAACGCCGAGCGCGTCGGCGAGGCCATCGTGCAGACGCTCTCGTACTAAAGCCGACACTCGCGCGACGCGCCGCCACTCTTGCCATCGTACCGCCCTCTCGCACGCCGGAGTCTCTCAATGGCCCACCAGAAATCCGCCGATCCCAACGTCTTCATCCTCCCCGATCTCGGCGAGGGTGTGCACGAGGCCGAACTCATCAAGTGGCGAGTGTCGGTTGGCCAGACCGTCGCCGAGCACGACATCCTCGCCGAGATGGAGACCGACAAGGCCCTTGTCGAGGTGCCCAGCCCCCGAGCCGGAACGATCAAGACCCTCCATGGCGTCGAAGGAGAGATCCAGCACGTCGGCAATCCGCTCGTCACCTACGTCGGCGAAGGCATCGCAGATGCCAAGCCCGCGGCACCTGCGAAGTCTGCTCCGGCACCAACTTCAAACGCGGGACACGCAAACGGCAAGGCCGCGGAATCAGCCGAGCACGCCGAGAGCGGCCAACGCGAGGATGCCGGCACGGTCGTCGGCAAGATGTCCGGCGAGCTGGCGGGCATGTCCGCCGCTCCGGGCAAGGCCCTTGCGACGCCCGCGGTGCGTCGCCTCGCTCGTGACCTCAATCTGGATATCGATCGTGTCTCCGGCACCGGTATCGGCGGCCGCGTGACCGAGAAGGACGTCCGCTCGGCAGCATCGGGCGGTGGCTCCTGCGGCATGGGTCAGCCCTCGATCCCCGCGGCCTCGACGACGCAGACGAGCCGCTCCCCCTCTCCTGCTCCACGCACACCCGCGCCAGCGGGCGCAGGCAATCGGGCTCCGTCGCCCGCACCGGCGCCCCGCCCTGCCGTTGCCTTTACGCCCGGGGAAGCCGTCACGCGCATCCCCTTCCGGGGTGTCCGCCGCACCATCGCCAATCGGCTGCGCGAGTCCGTCAATCAGGCCGTCCACTTCAACGTGATGGACGAGGCCGATGTCTCCGCACTCGACGCCCTGCGCAAGAAGCTCGCCTCCGCCTCCGGCGAAAAAGTATCGTTCCTTCCCTTCGTCTGCTCCGCCGTCTCGCGCGTGCTCACGCTCGACCAGTTCCGCGTGCTCAACAGCACAACCGACGACGCCAACGAGGAGATCATTCAGCACCGCGCCGTCCACATGGGGATCGCCACCGACACCGAGAACGGTTTGATGGTTCCCGTCGTGCGCGACTGCGATGCGCTCGGGGTCCTCGAGATCGGTCGGCACGTCAATCACGTCGCCTCATCCGCGCGCGACCGCTCCATCCCCCGCGAGCAGCTCATGGGGTCAACCTTTACCATCAGCAACGTCGGCTCCTACGCGGGCCGTTTCGCAACGCCGATCATCAACTACCCCGAAGTCGGCATCCTCGCCGTCGGACGAACCCGAGATGGCGTCGTGGTCCGCCACGGGGGGATGTTTGTCGGCAAGCTGATGCCACTCTCGCTCGCCTGCGACCATCGCGTCGTGGATGGCGCGACGGCGGCACTCGCACTCGCGGAAATCATCAAGCTGCTTCAAGATCCGGAGCACCTGCTCTCGCCCGCTCGGGCCTGACGCGCAGCCCCGATCGCAAGCTCAGGCCGCCGACCCGTCGGTGCCGCTCTCTTCGTGCGCCTCAATCTCGCGAGGCTCCGTCTCCGACGGAGACTGGAGGTGGTACGTCGCGCGCCACGCGTGGTACATCAACCGGTCAAACCACTTGAGTTCGTCGATCCATTGCTCCGCCTGCCTCGGCAGCGCGAGCCCGGTCGCCGTTCGCTCAAGGATGGACGCCCGGGCGTCCTTGCGGAGACCCGCCGCCTGAGCGCTCAGCTGCGCCAAGGCCGCGGTGTCGAGTTGGCCTTGACCCGACGCCCATCTCGAAACGGTTGCAAGCCGAGTTGCGGCGTTCGATCGCAACAGACTCGCCGGCTCGCTCTCGAATCGCGGCTCGATGGCAGCGGGTGCCGCCCGCAGCGCCTCGATCCACCGTCCGAGGTGATCGATCGCGTGCAGCATCGACACGTGTGCAGATCGGTCTGCGCGTTGCTGGATCGCGCCGCCGGCACGCGCAAGGAATTCGGCCGTTGCATCGATTGCATCCTCTGCATCGTGCAATGCGCGATCGGCCGACCCCGCGCGCCCCGCAAGTCTCGGCACGCTCGCATTGGCGGCGATCGACACGACGGCAAGAAGTGTGCGCCTCGCAGCCTCCGCCGCGACCATTGGCGAATCGATGATTCTCGGGTCCAGATGCGCCAGCAGTGCCGAGCGTCGCTCCGGCACCATCCGCTCGATGAGCCGGGAGAACCGGCCTATCACGGGGAGCAGGATCGCCACTCCAAGCAGATTGAACGCCGAATGGAACGCCGCGATCGCGATCGAATCGCCATTGCTTCCTGCACGCGACTTGATCCACTCGGCACCCTGCGTGAAGACCGCAAGCCCGATCACGGCCACGGCCGCCGCCACCACATTGAACATCATGTGAGCGACGGCCGTGCGTTTCGCGGAGGTCGAGCCTCCAACTGCCGCGATCGCCGACGTCACCGCGGATCCGATGTTCTGGCCGATCACCAGTGCGGCCGCTTGGTCGATCTCGATTGCGCCCGCGTGCAGGGCGGTCAGCGTCGTGGCGACCGCTGCGCTCGATGACTGCATGACGATCGTCATCGCGAGCCCGAGTCCGACCAGCATGAACCTACCGATCACGGTCGGTTGAGGCAGATCTGCCGGAGAGACGCGTTCGGCCAGACCTGCCATCCCGCCCTGCAGCGTCGCGAGTCCTACGAACAGCAGACCGAATCCCCCGATTGCGAGCCCATAGTGAACCGCTCTCCCCCGTCCGAACAGCCGCATCAGTGCCGCGACGAAGATGAGGGGCAGCGCGATTGCTCCGATCGACACCTTGAACCCGAGCAGCGAGACAAGCCACCCCGTGCTCGTGGTCCCGATGTTCGCGCCGAATACCACACCCACGGCCTGAGGGAATGTCAGCAGCCCTGCGCTCACAAAGCCGATCGTCGCCATCGTTGTCGCCGATGAGGACTGAACCAGGGCCGTGAGTACCGCGCCCCAGAGCACGCCGCTCTTGGGACTCGACACCCGCCTCTCGAGAATGACACGGAGCGTCGAGCCCGCCGCCGCCTTGAGTCCCTCGGTCAAGAGCGACATACCCAGCAGAAACAGACCGACGCCACCCAGTATGGTCCAAATCATCGCCCAGATGCTACGGCGGCGTCTCGGATCTGGAGAACTCGCGTCATTCGGGCCTGGGAGCGACAACGACGCGCCGCTTCAGGTCGGGCACCCATGTCCCGCCCGGGTTCTCAACCGTAATCGCAAAGAGCCCGACGCGACCAACCTCGATTCCCGGCTCGATCGGCACGATCACCTCGCCTGCGGCATTGGCGTTAAAGACGCCGCCGGAAACCTTCTGTTCAAGACCCCGCTCGTCGATGACCCAGACCTGATACTGCTCGATATTGGGGTCGTTCGGGTTGAGACCGACAAATCGGAGATAGCCCGTCTGGAGCCTGTCATTCCATACGACGTCTCCCTCGACACCGAGCTGCTCCGCGGGCGCATCCGGCAGATTGAACGGAGCCCATGCGATCTGCACCGAATCCGGCACATCGAGCAGCTTCGTGCGATTGGCGCGAAGCTCCGCGGGGTCAACGGGAGCCTGCAGGCGCGCGAGCGTCAGGCGGGACTCGTTCAACTCCTTCTGGACCGCTGCCAATCTCGATCCGCCTGAGTCGAGCTCCGCGGTCGCAGCTGCCAGCCGTTGCGCGAGATCGACCTGCTGCCGGGCCGCGTCGGCCAGACGTGAATCACGATCCGCGATGGCGTCCTCACTCGAACGGAGTTCCTGTTCAAGCTGATCCGCTCGGGCCCGCGCCGCCGCGAGCACACTCTCATTCGAGGTCGCCCGCGTCTGCATCGCCTCGAACTTCACTTGGAGTGCGGCATACTCCGATTCACGCCGCTTGAGTGTCTGGCTCCCATTCCATCCGGTGTACGCCGCAAAGGTGATCGCCGCGGCCGCCGCAACCCAGGGGACGATTCGCCAAATCATCGGCTTCCTCCGTTTGGGCGCCGGCGGACGCGTCGCTGCGCCCGCATGCGACACCAGTCGAGCCGGAGCCGAGTTTCCCGGCACCGTGGACGCGGCCAAGGCCGCAAGACGCTCACGAACGTCGGCCGGCATCGACTCCCTGGCGACCGAAGCCAGATGGATCGCCGCAGCCGCTCGCTCCTCCTGCGTCGGGGCCAAGTACAGATCCTCCGGTCCGCGCGACGCACCCGTCGCACCATCGATACGTGCCTCCTCCGCGCCGAACTCAGGCTCGCCGCCCTCAGAGAATGGGCGTTGGTCGCTCATGGCGTCGCCCTCCCGATCTCTTTGGTTCGAGCCAACCGATCTCGAACGCTCGCCAAGCCCCGACGGATGTGAGTTTTTACGGTTCCGAGCGGAATTCCCGTGTGATCTGCGATCCGCTCGTGCGTCATGCCGTGCGCGATCGACAGAGTAATCACCATCCGTTGATCATCCCCGAGCTCATCGATCGCGTTCCGGGCCTCCGCCACATCTTCTTTCCGGACGGCCGGGTCGGCACCGACCGACGCGCCAAAGGCGACGCTGTCGCTTGCCTCCGCGGAGAGAGCGACCGGCCTGCGAGCCTCTTTTCGCCACCGATCGATGAGACGTCTGCGTGCCACGACCGACACAAAGGTGACTTCTTCGCCCAATTCGGCCGAGTACCGTTCAGCACGCTCCCAGAGGCACACGAAGATGTCCTGGACTGCTTCCTCGGCGTCCGTTGTCGAGCGCGTAAATGACCGGGCGAGCGACCACACCAGATCGCCATAGCGATCCATGAGTTCGCGCACCGCGGTCTGATCACCAGCCGCGATCCGTGGCAGAATTGGTTCGGCGCTCAGCCGCTCGTCCATCAGCGAGAGATCATACCAAATCTCGTCAGCGTGAATCCGTCCGAATCGATCGCTCGTTCTGATCTGGACCTCCAGATCACAACACTGCGGAAGGCGTGTGCCTGCCGAGGGTTGTGCACTGGCAAATCCTGATCCAAGAGGGAGCTGAATCATGAAGAGAACATCCATTGTGACCGTTTGCCTGGCGCTCGCCGCTGCTGCCGGAACCCCCGCCTTCGCAGGCCACACCGTTTACGGGGTGACAAGCAACCAGACGCTGGTCACCTGGGATTCGTCCGCGCCCAACGCCATTCTGACCGGCGTTGCCATCAACGGGCTCGGATCTGGCGAGACGATCCGCGGAATCGACTTCCGACCCGTGAACGGCGCGCTCTACGCCCTCGGCAGCTTCAACAACCTTTACACGATGAACACGTCTACCGGCGCCGTCTCGATGGTCGGCGCGGGCTCGTTCACACCCACCCTCAACGGCTCGGCCTTCGGATTTGATTTCAACCCCGCGATCGATCGCATCCGCGTCGTCAGCGACGCCAACCAGAATCTGGTCCTCCATCCCGACTTCGGCACCGCCACGGGCGTGACATCGCTCTTTTACAAGACGGGAGACGCCAACTTCGGCGTCGATCCCAACGTCGTTGGTTCGGCGTATGACAACAACTTCGCCGGCACGCCGACAACTCAGCTCTATGGCATCGACACCGGCCTAGACATCCTCGTGAAGCAGGCCAACAGCGCCGGCGAGCTGACCACCGTTGGTGCCCTCGGAGCCGACATCACCAATCTGGTCGGATTCGACATCAGCGCCAACGGTTATGCCTACGCCGCGAGCCAGGATGTCGGCCAGTCGATCTCCATGTTCTGGCGCATCAACCTCATGACTGGCGAGGCCACCGCCGTCGGCCAGATCGGCGGCGGCACCTTGATCACATCCATGGCCGTGCTCCCGGCACCGAGCTCGCTCGCCCTCTGCGGCTTCGCGGCTCTGGCCACTGGACGACGCCGCCGGTGATCGACTCAACCAGACGACAGCCCTGATATGGGTGCAGACTCGGGATGGTCGGAGGGACCATCTCGAGTCTGTCCTTTCGTGGTGGCTCGGATTCACCGCCGGATCAGTCCCGATCCTCGCCGATCCGACGCCACTTCCCATATGCAAGCCGAGATGCGCGGCGTGACGTCTCGGGTGGAGGAACGCCCACAGCCGCTCGGCACGACTCCGCCAGCATCTGATGCAGCTTCTCATGCATCGGATGGCAGTCGAGAAACTCCAGCAGATCCTCGACCCGGTAGCTCGGATGGTCATCCGGGTTCACCTGTGCCATCGCCCCGTCTCCGAGCGCTTCCGACGCACCGAGGAACCACGCCACACTCGGCGGACCCGGTGCTTGATCCCGCGTCGGAGACCCGTCCATGCGCTCCAATGCCCACGGCGGCGGCACCTGCGCGCGTACTGCCACTTCGCCGTTCACCATCACGATGGGCCACTTTCCGATGCTGGTCAGCGGCTCTCTCGTCAGCGCCAGAATCGGGATTCCACGGTGGTCTGCGTCGAACACCAGACTCCGCGTCTCGATCGCGATCGCGGGCGGCTGCACGAGATACAGCCCCGGCGCCTTGCACCGAGCCCTTGGATCATCGACAACGCGAACACCTTCGGTTGCTGCAGCATCCATCGCGAGCTGGGCCTTCTGACGCCGCGCCTCCTGAAGAGGGAGGGTGATCCGAGCCATCCGCTCGAAGTCCAGAGCACGGTGCGCGAGCGTGAGCGCCTTGAGGCCGAACCGCTCCGATTCGAAGTAACGCATCGCCACGAGCGATTCGCTCGCGCGATCCATCAATTCATCGATCTGCGTGCCGACTGTCTGCGCCACCGCCCACGGCCTCTCTCAACGATTCTCAGCGTATAGATGTTTCGCGATGACGCCGAGCAGATCCTGCCACGATCTCGCGAGCCCGCTCAACTCATCCTCCATCACGTCGGCCAGTGCCGACCAATCCCGCGCCTGCACGCATCGCATCACTTCACCCAGCGTCGCGGTCGTGCGCGGGATGATCTCTCCCGCTGCCTCCGGCATCCCCGCACGAGCGCCGAGTGTCGGCAGGTCGGTCGACAGCAGAATGCAGACCTGATCCGTGCCGTCACGCACACCCTGCCACACGCCCAAAACTTCCTTCATTGCGTCCATCGCCTGCTCGAGCTTGGATGCCAGAATCTGGTCCGCGACGAACCGCTGCGCCGCCGTGAGGTCCGACAGGGCCGTGGCTGCCGCCTCCAGCACACCCGCGCCGAGTTCGGCCTTGGACGTGGTCGCGAGCGCCACCTCCTTGAACGTCCCCGGCACATCCGGCGCGCCCTCGATGTCCCGCTCGGCGAGCGCGACGCCGTCCGCCTTGATCTCGACGACAATCCGCCCAAGTCTTTCAGCGTGTGCAGCGCCCGCGGCGATCGCCGCGGCAAGCGTCGGCCTTTCGAGAGCAACGGCGTTGTCATCGACGAGCAATCGCATGGTTCACTCCGTGCCCAAGGCACAATCTCACACCGCCTTGGCTATCGTGGCGCTCTGGACCCCGACCCGACGCTCCCGCCTTCTCTGCTTGTAGATGAGCCGGATGTTGCGGGCATAGATCACCAGACCGGAGGTCTGGCCGAGTATCGCGACAAGATCCTGCCGCCACGCGAAGTACGCAAAGAGCATCACCCCGCCGATCAGACTCATCCACCAGAAGACCTCGGGAACGGTGCTCTGACGTTGCTTCTCGGAGACGAACCACTGAACGAGCATTCGACCCGAGAACGCGACCTGTCCACCGAATCCGATCGCGACCCACGCCAGCGATCCCCATGAAGTGATCCTTAGCAGCCGGAACGCCCAGTTCGCCTGCGACGAGACCGCGTCGGTGTACGCCCGATCGCCGAACAGCGACTTGAACGTGGCGCCGTCCATCACCTCGGACGCCCGCACGTCCCTCGACACCCGCTCACGCGTCAGCACACGAAACGTCGCTTCGGAAGTCGTCGGGTCGACCAGAACCTCAACGCGCCCGCGTGTATGGACCGCCTGGAACTCGTGGAGCACCGCCCCCGGACGCATCACCGACTTGTAGTTCCCGAGCCCTGGCGCGAGCACAAGCACGATCCCGATGATGAGCACCGCCACCATCGCCGCCGCCGGCTCCCACTTCACGCGCTTCTTCGTGGTCGGCCCGTTCATGCGTGGACTCCGCTCGGTCGCTCCTCACGCCTCGCGTCGCTGGGCACCCGATCGCCCGCCTCGCCCGCATGGATCTCGGTCGAGGTCACCGGCCGGCGCCGACTCCGCATCCACTTCACTGCGAACAGATCCTGCAGACCTGGCAATGCACGGGTCATGATCCCCATGCCGTACTTGGTCTCGCCCGCGACCCGCGGCCGGTGATTGACCCGCATCTCCACTACCTTGAATCCCAGGTGCCGCGCTGTTGCCGGGATGAACCGATGCGTCCCCCTGAACTCAAGTGGCAGGCCGAGCGCGATCTCGCGTTTCATCACTCGGAGCGAGCACCCCGTATCGCGAATCGTGTCGCCAAGCAGCCAAAGGCGAAACTTCCGACCGATCACACTCCCCCACCGTCTCACGATATTGTCCTTGCGGGCGTGCGAGCGATCTCCCTGCACCATGTCCGCATGCTCTCGCTTCATGAACTCGATCATTGCGGGAATATCCGCCGGATCGTTCTGCAGGTCCGCGTCGAGCACTGCCACGAGGTGCCCCCGCGTTGCGCGGAAACCCGCGTGGAATGCCGCCGACTGGCCGTTGCCCTTTCCCGGCGGCGTGTTCGTCATGGCGACGCAACGCAGGTGCGGTCGCGTCGCCATAAGATCGCGCAGTCTTGCCCGGGTCGCGTCCGTCGAGCCGTCATCGATGATGACGATCTCGTACGCGATCCCCGATGGGCCTATCGCGCGATCGATCTCCTCAACCAGCGGCCCGACGTTCGCTTCCTCGTTGTGCGCCGGCGCAACCACCGAGAGCTCGAGCTCTCCGGGTGCTCCATCGCGAGGGGTCGGCGAAACGGGCATTGAGGATAAGGATAGGGGAGAGCCCATTCTCATGCGGGCTCCGATGATGTCTGCAGGGGAGGCCGGGTCCCCACCGGCAACTCCGAGAGCTCAATCGTCGGGTTCCGAGTCGTGAACGCACGAACAGCCCACTGGTCTGAAAAGAGCACAACCGCTCGCCCACGGTCGTCGTGCGCAAGCAGCGATCCGTCGAGCGTCTCCGGCCACTCCACGTTCTCATCATCGATGGTCGGTGCCGCGTGCCCCTTTGCATTCCACCAACGCACCATCGTCCACGGCGCGCCCTCGAGGATCGACTCCGCGCCGTACTCGCCCTCCAGGCGGTGCTTCAGAACCTCGAACTGCAGCGGTCCGACGGCCGCGAGCAGCATGCGGCTCTGGCCCGCCCCCGCCCCCCCCACGCTCTCGAACCGACGGGCGACGCCTTCCTTGAGCAGCTGCTCCATTCCCAGCCGGAACTTCTTGAAATTCGAGGGCTGCGGATTGCGCAAATAGGCGAAGCACTCTGGCGTAAACTCAGGGATCTCGTCGAACACGATCGTCCGATCGTCGGTCAGCGTGTCCCCCACACCGAACAGGTCGTTCCCCACCAGACCCACCACGTCTCCCGCGACCGCGTCATCAACGGTTTCACGCTGGTTTCCGAACATCTTCTGGGCGTTGCCGAGTCGCACGCGCTTGCCCGTCTGAGCGTGGATCACGAACATATCGCGCTCGAACCGACCCGACACCACGCGCACAAACGCGATGCGGTCGCGGTGCCTCGGGTCCATGTTCGCCTGGATCTTGAACACGAAGCCGCTGAATCGCGGGTCCTCGGGCTCGATCACCTGGCCACCCGCCCGCCTCGATGTCGGAGGGCTGGAGTACTTCAAGAAGCTATCAAGTAGCAACTGCACGCCGAAGTTGTTCATCGCGCTGCCGAAGAAGACCGGCGTGGTCTTGCCCGCGAGCACCTCGCCCGCGTCGAAGGCTGCCCCCGCGCCGTCCAGCATCCGGATCTCTTCCAGCGACTCCAGATGCACATCGGAGCTCAGTTTGCTCTGCATCGCCGGATCATCCAGTCCTGCGAGGCTCACTGGTGCCTCAAACATCCCGCCCACTGTCCGCTCGAACAGGTGAATCTGCCGCTCAAGTCGATCGTACACGCCCATGAATTCCGGCCCGCTGCCGATCGGCCAGTTCATCGCAAAGGACTTGATCCCCAGCACCTGCTCCAGTTCGTCCACCAGCTCGAGCGGGTTCCTCGTCGGTCGATCGCACTTGTTCATGAACGTGAAGATCGGCACACCCCGCCGTCGGCACACCTCAAACAGCTTCCGCGTCTGTGGCTCGACGCCCTTGCCCGCGTCGATGACCATCACCGCCGCGTCGACCGCCGTCAGCACCCGATACGTATCCTCCGAAAAATCCTTGTGCCCCGGTGTGTCCAGCAGATTCACGCGGCAGCCACCATAATCAAACTGCAGCAGCGTCGAACTGATCGATATGCCGCGCTGCCTTTCAAGGTCCATCCAGTCCGAAGCCGTGGCTCGCTGGTTTTTCCGCGCGGTCACCGAACCGGCCCGCTCGATCTGACCACCATAAAGGAGGAACTTTTCCGTCAACGTGGTTTTACCGGCGTCGGGGTGGGAAATGATCGCAAAGGTGCGGCGTGTCGAAATGGCTTCGGCGAGACTCATTCGGGCGGTCCACTCCATCGGGCATCGTTCGGACAGCGGCATCGCCAGACTCGGTGGAGACCGGCCTTGTGTCGCCCCAACTCATTGGCGAACTGCCACTCGTGAGGCCAAGGATAGGAACGCACGGCCCGCACATTCCCCCATCAATCCGAGCAGGCCCCAAACTCGAGCCGACTCCGACCTTCCCTTGGCTAGAATGCTCCCAAGTCTCGATTCCAAGCACTTTCAGCGGGCTCTCTCGCCGCGCGTTGAGCAAGGGGTTCATCCATGCACCTTCGTCGATCCGACCACGAACACGGCCCGGAGACCGTGCCCGTCACATTTCTACTGGAGGATCCCCACGGGCTGACTGGCGGCGATCAGAAGGAATTAAGAGTCATGGCCGCCAAGGGCGAGCACCTCCTCGAAGTCGCAATGGACAACGGAATCAACATTGAGCACGCCTGCGGCGGGGTCTGCGCATGCTCAACCTGCCACGTCTACATCGAAGAAGGCGCGAGGAACCTCTCTGAGTCCACCGAAGCGGAAGAAGATCGCGTCGAGGAAGCACCCGGCCTTCAACGGAACTCTCGCCTCTCCTGCCAGTGCGAGATCGAACGCGAAGGACCGATCGTCGTCCGTGTTCCCGCGTGGAATCGCAATGCGATCAAGGAAGTGCCCCACTGATCCATCGCCAGCTCCATATCGGCACCCCGGCGACGTTTATTGCGGATCGCAGAACAGGGCCCCAATGAGCAAGACCTTCGGGTGGCTCGACGTGCAGCGGATCGCCGAAGAACTCGCCGATCGTCACCCGACAAGGGACCCCTTCGCCGTTCGATTCACCGAACTCCGCGCCCTTGTGGAACAACTCGCCGGATTCGAGCCCGATCCCAAGCATCCAGTCAACGAGAAAATCCTTGAGACCATCCAGGCACACTGGGCGGAGGAACTCGAGGACCTTCCCGCCGATGACGACGATTGAAGCGTTCAGACCGATCCCTCTGGCTGTCTCACTTTGGTGATCCCTCAATGGTCCGTCTCGCGATCTCTCGGCCAGCCAACACACCGCTTTCAAACTGCGACCTCTTGCCATGCCCCGCAAACGCGAACTCCATGATCGTTTCTTCAAACAGGCCAAGACCGAGGGCTATGCCGCGCGCTCCGCTTTCAAACTGAAGGAGATCCAGGAACGCCACCGCCTGATCAAGCGTGGTGACCGCGTCCTCGATCTCGGTTGTGCCCCCGGCTCATGGCTTCAGGTCTGCACTGAACTCGTCGGGTCCGAGGGACGCGTCGTGGGTATCGACCTCCTTCGTACGCGCGTTCCACCCATGACAAACGTCAACGTGATCGAGGGCGACATCTACGCAACCGATCCCATCACGCTGCGCAATCTCGCGTACCCCGAGTTCTCGGGGGAACCGCCACAGTTTGATGTCGTCATTTCCGACATGGCGCCCAACACGAGCGGCCACGGCGACCACTTCCTTTCCGTCCGCCTCTGCCGCCGCATCCTCGAACTCCTTCCATCGCTCCTCCGCTCCAGCGGCGTGACGACGATGAAGGTCTTCGAGGGCGAGGAATTCCCCGACTTCGTCAAGGAATGCCGCGCCGCATTCGGCTCCGTCTGGATCTTCAAGCCCAAAGCCAGCCGCGACGTCTCGCGTGAGACATACATCGTCGCCAAGGGCTACGGCCGCTCGCGTCGCTGAGAGATTAACCCGGCGGAATCGGTCGGTCGTGCGGATCGATCGCGCTCGCTGGCTGTGGCGGCTCGAGTCTTGCCCGGCGTTCCGTGTCCCGTGCGTGCTCCAGGCGCATCGCTGCGTCGTGCACATGGTCGGGCGCGAATCCGCCCCGCTCCACCAGATACGACTCCCAGAGCCGGTGGCTGCGGATGATCGACGCCGCCTCCTTTTGTCCCGCCTCCGTCAACGAGACACGCCCGGCTCGCTCTTGAACCTGACCTCGAAGGATCGCCCGGCGCCGCGCCACGCGCACGGCGAGTCCCCCTCCCGCCCCGCCGGTCGCATCAGCGACCTCCACAATGGCCAACGACATCTCGCCGCGTTCCTGGGCGCGATAGAGCGAGCCGAGCAGATCCTCTCGCGCGATGGTAAGCACAAACCGCACTCGCCTGACAAATCTCACCGCCGCGCCGTGCTGCGGACCAAAGAGCATCGAGAGTGTCATCACGACACCTGCCACGACCGTGATCATTCCCGAGGCACTGAGCGCATTGTCAAATCCGAGCCAACGGGGCCCGAACGCGCCGAGCACATACCCACTCACGCCGCACACCGTGGCGATCACGCCCGACACCACGACCTGCGACGACAACCGATCCGTCAGCATCCGCGCCGATGCCGCCGGACAGATGAGCATCGCGATCACCAGAATCGATCCCACCGCCTCAAAGGACGCGACCGTCACGCACGCAACGACAAGCATCAGCCCGCCGTTCAGCAGCGATGCCGGATATCCCTGGCTCGTCGCAAGCCCGGGATCGAAGCACACGATCCGCAGTTCCTTGAACAACGCCACAACGAACACACCGACCACGGCCACCGCAGCCATCAGCGTCCACACCTGCCGCGGCACTTCTCGTAGCGTCTGCCACGTCGCAAACTCCGACCACTCCGAAGGAGGAAACCAGATCATCCCCTCCAGCACACCGTTCAGCACGCAATCCGCGTCGAGATCCACGTGACGCCCCGCGCCCCGCTCAAGCAGCAGCACGCCCAGCGCAAAGAGCACGCTGAAGACCACTCCCATCGCCGCGCCCGGCTCAATCCGCGCATACCGCCTGAGCAACTCGACCAGCCCAACCGTGAGCAGGCCGGCCGCTGCTGCGCCGACGAACATTGGGAACGCGGCTCGCGTCCCGGTGAGCATGAACGCCACCACCAGCCCCGGCAGAACCGAGTGCGAGATCGCATCCCCCATCAGACTGATCCGACGGAGAACCAGGAAGTTCCCGACAAGCGCGCACGACAAACACGCGAATGTTCCCGCCAGCATGGGAGGCAAATCGATCGAGATAAACTCGTGAATGCCGGGGCTCATGCGCCGCTCCCCGCGCTCGACTCCGCCGCCAGTTCCGCCTCGAGCGTCGCCACGATCACCGGATCGATCACGTGCTCGATCGCATCGGCGGAAATATCAACATGCGAGGGCGCCACGTCCGCGTAGCGAACCAGATACCGCTGCCATAGCCGACGACGGCGCTCGGCCAACACCGCCGCCGCCTCCCCGGCATCGGTCAGCGCGACCATCGATCCCTCTGATCGGATCCATCCCCGCCTCGCCAGCACGAGACGCACGAGCCGCCCGATCACACCGGAAGGCATCACGCTTGCAACGTGGTGCGGCCCCGGCAGGCGCAGCCGCGAGAGCGTGTGATCGGCGTGAACCCGAACCCGCACGCCCAGATGCCTGAGCACGCCCGCGCCCACACCCCGGCGCGGCGCAGCCACCATCCCCACGACAAAGAACACCCCCGCGACCAGCACGATCGCGGGCCCCGCGGGCATCCGATCCATCCGCGCCGAGACCAGCGCACCAATCGAGGCCGCCGCTCCGCCGATCACACCCGAGAGCAGCGCGAGCAGCCCGAGGCGATCGGTCCAGAACCTCGCAGCTGCCGGCGGAATGATCAGCAGCGCAACGATCAGCAGCATGCCAACCGCCTGCAGCCCCGCGACCGAGACCATCACCACGAGCGCCATCAGCCCGCCGTCGACGAGCGCCACCCGCACGCCGATAGAGGCCGCGAAGTCATCGTTGAACGCGACGAGTCGGAGTTGCTTGAACATCACAAGCACCGCAACAATCGACAGCAGCGCAACCCCGCCCATCAGTCGCGCATCTCGCTCGCTCATCGTCGCTGTCTGGCCGAAAATGAACGACTTCAGACCACCCTGGTTGCCTATGTCCATTCCTTGGATCGCGCTGAGCATGACAACCCCCACGCCGAACCACACGCTGAGCACAGCTCCGATCGCCGCATCCTCTGTCAGTCGTGTCGCCCGAGTCATCCACTGGATCGCCAGCAGTCCGAGCACCGCGCCCACCGCTGCGCCCGGCAACAGCACCGCCAGCGACCTCGCCTCGACCCCCATCGCGTTGGCGATGAGAAACGCCACACAGATTCCCGGCAGCGTCGCATGGCCCACCGCGTCCGCCACCAGCGACCGCCGCCGCAACATCGCGAACACGCCGACAACGCCGGCCGCTACGCCCAGAAGCAGAGCACCGACCAGCACCACCGTCGTGTTGTGGCCGCCACGCAGTGTCAGGATCTCCCACACACCCGGTGTCTGCATGGGCTCGATCACGATCCCCGCTCCGCTCTGGCCACCGCTTCGCTCGCCTCCGCCAGCAGCGTCAAACGGCCGCCGTATGTCCGCTGGAGATTCTCGCTCGTGAACGCCACACCGATCGCGCCTGCAGCCACCACTCGCATGTTGATCAGCATCACGTGATCAAAGTACTGCGGCACCGTCTGCAAATCATGGTGAACACAGATCACCGTCGTTCCGCGGCTGCGCAGCTCCCGCAGCACATCCACGATCGCCCGTTCCGTCGCCGCGTCGACGCCAGCAAAGGGCTCGTCCATGAAGTACAGATCCGCCTCTTGGGCCAGCGCCCGCGCCAGGAAGACCCGCTGCTGCTGCCCGCCCGACAACTGGCTGATCTGCCTCTCCGCCAGCCCGCCGAGCCCGACTCGCTCAAGGCACACGCTCGCCGCACGCCTGTGCCCACGAGTCACAGGACGCAGCCAGCCGATCCGCCCGTACCGCCCCATGCAAACCACATCGAGCGCGCTCACGGGGAAGTCCCAGTCCACCGCTTCCCTCTGCGGCACATAGCCGACGCGAGATCGTGCGGCGCGGTACGGCTGTCCCCAGAACTCCACCACACCTGACGCCCGTGGTACGAGGCCGAGGCACGCCTTGATGAACGTGCTCTTGCCCGCACCGTTCGGCCCGACAATCGCGATCAGCGATCCCGCGGGCGCGTCATAGTCCACATCCCAGAGCACGGGCTTACGGTTATACGCGACCGTCATCGAGTGCACCGATAGCGGACTCAGGTTCGAGTGCTCGGGACGACCCGCGAGCAACGAACGCGCGCCTGGCGGGAGCTGCTGCGGGGTCATCGAAGCCCACCCACGTCGAATTCGCACACGGGGTCATCCCTCTGGATGCTCATGACGATCCCTTCGCGTCCGCGCCATCGGTCGCGCCCAGCGGCACTGGTATCGGGGCAGATCGGAGTCCGCCCTCCGGAATCTCGCCTCCGAGCGCGGTCACAACTGTGTTGATGTTGTGCTCGATCATGCCGAGGTAAGTCCCCTCCCACGTCTCCGGCCGTCCCATCGCGTCCGAGTAGAGTTGGCCTCCGATGTGGACTTCGAGCCCTCGCGCCGCGGCGCCCGCCACCAACGCGCGCACACCGCGCTCCGACACAGTCGACTCAACGAATACCGCCGGGATCCGCCGCGACACGAGGAGTTCCACCAGCCGCTCGATGTCCCGAACGCCCGCCTCTGACTCGGTCGAGATACCCTGAATGCCCCGGACCTCAAACCCGTACGCACGTCCGAAGTAACCGAATGCGTCGTGCGCCGTCACCAGCATCCGTGCGTGCTCGGGCACGGTCGCAAGCACCCGCTTGGCGTATGCATCAAGTGCGTCCAGGCGCGCACGATACGCCTCAGCGTTCGTTGCGAACGACCCGGCGCCGGACGCGTCCGCGTTCGTGAGGGCCTCGCGGACAACGTCGATACCCGTCGCCCACGATACCGGGTCCATCCACACGTGCGGATCGGGATGCCCCTCCGCCCCATTCGGATGCAGCAGCTGCTCCTCATCCAGTCGCTCGGTCAACGCGACGACACGCCGGCCAGAAGAGGCAATCCGAACCAGCGTGTCGGTCATCTTCCCTTCAAGCAACAGACCGTTGTAGAACGAGAGATCCGCGCCAGCGAGCGCGGCCACGTCGGTGCGGGTCGCCTTGTAGAGGTGCGGATCCACACCGTCGCCCATGAGCACCGTCACATCGACTCGGTCACCACCGACCGCTCGCACCATGTCGCCGATCATCCCAGTCGTGCATACCACCCGCAGCGGCGGCCGCGCCGCTTCCACACCGCTGTCGCCCTCCGCGATGCAGGACCCCAAGCCGCAGACGCCCAAGGCCAGTATCGCCATGACGCACGCGAGCCAATTCGTTCCCAACCGCATCGCGCCCTCCGTTTCGGCCACCACCCATCCGCAGCCGATGTTACTGTAGCATATGCTACAAATTGGATCAACCCCGCGTTCCTCGGCCCGAATCTCGCCCTCCGCCCTTCCTCAGGGCCCGGAATCCGGTGCGGATTCACCTATCGCCATCGATCCCAACTCGGCGATCATCGACGTGGCCTGCTCAGCCGCCTCGATCACCGCATCGAGCTTCTCACGCACCCTTTCAGGTGCTCCATCGCCCAGCAACTCCGTCACGGTCGCGGCGCCCATCCGCACGACAAACAGCCTGTTGTTGATCTCGTGCACGAGCGATCTCGCCGCATCGGCACCGCCGAGACCTCTCGCGTTCGATCCTGGCTCGTGATCTCCCTTTGGCATGCCAAATCTTTGGCACCCGAGCTGCCGCAGGCGTTTCGCCCTGCCATCCGGGCCCCCGGCGCGCCGATTCCTCCGCCGCGACTATAATTCGGACTTACGAATCTTCTTTGGAGCTCAAGCCATGGTCCACGAAGTCAGCGGCGACATCCTTCTCTCCTCCGCCCAGGCGATCGCACACGGCGTTGCTCCCAACGACCCCTTTCACAGCGGCCTTGCGCTCTCGCTTCGCGAGAGGTGGCCAGCCATGTACAAGGATTTCAGGCATTACTGCCAGACGACCCATCCCAAGCCCGGAACAATCTGGGCGTGGGCCGGCGTCAGCGACCACGGAAGCGTCCGCATCGTTTCGCTGCTGACTCAGGAAGGCGGCTATGAGCACGGAGCAAAGCCCGGACCCGCGCTCTCGTCATTGCTCAACCATGCCCTCCGAGAACTCCACGCGTGGATCGACTCGGAGCGCATCCAGAGTGTTGCGCTGCCAAGACTCTGCACCGGTGTCGGCGCAATGTCTTGGACCGATGTCCTTCCTCTGATCAAGCACCACCTCGGCGCTCTGGCCATCCCTGTCTATGTCTATTCGACCTATCACGCAGGGCAGAAGGCGAGCGAGACGCCCTGATTCCGCAGGATCGAGAGCCGGATGCCTCCCACACGCCCAACGCCGCGCGATCGCGACACCGTCTCACCAATCCGGGTGTTCGTGCTCGTGCTCGCCATCGTCTTCGTGGTGGAGTTCGCGATCATGGCCGCCCTCGCGGCCATCGTGCCCGCGTCAAAGGATGCGCCGTTTTTGTCCCTGATCGATTCCCTTGTGCTCGTTGCCGCACTCTGTCCCGCACTCTGGCTGCTCGTTGTACGTCCGCTCCGCGCACTCGTTTCCGAACGCGGGGCCCTCCTCCGGCGCACCATGACGATCCAGGAAGACGAGCGTGCACGGATCGCCCGTGATCTCCACGACGAGCTCGGCCAAACCCAGACCGCCATCCTTCTCGGAATTCGCGCCGTTGCCAACTCAACATCGCTCGACCAAGCCCACGAGCGGGCACACGCCACCAAGGAGATGGCCGTCGCCGCCATCGACGCGACCCGAAGGCTCGCCCGCGGCCTCTCGCCAAGTGTCCTCACCGACTTCGGCCTCACCCAGGGCATCGATCGCATCTGCGAGGACATCGCCGAATCGAGCGGCATCGATATCGTTCGCACCATCCACATCGGCTCGGCCCGCTTCGATCCAGCCATCGAGATCGCGATCTACCGGATCGTGCAGGAAGCGCTCACGAACGTGATCAAGCACGCCGACGCAGACACCGTCGAGGTCCGTCTGCTCCTGGAGGAGCACCGGCTCACGCTCTCGGTCGCCGACAACGGCCGAGGCGTACACACGTCCGCCGATCGCCACCGCACGACCGAGCCGGGTCTCGGGCTCGCGGGAATGCGACAGCGCGTCACTCTCCTGGGCGGATCGTTTCGGATCATGCCCAACCCAGCAGGCGGGACCTCGCTCCGAGCATCCATCCCCGCACACCCGATCTCGCCATGAGCAAGACCACCATACTCATCGTCGATGACCACGCCATGATCCGCAAGGGACTCCGCATGGCCATCGAATCCCAGTCCGACTTGCAGGTCGTCGGCGAGGCCGGCACCGTTCACGAAGCCATCGGACTCGCCGCACGCCTCGAGCCGCAGATCATCACGCTCGATCTCACCATGCCCGGCCCCTCCGGCGTCGCCTCCGTCGAACGTCTCCGTGAGGCCGCCCCGGGCGCTCGCATCATCGTCCTCACCATGCACGACGATCCCGCGTACGTACGCAGCGCGATGGCGATGGGAGCATCGGGTTATGTCCACAAGAGCGCCGCCGATACCGAGCTGATCTCGGCCATCCGAGCGGTCGCACGGGGCCGGGCGTTCATCGACGTTGGAGACGCCGCGACGCTCGAGTCCATCCTCTCTCCCCGCACCCGCGCCACAGCGAAGTCCCCCGTGGATAGCCTGAGCGATCGTGAGCGTGAGGTGCTCCGTCAGGTCGCGCGCGGCTACACCAACCAGCAGATCGCCGACGAGATCGGCCTCAGCGTCAAGACCGTCGAGTCATACCGCTCGCGACTTATGAAGAAGCTCGGGCTCAAGGAGCGCGCCGATCTCGTCCGCCTCGCGATGGAGCTCGGCCTGATCTGATTCCGACCCGAGCACGGCCGAAGCTTGCCACTCCGAGCCGCCTGGCCTTCCCCGGCACGAATTCCGTGAGAGTCAAAGGAACCCCGCTTTCAGAACGCACCGCGGCCTGCGATGCTCTTGGTGCAGACTCGATGACGCATCCGCGCTCGGGTCGGATGCACCCGAAAAGGCAACCGCAAGGGGAATGTATAAGAGAGCCCGCCACTTCGTCTTCAATGCCGTTGCGATGACCATCTTGTTGAACACGGCTCTGGCCGCGCACGCCCAGACCGCGGTCTACACCCAGACCATGAAGCCCGGCGGCGGCATCCTGCCAAACTCCCAGCTCTGGATCGATCCCACCGGCGAGAACGACTCAATCGCGTGGGCCAGCCTCACCATGCCCCATGCCGCAACGGTGACGAGAATCGAGTGGTGGGGCCAGGTGCTGCCGCCCCTCGGTTTCAGAGTCTCCTTCTTCAATCAGGATCCGCACACGGTCGCCTCGCAGCCTGACATCTTCTACGCCGACAGCCATCCCATCAGCGAATAGAACTACCCTGCCCCCACCGTCACAAACGTCGGCGGCGGACTCTACAGGTTCTCCGTGTACCTCGCCACGCCGCTCGATTTCGAGGCCAACACAAGGTGCTTCGTCTCAATCATCGGACGCACCCCGATCTTCTCGGCGAGCTGGGGTTGGGCGCAGGGTGAGGGCCCGGGGACAACGTTCGACTGGATGCGCGGAGCGCACATGTACTTCAATCTGGGTGACGGAAGGGCGTTCGTCCTCAGTGGCAGCTTCAATGACTCGTGCGCGTCGGCGGACTACAACGGCGACGGAACGCCCGATGTCCTCGACTTCCTCAACTTCCTCGATGACTTCGGCAACTGCGACCGCCTGCCGGCACGCTGCGGCACGCGCAATCCAAATCAGTACAACCCCGACGGCGTCGTCGACATCATCGACTTCCTCGCGTCCTTCGACATCTTCGGGCAATGCGCCTGACCAGCGCTCCTCAACCTTAAGGCGAGCAGCTCCCAACCGAGCCCCGCTGGAATCGACCAGCGCGACGACACCCGATTCGTTCAGACCCCGGCCCGCGTCTCGGACGGCCTTCTGGTCAGCGCAAAGTAGATCACATAGAACCAGGAAAAGATCCCGGCCAGAATCGCCCACAGGATCGACCGGTTTCGCTGCCACGAACACACCACGGCGATTGCCGATCCCAAGCCGATGCCCGTCTGGGCCAGGTCCTGGTTCGACTGCAAAGCAACATGCGCGAGCACCATCATCCGTTGCACTCCCAGCCCGTCGCCGGTCCGTTGCTCCCGCCTCTCGCTCAAATCGCGAGTCCAGATGCTCGGCCCGCGCGGTCCAATCCTCTGTCGCAGCATACCGCGCAGCGCAGATCGGTGCCGTTCTGAACCCGATAGCAGGCCCCAATGCACCTCGTGAAGGCGGGGAGCGTGGATCGTGATCGTGCGATCACAGACGCTGCAAACCCGACCAATGGGCAGAGCCGGACTTGAACCGGCGACCCCCGCATTTTCAGTGCGGTGCTCTACCAACTGAGCTATCTGCCCGCCGCGAACGCCCGTTGCCGGAGGCCCGCGTGCAGGACGGAACGATATCACATACCCGTGCCCCGTCAAGGTGTTCGGGGCGTTCACGGGTCGATTCCGTCCCCGCGATACCATCCAACCGTCATGGAAGGCATGAACGCCAATCCAACCACGGTCCGATCGCCCGCCGCCGCGGCCGCCGATGGGCATGATCGGACCTCTCATGTCTTGCAGGTACGAGGCCTTACCGTCGTCTTTCCCGACCGCAACGACAGATCCCGTGTCCACCACGCCGTCGACGACATCTCGCTCGATCTCGATCGCGGAGAGGCCCTCGGCATCGTCGGCGAGTCCGGTTCAGGCAAGACCACCCTTGGACGCGCCGTCCTCGGCCTCATCTCGATCGCATCCGGCTCCATCCTGATCGAAGGCAAGGACGTGCGCACCACGCGCGGCTCGGCTCTCCGATCCCTCCGCCGAAAGGCGCAGATCATCTTCCAGGATCCCGGCGGCTCGCTCAATCCTCGGATGCGCATCGCCGAGGTCGTCTCCGAACCGCTCCAGATCCATCGCGTCGGCGACCGGCGCCAGCGCCGCGCCGCAGCCATCACGCTCCTCGAGCGATGCGGTATGCCCTCCGACGCCGCAGACCGTCTCCCCCACCAGCTCAGTGGCGGCCAGCGTCAGCGAGTCGCGATCGCTCGCGCCCTCACGCTCGAACCCGCACTCATCGTCTGCGACGAGCCCACGAGCGCGCTCGATGTCTCGGTCCAGGCCCAGATTCTCAACCTGCTCTCTGATCTGCGTGCCGAGCGGGGCCTCTCCTACCTGTTCATCAGCCACGACATCGCGGTCGTCTCACACCTCTGCAACCGCATCGCCGTGATGCGTGCCGGCGCAATTGTTGAGACCGGTGCGACCGAATCCGTGCTCTCGGCCCCGTCCCACGAGTACACACGCCAGTTGCTCAGCGCCGTACCGTCACGCGACCTCGCTCCTTCGTGACTTCGTGACGTCCCTCATCATTGGCTCGCAACTCATTCGCTCATTGCCATCTCAGTCCCCCACATCGCCAGATTCGCCATCGGCCATGCCAGCGACCACAACTCGCTGGGGCGCTCGGCCACCGCCGCGATTGCTGCATCAGTGAACACCTCGTGCAGGAACGCAGAGCCGCGTATCAGATCCGCCTGATCCGCTACCCAGATCTGAAACGGAAGCGGGAAGCTCGCCTTCGGACGCTCGACAACCTCGCGAGGCAGCATTCCCCGGAACGCCTCTCGCAGCGCGATCTTCGTCCTCGTCGCCGGGCTCTCCCCCGTCCCGCGCGACTCCTCCAGAAACTTCCTCGCCATGGGTAACGACCACGCCACCCCGCGCACCGCCACATCCGCGAGCGGTGTCCTCCCCTCCACCGATTCCAGCATCGTCGCCGTGTCCAGCCGCTGCAGCAGCCCGACCAGATTCACACGCTGCTGGAACCTCAGATGTAGCTCGAGCGCGTCAATGCCAGCGCCCCGTCGCTCCGCCTCCGACGACGCCTCGTCGCTCGCGGCGCCGAACTCCGCCCGATACGTCGCCATCAGTTCCTCGTCCTCGCCCGCGTCCAGCCACCACGATTCGTTCAGAATCCCACGCTTGCTCGCGATCGGCACCCACGCCGCAGAGTTGAGCTGGAACACGCCCGGGTCCGCGTTCCCCCGCTCCACATGGAACTTCGCCATCGAGAGCGGCGTGTCGTACCCACCGAAGTACTCGTCCGCGCCCTCCCCCGAGAGCGCAACCACGTTCCCGGCGCGCCGGAGCGTCCTCGCCACCTGGTTGATCGCCACCTCGTTCGGCGTTCCGAGCGGCACGGCCATCCGCCCCACCATCTCTCGCCACCGCGCCGCGAACATCTCGCGGGACACCGTCGATTCCACGTGCCGCGCGCCGATCCGATCGGCCACCAGCCTGGCAAACGCGAAGTCCTCCGATCCAACTTCCTTGCTGCCAGTCGCGCCCGCACAGAACGTGCTCAACGACCCGACCCGCGCCATCGCCTCTGCGCACACGATCGAGCTGTCCAGCCCGCCGGAAAGCAGCGCGCACATCGGTACATCGGACCTCAGGTGCGCCCCCACGCTCGCACGAACCGTCTCGCGCACACCGGCTTCATCCATCTCGCTCGTGACCGACCACGCCGAGGCATCCACACGTGACCTCGTCGAGGCGAGCCGCGGATCGCGGAGATCAAACCGCAGGATCTCCCCCGGCCTCACCACGCGCACACCCTCGTAGAGCGTCCGCTCCCCGAGCGTGGTTCGGATCGTCGTCAGATACGCGCTCACCGCCACCGCATCCGGCCTGCGCACGAAGCCCGGATGCGCGGCGATCGCACCGATCTCGCTCGCGAAAACAAGCTCTTTCGTCACGCCGGATTCCACGAGCATGTAATACAGAGGCTTGATCCCGATCGGATCTCGCACCAGCGTCAGCGACTCTTCTCGCCCGTCATACCACGCGAACGCGTACATACCACGCACACGTCTCGTCGCGCCCTCCACGCCCCACCTCGCGCACGCCCGACCAAGCGTCTCGGTGTCGCAGGCCGAATTGAACGCCACGCCCTCCGCTCCGAGCTCACGCCGAATCTCCGCATCGTTGTAGATCTCGCCGTTGTAGACGAGCCACGCCCCCGCCTCGCTTGCGTCCGAACGGAACCGCATCGGCTGGTGCCCGGCGTTCGATGTGTCGATCACGCTCAGCCGCCGATGCGCCAGCACCACGTGACCGAGCCTCTCCAACCCCGCATCATCCGGGCCTCGGTGGGCCATTCGATCGCGCATCGCCACGATTTCGCCGTCGCGAAGCGCGACCGGCGATCCAACCCACCTCGCGATGCCCAGAACGCCGCACATCGTGTCGAATCATCGGCGTGCGGACCGAAAGTTGTCGAGCAACGGTGTGAAGTTCGACCGCCAGACTCACGGCGCGCCGTCGGCTCCGAACCCCTCATCGATCGGAAGCACCGGCTCGCCCTTCATGTCCGTCTGAATGACCTTGAACTGGTCAAGCAGGAACAAGGGCCTCGCCGCCTCGGCGGAGAGAGCATCGATCCTCGCCTTCAATCGTTCCACGATCTCCGGATGCTCCGACGCCACATTCCGCGTTTCGGACGGATCATCGGATAGGTTGTGCAGATCGACGCTCTGCGGCAGCATCGTCCGCCAGATCAGCTTCCAGTCACCCTCCCGCACCGCTCCGCGGAACGGCTCGATGTTGTAGACAATCTCCGTCCGCGGCGATGGCGCGTTCTTTGAAAGTGCGCTCCAAACATCCACGCCATCGAGCGGCTTGCTCCTCGCCGTCGAGGCCCCGGCAAGCGCCGCAAACGTCGGATAAAGGTCCACGCCGTGGACCATACCGTTGACACGCCCGGCGTTGATCCGGGCCGGCCAATTGACCAGTGCGCACACCCGGGTCGCCCCCTCGTACAGCGTCCCCTTGCCCTCGCGATAGGGCCCGTTGTCGCAAGGGAGCACGATGTTGCTCATGTCCGCCATCACGCCGCTGAACATGGCGTTTCGTGTTCCGCCGTTGTCGCTGTGAAACACGATAATCGTGTTCTCGCGCATCCCCGCATTCTCGAGCGCTCGAACCACGCGCCCGATCTCATCATCCAGGCAGGTCACCATCGCCGCGTACGTGCGCCGCGTCGGCTCCGAGATCCCGGGATACCGGTCGATGTACTCCTGCGGAGCCTGGTAGGGCGTGTGCGGCGCATTGAACGCCAGGTAGAGATACAGAGGCACCGAGGGGTCGTGATTCTCGATGAGCCGCGCCGCGTCTTGCCCGAGAAGCGTCGTCGTGTAACCCTCCTCGACCACCCGCTCGTTATCGCGATACCAGTCGACGACACCGTGCTCCTCGTGCGTGAAGTAATCCAACTCACCGATCATCGCGCCGTACTGGTAGTCAAAGCCGCGCTGCCGGGGCCACCACTTCTTGTTCGCGTGACCAAGATGCCACTTGCCGACGATCGCCGTCGCGTACCCCGCCTCCTTGAGGCACTGCGGCATCAGCCACTCGTCGGTATCCAGCCCGTACGCCGAAACCGAGGGAATCACCGCCGTCTGGAGCCCGTACCGAAACGGATACCGCCCCGTCAGCATCGCCGCACGCGTCGGCGTGCACATCGGCTGCACATAGAACTGGTCGAGCACCGCGCCCTCTGAAGCCAGCCGATCAAGGTTCGGCGTCTTGATGTCGGTGCACCCGTTGAATCCGACGTCCTTCCATCCAAGGTCATCCGCGACGATGTGGACGATGTGTGGGCGAGGTGCTGGAGAGGCCCGATCTCCCTGCGCAAATGCTGGCGACGCAATCGGACTCAGGAAGCACATGTACGCGAACGCAAGGCCGACGGACCACCAACGCGGAGAGATGACGCGCGAGCGAACGAAAGCACCCATGAATGGACCTCCTGAGGAGGCCGCATTATACGACGCTCAGAACGCGCGGATTCCAGCGGATCGCCAGGGAACAAGCAACCCGAGAGCTCGCCCAAGCCAGCATCAGTCGAGAGGCTTGGGCATGCGACTTAGGAACACGACGCCTCCACCGCGTTCGGCCACGATGCTGTTCTCGGGAACGGCCGAGCGTCGGAATGCCGATCGCACGCCGTACGTCTCACACCCAGACCTGCACGATCATGTTGGGCTCTTTCAGCTTCCCGGTCCAATCCCCCACAGCCGTCGTTACGAACTTCACCTCGTACTGAGGGTGGGCATCCAGCCACTCGTTGATCTGTTGATCCAGATAGTGAAGCGCCTCTTCCGTCAGCTTGCAGTGAAAGCTCTTGACATGGATCGCGCCCGTTCCAGTGGCGTTCGGCGTCCGCTGCCATGAATCCTCATGCCGCCCGCTTGTGAGCTTCTGCTCGAACGCGCGGATCTTGCTCGAAGCTCCAACCACGGCCCCCGGTGGCGGCACATGCTGGATCCGCGACACCGGCTGCGGATTCACCGGCTGCGGCTCCATCGGAATGGAGTCGTCGTCGCCCCCCGTCTGTGCGCCGGGCCCATTCGGATTCTGTCCCATGGAACGACCCCCTTTCGTCGCTCTGTGCATCCAACGGCACCCAGCATAACCGATCAGCCCGCCTCATGCACCCTTGCTTGCCAGGTCCCACATGTCTCCATCGCGATGCCGCAGACTCCATGTCGCTGTCACACCCTTCCCGCCTTCGGTCCATCTCACCCCAAGCCCAATCCACCCATCCCGCTCCTCATACCAAGCGACCTCACCCTCTCCCACGCGGCTCACATCGCCTCTCCCCTCAGAGAGCGGCCCCTCATATGTCAGGTACATTCGCCGATGGTCCTTCATCCGCACCGCTTCGATCGGCTCCACGCCCTCTCCCGAATCCCCAACACGATCTACCCGCACCGCCAACCGAAACGAAACCAACGGCCCATCGGGCTCGTCCGGCCGCTCGAACAGCCAGTCAAAGTGCCGCTCCCCAGTCCGCAATGTGTGCTCGAGCACCACGGTCCGCGCCATGGCGCAGCGTACGCGCGATCGATCACCGACACCCCCTCTCCATTCCGGCATTGCCGATCGTCGCCCCCTCATGCCGATGCTGATAGCATCATGCCCGTTTCTCTCGCTCGGCGCACGCGGCGCCAGGCCCAACCCGAATCTCTCGGAGTCCGACCCATGCGTCAGACCGCTCGCTTCCACCTCATCGCTTCGGTCGGCCTGCTGACCCTCGCCTCTTTGGGCGCGTGCTCCTCGCAGCGGGCCCTCCCGATGGTTCACGCAGCAGGCAACGAGGCCTACGTCCGCGGCAACTATGCTCAGGCCGTCGTTGAGTACCGCGAGTACCTCGACCGCAAGCCCTATGACACCGAGGTCCGCCACAAGCTCGCCAAGGCCTATCTCGCGTCCGGAGACCCGCAGCTCGCCCGTGAGAACGCAGAGGTCTGCCACGATGTCGATCCCGAGAACACCGACTATTCCGCCACCCTCGCCGAAGCGATGCTCGAGTCCAACGACCTCGACGGCCTCTTCGCCTTCCTCCGCTCTGAGGCCGCCCAGCGCCAACGCCCAGCCGACCAGATTCTGCTCGGGCGCTACCTCGCCCGCGTCGGAACGGCTGACGAGGCGGAAGCCGCATTCCTCGCAGCCGCCCGGCTCGATCGAGGGCAGAACCTCGGTCCCCAGTGGGAACTCGCCAACTTCTACCGCACAATCGGAGCGACCGACAAGGAGGCGGACCGCCTCCGAATGATCCTCTGGCTCCGTCCTTCCGATCCCGAAGCCACCGCGCGCCTCCGCGAACTCGGCAAGGTCCCCGGGCCCTCCTACGCCATCCCTCCGGCCGAGCGCATCTGAGCCCACGCGGAACCACCCCCATTTGACGCGGCGGCCTCGGCTTCTACCATTCATCCGGATAAACGGATGAAGCGTCGCGCACCCACCCATCCCGGCCCACTCTCGAAGCCCGCTCAACAGCGCGCCGCTCCCGTGCGCTCCGTCACCGACCGCCTCGCCGATGTCGCCGAGTTCATCCGGCTCCGAGTCCTCCGGATCCTCGAGCACGAAGAGCTCTCCGTCGGCGAGATCGCGCAGATCGTCCAGCTCCCGCAGTCGACCGTCAGCCGGCACCTCAAGATTCTCGCCGACGGCCAGTGGCTCGCGCGGCGCACCGCAGGCACCGCCACCCTCTACCGACTCGTCCTCGACGACCTCTCTTCCGAGGCACGGGTGCTCTGGCTCGCAATCCGCGACCAACTCCCGGCAGGAGGCGATCTGGCCGAAGATTCACGCCGACTCACCGCCGTCCTCGCGCAGCGCGACGCCGACCCGCAGTCCTTCTTCGGTCGCGTCGTCGGCGAGTGGGACCGCATCCGCGCCGACTGGTTCGGAGATCGCTTCACCCCGACCGCCCTCCTATCGCTCATCCCCGCCGATTGGACCATCGCCGACCTCGGCTGTGGCACGGGGAACGCCGCCGAACTTCTCGCGCCCGTCGCTCGCAAGGTCATCGCCGTCGATCAGTCCGAGCCCATGCTCGCCGCCGCAAAGAAGCGCCTCGCCGGACACACGAACGTCACCTTCCATCAGGGCTCGCTCGAGCGACTCCCCCTTCCCGACGCCTCCGTGGATGCGTGCGTCAGTATCCTCGTCCTGCATCACGTCCCGGAGCCCGCCGCCGCAATCAAAGAGATGCACCGCATCCTTCGCTCAACCGCATCCGGCCCCGCATCAGGCGGCGTTGCCCTCATCGTCGACATGCTCGACCACGATCGAGCCGAGTACCGACAGACCATGGCGCACAAGCACCTGGGCTTCCCCGCTCGATCGATCCAGAAGCTCTGCAAGGATGCCGGCTTCGCCTCGGTCAGCGTCCGCCCTCTCCCCAGCGAACCGGACGCCAAGGGCCCCGGCCTCTTCGTCGCAACCGCACGCCTCGATCCAAATTGATCCAACAGCCGACGCGCTCAACCACACCAACCCAGACCCGCACACAATTCACGCCAGCAACCAATCGGAGCAACCAATGACCGCAGTCCTCAGCAAACCCGCCTCCACACCAACCGCCTCGAAGCTCGACTTCAAGGTGAAGGACCTCTCTCTCGCCGACTTCGGTCGCCACGAGATCCGCCTCGCCGAACACGAGATGCCCGGCCTCATGGCCCTCCGCGAGCGTTACGCCGGCAAGCAGCCGCTGAAGGGCGCGAAGATCATGGGCTCGCTGCACATGACCATCCAGACCGCAGTCCTCATCGAGACCCTCACCATCCTCGGCGCCGATGTCCGCTGGGTCTCGTGCAATATCTTCAGCACCCAGGACCACGCCGCCGCCGCCATCGCCGTCGGCCGTCCCGAGTCCGGCGGCACGGTCGCCAACCCCAGGGGCGTTCCCGTCTTCGCATGGAAGGGAGAGACACTCGAGGAGTATTGGTGGTGCACGGAGCAGGCCTTCAACTGGCCCGATGGATCCGGCCCCAACCTCATCCTCGACGATGGTGGCGACGCCACCCTGCTCGTCCACAAGGGCACAGAGTACGAGAAGGCCGGCAAAGTCCCGGCGTTCAATCCGGCGAACGATCCCGCCGAGTGGGGTGTCATCCTTGACACCCTCCGCCGCTCGCTCGCCTCTGATCCGCAGCGTTGGACGCGCATCGGCAAAGCCATCAAGGGCGTCTCCGAGGAGACCACAACTGGCGTCCACCGCCTCTACGAGATGCACAAGAACGGCTCGCTGCTCTTCCCCGCCATCAACGTCAACGACAGCGTCACCAAGAGCAAGTTCGACAACCTCTACGGCTGCCGCCACTCGCTGCTCGACGGCCTCAACCGCGCCACCGACGTCATGCTCTCCGGAAAGGTCGCCGTCGTCTGCGGCTACGGCGACGTCGGCAAGGGCTGCTGCCAGTCGCTCAAGGGCCAGGGCTGCCGCGTGATTGTTACCGAGGTCGATCCGATCTGTGCCCTCCAGGCCGCGATGGAGGGCTACCAGGTCGCCCCCCTCGAAGACTTCGTCGAAACCGCCGACGTCTTCGTGACCACCACCGGCAACAAGGACATCATCACCGCCCAGCACATGGAGAAGATGAAGGACAAGGCCATCGTCGGCAACATCGGGCACTTCGACAACGAGATCGACATGGCCGGGCTCGCAAAGATTCCCGGCATCAAGCGCATCAACGTCAAGCCGCAATACGACGAGTGGGTCATCCCCGCCTCCGGCAACAAGCCTGAACGCTCCGTCCTCATCCTCGCCGAAGGCCGCCTCCTGAATCTCGGCTGCGCCACCGGCCACCCCTCCTTCGTCATGTCCGCTTCCTTCACCAATCAGGTGCTCGCCCAGATCGAACTCCACGCCAACACCGGCGAGTACGAGAAGAAGGTCTATGTCCTTCCGAAGAAGCTCGACGAGGAAGTCGCTCGCCTCCACCTCGCCAAGCTTGGCGTGAAACTCACCAAGCTCAGCCAGTCGCAGGCCGATTACCTCGGCGTCCCCGTCGATGGCCCCTACAAGTCAGACCACTACCGCTACTGAACCGAGACATCTCAATCCAACCATGGAAGACACGGGTGCGCCGCCGCACCCGTGTCTCTCTTTCGTTACGATCGCTCACGATGAAGCGGGCTCTCTTCAGCACCAACGCCCACGCACTGATGGTGCTCCCGCGCCTCTGGCTCAGCGCGGACCTCGCCGTCGACGCGATCCGCGCCCTCGGCATCAACCACTACCTCGGCGTCTCACGCATCGAGCGATACCTCACGCCCCGCTTCGGTGGCTACATCGACGCCCCCACGCTCCACGCACTCGCCTGGATCCAGCTCACGTGCGCGGTTCTCGTCGCGATTGGCCTGCTCACGCGCCTCGCGGCCTTCCCCTTCATCCTCGCCATCACCGCGGCGTTTGCGAGTTGGAACCTGGTCGGCACGCTCGGCACATCGAGCGCGATCGACGCGACCAGCCACGCGATCGCCCTTACCGTGGTCGGAATGCTCCTGATGATCGACGGAGCCGGACCGATCTCGATCGACGCCCGGATCAGCCGCCGCAAGCGACGCCGGCGCGCGTGAGCGTTTCGATCAGTCCGCGCCCCACGCCGGGCGCCGTCGCACCGCGACGCGCCACACCCCCACCATCGCCTCACCAATGCTGTGCAGACGAAGACGCAGGCCAAGCCGCCGCAAAGCCGAATCGTCCGGCTCCACCCGCAGCGCCTGACGCACCCAGTACCGCGCCCGCCGGAAATTGCCGAGTTGCAGATGAGCCATTGCAAGGTTGTGCATCGGCGCGACAAGCGCGGGGTCGAGCCGCACGGCCTTGCGCGCGTGCTCCATCCCCTCGTCGAGATCTTCCGCCTCCATATTCGCCACGCCGAGCATGTGCCACGCACGAGCCGTCGTCGGTTTCCTCGCAGTCCACGCCCGGAACACGCGGATCGCCAACAGCGGAAGCCCCGCATCGAGAAGCAGATCGCCCAGACCCTCGAGTGACGCGTCGTCCTCACGCCCAAGACCGGTCGACACGTCCTCGCCGTCGCCCCCTCGCAACGAGGCGAACTCCTCAG
Source organism: Planctomycetota bacterium (assembly GCA_963204725.1). Taxonomy (GTDB): domain Bacteria; phylum Planctomycetota; class Phycisphaerae; order Phycisphaerales; family UBA1924; genus JAHBWV01. The sequence goes on from CAUJHH010000024.1 coordinate 86,783, forward strand.
ACATCAGGCGCCGCGCAACCTGCGCGTCATCCCCCTCCGCACGCTCCAGCAGCAGCGAAGAAAGCCGCCGCCTGACGCCAGAAAACCCCGGATCGAGCCGCATCACGATGTCGAAGTGAACGTACGCGTCCGTCGCCGAACCCGACATCTCCGCCAGATCGCCCAGCCGGAAGTGCGCCTCGGCATGGTCAGGCTGGATCTCCAAGACCCGCCGGAACTTCTCCCCCGCATCCTGACGCCGGTTCATCTCGACCAGCAACGACCCAAGATCAAGAAGCGTCTCGATGTCGCCGGGATCGCGCCGAAGCTCGCGCAGATACAACTGCCTCGCTCGCTCGTGACGCCCGGTCGCGGCATACGCCTCCGCGAGCCTCGCCTCGATCCGGGGCATCTCCGGCTCGAGCCGCGCCGCTTCACGCAGGCACCAAACCGCTCGCTCGTAGAGGGCCTGGTCCATCAACGACTCGGCCATCGCCGCGTAGAGGTCCGCACAATCGGGCGCAATCTGTTGCCCCATGAAGTACATCAACTCGGCCTGATCGAACCGCGCCAGACGCGCAAACGCCTCGATCCGATGCACAAACGGCGCCGGATCCGAGGGATCCAGACTCGCCGCGCGATCGAACCACGCCAGCGACTGCTCGACCTGGTCGGCGCGGAGCAGATTCGCGCCCGTCATCATCGCGATCCGTCCGTCTTCGGGCGACAGATCGAACGCCTGCCCGAGCGCGCGGGCCGCATCTGAATACCGGCCCGCCGCCTCCAGCGTCAGCCCCAGGTTGAAGTGCCACTCCGGTTGAAACGGGTTCAGCGAGAGCGCGCGCCGCAACTCGGCCGCCGCGTCGTCCCAACGCCCGGCCTCATAGTGCTCGTGGGCACGCTCAACGTGCTGCTCTGCCTCGTGCCAATCGTTCATCGTTTGCGAACGCCCTTGCCGATGGCCCGTACATCAAACGCACAGTCGCCCGTTGCCGGCGGCTCGATCCGCCCCGATCGCAGCCCCGACCCATTCACAGTGTACCATGCCGATGGCCAAACGCCGCATCGTACCGAACCAACCCCTCCTTTCGACGCATGCCCAAGGAACGCTCCAACCTATCCAACAGCCGGCGCGGCCCTCGCGTCTCGCCCTCCCGAGGCGTCGCTCTCCTCCTGCTGGCGATCCAGGCCTCTTGCGCGACCGCTGGCCGGACATCCGGTTCCCCGCCAAGCGCGGCCCAGCCGCTGGACGCCTCGCAAGCCGATTCTCAGCATGACGCAATGGTCTTTGCCGCCGCCAACGCGACCCGGCACAAAGCCGAGGCGGAATCCGTCACCCTCTCCATCTCCCAGCCGCCAACTCAAGCCCAGCCAACACCAGTTTCCCAGCCCCCCGCCGGCAACGCCACGCCCCCGATCCCCGTCTCAGCGTGGCAATCCGAGCGTGCGATGATCATCGACCGACTGGTAATGGCCACACGCCGCCTCTACGACAGCGCACCCGCCGAGCAGAGCGGCGTGCTCCTCGTCTCCATGCTCGGCGATGAGATCCCCGAAATGCGGACACTCGGCCTGACGCTCGTAGACGAGGAACTGGCCGATGCACAGCCCGTCTCGGCCGAGGTCGGTCTCGCGCTTACCCGACTCCTCGGCTCACCCGAGCCTCGCGTCCGCGCCGCCGCCGCTCGCCTCCTGAACCGGCTGGCACAAGCCGGGCTCGAAGACGCCATCGCCGACGCGCTCGCGAACGAGTCCGATGCCTCCGTCGCCGCCGAGCTCCTCGCCGCCGCGTCGCGACAACCAACCAAGCGCCTCGTCACACCGACGCTCCGTTGGATCGCCACCGAATCCGCAGCGCGAGAGTCCGCGTCCCAGGCCGGTCTCGCCCTCGATCGCGCCGATCTCTTCACAGCGCTCGACCGCGCCGAAGCCGCGGAAAAGCTCCGCGCCCGCGTCGTCACTACGCTGACCGCACCCGGCATCCGACTGCTCGCACGCGTCGGCAGCGACACCGATCGCCAGTCCCTTCTGCCCCTGCTCCGCTCTCCCGAGGTCGCGATTCGCCTCGCGGCAGCGGAGTCTCTCGCCCGCTACGCACCCTTCGTCGACTCGCTCGTTCAGGCCGCGACCGAAGACCCGGCTCTCGTGGACATGGCGGTCCGATCGATCGCCTCCCACCGCGCGTCGATCGAGGGCCTCCTGCTGCTGAGATCGCTCGCCTTCCCGACGCCCGAGGCACGCCTCGCCGCCGCCGCACAGATCACCGCCGGCATGGACCTCGGCACGCTCATCATCGCCGCAGACGAGAACTCACGCACGCCCCCCGTCGTCGACGCCCTCCTCGGCTCCTTCGCCGACGCGCCGATGTCCGCCGATCCCGAGTTGGCTGTCCTCCACGCGCGTGCGCTGATCCGACTTGCCGAGTCCCAGTTGAACCAGTCCCGCCCGGGCCGCGCACTCTCCCTCTCGGATCGGGTCGCCCCCTTCGAGCCCTCGCTCCCGGACGCCGACCACGAACGCCTCATCCGCCTCCGCACGATCGCCCTGATCTGGCTCGATCGCACCAACGACCCATCGCTCGTCGACTCCTCCTGCGACCATTGGCTTGACGCGCTCGAGGTCCTCGGTTCCCAGGCCCAAGGCCCCGACATCTCCGAGACTTTCATCGATCGTTTCGGCAGCAAGCTCACGCCGGAGCAGCGGACACGCTACGTCGGCCTCGAGGCACGACTCCTGACAGGCCCGCGACCGCTCACGCGTTCGCCCGCAGCCGAGCAGCCCGCGGCAAGCGCAACGATCCCAGTCGGAAACCCGACAGATGGGCCCCGCTGAACCGCACCCTATTCTCTGAATTCACTCGGCCCGCTGCGTCCCCGCCCAGCCGAACTTGCTCAGCACCACACGCACCGTGCTGGACGACTGCTGACGCTCGCGCTCGCGGCTGCTCGACGGCAACGCCTCCAGCGCATCCGCCGCAGTCTCGAATCCGCCCGCCGCGTCCAGACCCAGATCAAAGTACCCGTCCCACGCATCGTCCAGACGCTTGTTCAGACGTGTCGGCGCGATCCGCAGCTCGTCCGCCGCCAGACCCGTCACCAGCCGGTACCCCATCTCCACGATCGAGCGAACCTCGTCGCGCCGAAGCTCCGCCGTCGGTCCCGACACAAGCCCGAGCCGACGCCCAAGCCCATAGAACTCGATCGCGCACGAACCATGGCGATCGACCTGCACGTCGTTCCAACCGAGTTCACCGTGAACTTGCCCGGAGCCGTGCGCATATCGCGACGCCTCCAGCAGGTGACGCATCGCCCGCTCCGCCTCCGGCGCGGACATCCGCCCGCCCTTGGCCTCGAGCAGACCCATCAGCGTCAGGATCCCCTCGTGGTTGCCCGTGTACGGCGTGACCGCGCACGGCTGCTGATTGATCGAAAGTGAATAGAGCTCAATCGGAAGAAGGTGAGCCCCGCAGAGCCGCTGCCCCTGCTCGATCGCGCCGAGCATCCGCCGCTGAGCCGCCTTGTCCGCGCACGGCGCGAACCGGTGGACAACGTGGCTGCTCAGCTTCCGCTCATGGAGCGCAAGCCATCGCTCTGCCAACGCGCTGCCAGCCAGTGGCCTGACAAGGCGATACGGTCCAAAGTAGAGCGAGTCGCTCGCTTGTCCCATCGATCCAGATCCTCGCGTGGGGCCAGCCGCGTCCTGCGGACCGATCCGACGCCGTCCTCTGACCGGTGATCTTCGGCTCCTTGCCGCCAATCCCGCCAGTCAGCTCCAAACGTGCAGGGGGTGAGTCTAGCAGCCCTCCACACGATCCGCCGGTTCACTCCCCCTCCTCACACGCTCGAACATTCCTATCATAAGCCAAACGCGAGTGCCCGAAACCCCTCTTCCAAGCACCCACACCGCTCCCATACGGATAGGATGCTCTGAAACTTCTGCACTGTCATGTTTGCTCCCGGCGCACCCCGTGGCCGGCCATCCGGAGACTCCCCATGACCACCGCTCCCCACTCCCCCGCTCGCCCATCTCCCGCCGCTTCCAAGACGACCGACCCCCTCCAGCTCATCGATGTGGACCACGTCCACTTCTATGTCGGCAACGCGAAGCAAGCCGCCTACTTCTACGCCTTCGCCTTCGGCTTCCAGATCGAGCAGGTCGCCGACCTCACCTCCGGCTCGCGCGAGCAGGCCTCGTGGCTCCTCACCCAGGGCAACATCCGCTTCCTCCTCACCAGCGGCATGACCAAGGACCACCCCGCCAACAAGGAAGTCATGCAGTACGGCGACGGCGTCAAGGACGTCGCCTTCACCGTATTCGACGCCACAAAGGCCTACGAGAAAGCCCTCGCCAACGGCGGCACCTCCGCCTACGAGCCCTACACCGTCTCCGACGCCAGCGGCTCCATCACCCGCGCCGCCATCAAGACCTACGGCCGCTGCATCCACTCATTCGTCAGCCGCACCGGCGCGTACGACTTGGTGAACATCAAGAAGGGCGCGACCTTCGCCCCCGGCTTCCGCAAGGTCGAGGGCCTCCCCGTCAACGACTACAACAAGCAGAACCCCTGCGGACTCAAGTACGTCGACCACCTCGTCGGCAACGTCGAAGAAGGCAAGATGAACCACTGGGTCGCCTTCTATGAGAGCGTCCTCGAGTTCTCCATGTTCAAGCACTTCGACGATGCCGACATCTCCACCGAGTACTCCGCCCTCATGTCCAAGGTGATGGCCAGCGGCAACAACCTCATCAAGATGCCGATCAACGAGCCCGCCGAAGGCAAGAAGAAGTCACAGATCCAGGAATACCTCGACTGGCACGACAACGCCCCCGGCGTACAGCACCTGGCCCTCCGCACCGACGACGAACTCCACTCCATCTCCGAACTCCGCCGCCGCGGCGTCGAGTTCCTCGCCATCCCCGACACCTACTACAAGCAGGTCTGGGACCGCGTCAACAAGATGCTCACCGAGAGCGGCCACACACCCGTCAAGGAAGACCACGCCAAGGTCCGCGACCTCGGCATCCTCGTCGATGCCGACGATGAGGGCTACCTCCTCCAGCTCTTCACCAAGCCCCTCCAGGATCGCCCGACGCTCTTCTTCGAGATCATCTGCCGCCGCGGCTCGCAGTCCTTCGGAAAGGGCAACTTCAAGGCCCTCTTCGAGGCGCTGGAACTGGAGCAGGAGAAGCGAGGGAACTTGTAAGCGAGAAAGGCGTGTCGCTGTTCGTTCCAAAGCCGATGCCTCGTCGCACGCTTCTTGACGATGCGCGTTGGCTCATGGCCTTGCTGGACTCGCACCCAAAGCTCGATGGGCGTAAGGTCAGCAGGTTTGCTCAAATCAGTCGGGCGCTGATCAAGAGTGGCGGCGACGTCATCAAGTCATCCGACCCAGGGTTTGGTGCCGCGCTTCAAGCGTACAGAGACCTTTCGGAGATGCGGTTCATCTTCGAGATGCTCGAACCCGATGCGTCTGATGTTGCGTTGTGGCACAAAATCGCTTCCGTATTCGGAGACCATGTACTCCCGGCTCAGTCGTTGCCAACAAAGTCTGCGAGAGATACCCAGTTCGAGTTGTTGTGTCGGGCGATGCTTCATCGAGCTGGAATGGAACCAGTGCCACAGCCTCAGCATGCGGATTTCTCGTGTCGCATCGGCGACATGCGGTTCTTTGTTGAAGCAAAGCGAGCCAAGACAATGCAGGCAGTTGTCGCAGAAGTGAGAACAGGAGCTCGCCAAGTCCGTGATTCTGTAGGCGTTGGCTTTCTTTTGATCGATTACTCGCAAGCAGTAGATCCTGAACGGACACTGATCACACTTTCGGGTCGTCCAGTTCACTTCGGCGACATTCAGCAGAAGCGCTTTGAGCGCTTCTGGCGCGACTTTGGCGAGCGGCTTCAGAAGGCATGTGATGGAACCGGCGTATTAGGCTTGGTATTTGTCGACAGCATCCTTGTGCAAGAGGGCTTGTCGAGCGAGACCACTGGCAATTGGATGCATTACACAATTCGAGATAGCGTGCCTATCGCTTTTTCTCATGTAGGAGCTGCGCGACTGCGACACACCTTCTTTCAGTCGTTCAATGAGATTGGGCTTCCAGCACCGGCTGAGAAGCAATGGCGAGTAGCTGGTGACTTCGACGAAGGACGTCGTCGTGACTGAACAATACAAGCGAGAGGATGAGGAAAAGGTAGAGTTGCTTAGCGGGCTCGAAGCCAGTCGAGTCGCCAGAGCAGCGAATCGCTTGTTCTTCGCAGCATATCGAGCAGATCCGCTCTCGTTCACACTTCTCATCAATCGCACTGGAGTGCATGCGAGGATCATGGAGTTCAATGCTGCGACGAATCGCGTCGTTAACGAACTTGTGGTTGCGAAATCGAGAGCACGCGAGAGTATCCCTCCGCAGGACGCACTTCTCTGCGTACTCATGTCATTAGAGGCCATCGCGCCTTACGCCCTTCTCCGGCAGCTGATTGATGTCGCACTGAGACAGGGATATCGCGCTCACCCTTGGCGCCTCGATCGCAACGAATTCAGAAAGCCAATCAAAGACGCTTCGGTGGTACTGCTCAAGCAAGCAATTGTGCGCAGTATCGCGAGCGACCTTGAGAAGATTTCTTGTCCAGATCTGGCTGGTGTGTTTGGCATCGTACACTCTCGTTGGACGAGTCATATCCGCAATGCGATTGCACATTCGACTTACATTCCGCCCAAGGACTGGGCGAAGGATCCCTGGATATTCTCCTCCCTTGCTGTTGATAAAGCCGGTCGCCTCATGACGTCCGATCTTGAAGTGTCCAGTGCCGAGTTCTCTGAATGGTGCCGCTCAGTTCTGGGGTTCCGCGTTGGGCTATTCGCGGCGTGCAACCGGGCGCTTCGTAGGTTTGAGGGAGAACCATTCGAATTTGTGTCGCCGTATCCTGACGACACGGGCTACTACAAGTGTCGATACGATCGAGGACAAATCAAGTTCATTCAGGGCGGGCCGCCGTTTGTGCGGGGAGATGCGGCGACGCTGCTTTGAAGGTGACTGAGAGCGCCGACATGCCCTGGCGCCGTGCCACCGAACCTCCGCCACTCCGGACGAAGATCGGTGCCGGAACAACAGACTCCGTCGCCGCCCGCCCAACCACGGCGTGATCGTGGCTCGCTCCTCCCTCCCTCGCCTGAGGCCCAACGGGCCGTAAGAGCCGGAGCCCGGGGCAAGCGCCGCGGCGAAGCCCCAAGCGTCGCCCCGGGTACACGTGGCCGCGCAGCGGCCTCCTTTGAACGCCTTGGAGTCGCCGAAGGCGACTGAAACTCCGTCATGCCTTCGCACTCATCGCGGCACGTCGCCCGGCACGTCCTTGCGCAGTGCCCGAACCTCAGACCCCGCCGCCGTACTGAGTTGAGGTCCGTATGCCTTCGCCCCGTGACTCATATCCGAGCAGCCCAACGGGCTGCACGAACATAGCCGGGGGTCAAGGGAGCGAAGCGACCGCGACCCCCGGTAGACCCGCCGCGCAGCGGCCTCCTCAATGGAGCGGGCCGAAGGCCCCGACTCGCTTCCGCTCTCCGCTCCTGCGACACCAGAACTTACTCGCTCCCTTTCCACGACTCATGTATTCTCTTCTCGGATCCCGTTGCCTCCTCTGCGCGCAACACCGACGCATCATCGTCCAGAGAGCGAACGACCATGCCGCGTGAACGCACCTCTCACGAACTCTCCGGAATCCACAGGCTGTGCACCGGGCACCGAGACGCAATCGAACGCAGCAACTCGTGCGGCTGCTTTTACTGCGTCCGCATCTTCCCCGCTAATCAAATCAACGAGTGGATCGACGGCATCGACCTCCCGCGCCCCGTCACCGCACTCTGCCCGCACTGCGGCATAGATGCGATCCTTCCGGATGCCTCAATCGACATCACGGCCGAACTCCTCGCCGAGATGCGACGTGTCTGGTTCGGCAAATGAAGCATCTCGCATACGGCCTCGCTCTTCTCCGCGATCTCTCCGCTCGATACGCCGCACCAACTTCCCCGTCGCGCCATCGCACCTGCACCGAGGCACGCTCACGCGCCCGACTACACTGGCACATACCACCCAACCGAACGCCTCTGACCAAGGAACTCCCAATGTCCCTCAATCTTGCCGACGCCCGCCGCATCATCGCCGCCGCAGAACGAAAGGCCGCTGAACTCAAGCAGCCCATGAACATCGCCGTTGCCGACGCCGGTGGGAACCTGATCGCGCACGTCCGCATGGATGGCGCGTGGATCGGCTCAATCGACATCTCCATCAAGAAGGCCTGGACCTCCCGGGCATTCGACATCGCCACCAAGGACCTGGCATCGCACGCCCAATCCGGCAGCCAGTTCTTCGGTATCCATGCGTCAAACGATGGCCGCGTCATGATCTTTGCCGGCGGCATTCCGCTGAAAAAGAACGGCCAGGTCGTCGGCGCTATCGGTGTCAGCGGCGGCTCGGGCGAGCAGGACCATGCTGTCGCCGAAGCCGGCGCGGCCGCTCTTTGACGTGCCTCTGCGCCGCACCCCCGGCCTTGCACCCAGACATTCCCACAATTCTGCCCCTCTCACTGACAGACGTCTGTCAGTGAGAGCCCCTTTCTCGCCCACAACCCACTTGCATAGCGCCAGACGCCGCGTATCTTCGAGGCATGGTCGCCCACACCGCGACATCTCCTGACCGCGGCACACCAAGCGGTGATACCACCCTCCCCCGCCCGACGGTTCACGCGGCGGGCGATCTCTTCCCCCTCCATCCGACTGCGTCACTCGGTCACTCCGTCACTCAGTCACTGCTCGACGACCTCACCTCCCCCCACCACTCCCTCGCCTCTGTCGCGGAGAAGCACAACCTCACCCTCTCCGCCCTTCTCACCTGGCTCGACCTCCCCTCAACCCAGGAGCAGATGGCCCAGCGCGAAACCGTCGCTTATCGGCACGTCCGATTCGTCGCCGCCGTCAACCTCTCCACAGCCGTGCACACGACCGTCAAGCTGCTCGACACGTACAACAAGTCAGCACCTGCCGCCGATCCCTTCGAGCCCGCCACCCTTCGCGCCGCGATCCACGCCCGCAAAGCCGCATGGCAGCTCTACCGCTTCTCCCGCGCCGTGCCAATCAACGAAGCCGACCTCACACGCGCCCGGACCGTGCTTCGCGCCACTGTCTCCCGCGCCGCTGTCTCCCGCGCCTCCGATTGCGATGTGAGAGAGCCAACCACAGCAAGCACCCACGCGACCCCGAGCACGACGCGCCGAGCGGTTCCCGATTCCGAAACACCGCGTCAGCAATCCGAACCAGTCGCAAACTCCGCTCGCACTCCTCCCTCTGCCCCGTCCCCACTGCCCCTCGACCAACTCGTTGCTCACCTGTCTTCCATCGCCACATCTCTTGGCATCGACATCTCAGACCTCGACCACATGGATGATCCCGCGTTCGCCGACCCGCCCGAGGGCGGATCAACTCACGCGGCAGCCGCTCTCGCGGCGACCGGACCGCCACATCCCGGCTAGCCCGAGCCACGTTCACACTCACCCTCATTCAAGAGCCCACCCCCCACCAACCCGCGCTCGCCGACCCGGCGAAGCGCCGGATCACCTCGCGCGGGTGCCGCTCCGCGGCACGCAACGTCGCTGCGCAACATCACGGGGCTTCTCATCCCCCCACGGGGCATGCATGAAGCAAATGGAATCAACGGAGAAGTCGGCAAGTGCTTTGGACCAGCCTGGCGTCAGCCGGTGCAGACTCGAGTCACAGATCATGTGCTACCCGGCGCTCAGACAGAGGAAACGCGGACCCCGGTTTGGCGATCCCAGAACGGCTCAGAACCTCGATACCGGCTCACAAACGCAGAAATCTGGAGCCGGGGCGAGTCACAGAGGACAGTAGTCTCGGGCGACGGGGACCAAACCATGTCAGTTTTGTCACCTTCTGGCGCTTTCAATGAGCCGCATCTACAGTGTTCACAAGTGTTTACGCATTGCCTTGACGGAACGTGTGACACGGTCACCGCGTGTGGCCGGGGCGATCGCCAAGCCTGGGCACCGTCATCAACCCTGCCTCGCCGATGTGTTGTTCATCTAGGCCGACCGAATCTCGCCCGCGGAAGGCCGCAGGACCGGTCCCGAGCTATTCCCTTCGGTCGGGCCCAGAGGCTCCCGGGCTTAGGGCGGCCCTGCAGCGGAAGTAGCCATGCCGACTACGCTGGGTGTCGTTGGTACATACACCGGGGGGGGGCAGGTCAGCCCTTCAGGACGCTGTGATACGGACGGATGCCCGCGGTCGCTCGGCACGACCGCGGGCTGGTGCCGGATCCAATGAGTGGTCAGCGAGGTATCGAATCATCCGTGTTAGAGTAATTGGAGTAGTAGCGATCTCCGCCACAATCCTTGTACGCGCGAGATCTGTAGTAATAGCGACGGCCCGAGACCAGGACGGACGAGGCATCGCGGTAGCTCGATACGCCTGGCCCAACTGTGGCAATGTGATCCCAGTTCACATTGTCCGTGCTGCGGGCAATCCGGGTCCCGTCATTGGTGCCCGACGGATTGGTCCAGGTGATGACCACATCGAGCGCCGGTGTGTTATCGTCACGTGAAGCATCAAGATCGTATGGGGCGTTCAGCTTTACTGTTGTGAACGGCGCGGCGTTGGTGTACGCCGAGTAGCCCGCGGCATTCGCCGCCCGCACCTTGAGCCAATATGGGGTTTCAGGACACAGTCCATTGATTCGCTTGCTCGTGGTGTTGGCTTCAACGATCTCAGCAGCGTCCCAGTTGATCCCGTCACGACTAATCGCGATGCGGAACTCGGTTTCATTATTGGAGTTGTCGTCCCAACGCACGATCGCTGAGAGCGGATCGATCTCCGTGATGCGACAGTTCGAAGGAGCGTTGGGGATTGTCGGACCTTCGCTCGGTGTCGTGACCGACAGGATCGGTGTGTATGCGGAGTAGCCCGCCAGATTTGCCGCTCGCATCCTGAACTTGTACGTCGTGTTGGGAAGCAGATTGGCGACGTGAAACGCTGTCCCGTTCGGGCCGGTGCCGCCGATGTAGTCGAAGTTCACGCCATCCACACCCTTCGCGACACGGAACTCCTGCTCGTTCCCAGAGTTGTCATTCCATCGCAGGTCGAGGGATCGGGACGCGAGATTCTCCACACGAAGTGCCGACGGAGCATTGGGCGGATTGCTGGGCACAACGACGCTCAGCGTGTTCGAGTATGGCGTGAATGACGAATCGAGCACGCCACGTACTCTGAAGTGATACGTCAGGCCTGCCGTCATCCCGATGTACTTGTAGAAAGTGATGTCCGGATCGACCGTGGCGATTCGATCGAAGTCAGGATCGGTCCCGATTGTGCGGGCGACGTTGTATCCCTCCTCCTGGTCGCAGGCATCGATCCAGCGCAGCATGACGGACCCGGGGCGAACGTACTCCCATGTGAGCGGAGATGGCGAGGTCGGACACGGATCCGGAACGGGAGCTTCACCATCGGCACACGCTTCGCCTCCTTCGTTGACTGCGCAAACAGCAGCAAAGAGGGTAGAGCCCGCGGCCAACTCTCCGCTCAGATCGAAAGAGACGGCGCTTGAGTTGGCGGGCATGGATGTGGAGAGTTCGATGTCGCCGAAGTCGTCGATCAAGGAGACCGTGAAGTACGACTCGTCGTTCGAGAGGTCGGTCCACCGCACGCGGACCATTCCATTGCCGGGAAAGTCCACAATCACGCTTCCGGGCGCGGCGGGCGGCGAGACGATCGGGCACCCCTCGCTGAAGTATTGAAGGAAGTCCAAGAAATCAAGGATGTCCACGAAGCCGTCTGAGACGACATCGAGGTTTCCGAGCACGCCGCATGGCATCGGCTGGTTCATGCACATGCCTAGGTCCTCGAGGAAGTCGAGGAGGTCAAGGATGTCGCTTTGCGCGTCGCCGTTGTAATCAGCCACGCATTCAGCCGCGGGCACCTCGCGAGAGACTGCCAGAGTGTAAGTGCCGCTGAGTCCGTGCGGGCAGAGGGAGAAGTCATCGAGACCGTCAAAGTCCTCGTCATACATCGAAGTGACGGCCACACGCAAGCGACCGAATGCATCGGCACTCAAGACGAGCATTGGCGGCTCGTCTTCACTCTCGAAGGTGCTGTCAACCACGGCCCACGAACTGGTGAAGGCAGCAAAGCCCGACTCTGGCAGGCCGAAGAGCCGAACCGTGTACTGGGCACTTGGCTCTAGTCCTTCAATGACGATGTAGTCCCAGTCGCTGCCCGAGCACCCCGGATCGCCGCCATCGCCAAGCGGGGGATCGGCGTAGATGTCGGCGGTGACCGCACCCGCAGGTGCTGCGAAAGGGATTGTGAAGACTTCGAGTCCTGTCGAGAAAGTACGGGTTGTGTTGAACTCGCCAAGCAAGTCGTAGTCATCGTTGTAATACTCGACGTACACGTCGACATCGCCCAGCAGTCCGTGCCCGCGCGAAGGGTCTGAATCGAGCTTGCCGTCGAAGTTGAGATCGGTCGAGCCCGTGATACGGAATTGAGTCACAGAGCTGAGGACCGCGTCGAACAGCAGCTCTTCATCCGACTCTCTCAGGACGCCACTTGCGGAAAACGTACCGATGAGCGTCGTCAAGACGTCCGCATCGCCATCATCCGAGCATGCGGAACAGATGGGACGGGCTTCGAGCGTGGATACAAAGTTCACGCCGCTTGCCGACGCCGTCACGATCTCAGCGCCAGACGGCGAATCGTTGGCAGGCTCCGAGGCAGCCGCCGTTCCTGAGACAAAAGCGAGTCCGCACAGCGCGATGAGTCGAGCGTGAAGCAATGGCCTTCTGCGCGGAAGCGGCTGGGGCGTGCATCGATGTGGATCTGTTGTGCGCCGATCGGCGTCGGAGCATGTAGCCTGAGGCGCCCAAGTATGTACCACGGAGATCTCCTTCTTGAGCAAGGCAGGCGAGCTCACACTCGGAACATCCGTCGCCCTGCACTTCTAGATGGCGTAATCGCCGGGGTGGACTGCGGTTTGCAGCGCAGATTTCAGATGGGCAACGGACGGGTTCTGATCATCCAAAGCTCACCCGCAGGGAAATGGGCCTTGATCCGAAAGGCATCGGTTCCAATGACTTACGTCCCATGAGATTCGCTGAGCGACTTCCTCAGCCATGCCCTCGCAAACTCCCAATCTTTTGCGATGGTGCGCTCGGACACGCCAAGCGTCTCAGCGATTTGAATCACGGTCAGACCGGCCAAGTATTTCATCGTAACCACTTGGTGCTGCCGCGGATACAGATCGGAGAGTGTGCTGAGTGCTCGATCGAGCCTCTCTACATCGACATCGGTATCAGGCACCGCACCTTCGCAATCTGTCAGCGCGACACGCGCCTTGCCGCCAAATCGCTTCTCTGCATCTCGAGCCCGCGCGTGGTCGATCAGAACTCGCTGCATCGCGACAGCCGCCGCAGCAAGAACGGTGGTCCGGCTTGCCGAGTCCAGATTGTGGCTCGACGCCAATCGCATCCAGCCTTCATTCGCAAGCGCGGTTGGTTGGAGCGTGTGGTCAATTCTCTCGTTCTGGAGAAGTGAGCCAGCCATTCTGCGGAACTGCTGGTACAGCTCTTCGGCGAGCTCGGCACGCGCGAAGCCACTCCCGGTTCTCGCGCGTTCGATGAGTGTGGCTACGCTGCTCAAGGTCTGCTCCCGCTCTCATCCTTGCCAGGAACGAGCGACATGGTCATTTATCGGTTGGCCGTTACTCAGAAGGGATCTCGATAACGGGTGAGAGTGAGTCGAGCTTGGCCTGCCAATCCGCGAGCGCTGTGCTATGACTCACACGCGGCTCGGTCGCCTCCCATGACTGGTAGAGGTTCACGATCGCCTGGACACATTCCTCGCGCTCTTTGGCAGTCTCTTGGTCTCGTGAGAGGTCGCGCTCGGCCGCGATGAGTTCTGTTTCTGCGTCGGCAAAGCGACCGAGCTCGCTGAGGCATTGGCCCCAGTCCAAACGAGCAATCGCGGTGTCGCGGTGATCCATGCCAAGGGTGGACGCGTACACCAAGACGGCTTCGCGACATAGCTCTTCGGCCCCTGCCACGTCCCCCCGTTTGTGCAGGAGACCGGCGAGATTGATGAGTACATTCGCAACCTGAGTGTGGCCTTCCGGAAAGAGGCGCTTCGCCATCTCCAGCGACTGACGGTAGAGCGCTTCAGCGGCATCGACATCTCCGCGAGCTTGCGAGAGGGCTGCCAGGTTATTGAGCCCGTTCGACAGATCCAGAGAGTCTCCCGGGACCAGCCGCTGTTGCATGTCCAACGATTCACGTGAGAGGAACTCGGCGGCCGCAAAGTCACCTCGCTCCTGCAGCAGCGCGGCAAGATTCGCCATCACGTTTGCCAGGTCGCCATCGTCACCTTCGGCGAGTCTCTGGTTCATCTCGAGCGACTCGCGATAGAGAGATTCGGCCTGTTGGAGATCGCCGCCACGATGGTGTAGGAGAGCGAGGTTGTTAAGGGCGTCAGCGATGTCCGCGTGATCGCCGGAGTAGAGCTGCCTGTACATCTCGAGCGATTCGTTGTAGAGCGTTTCGGCTTCCCCGATTTGTCCCTGAAGCTCCGAGACGAAGGCGAGATTGTGGAGTCCAGTTGCCACTCTCGCGTGGTCCTTGGAATACACGCGTCTCATGATCGCGAGCGCTTCGCGATACATTGCTGTCGCGCCTTCCGGGTCATGTCGCTCCATGAGCAGCGATGCCAGATTATTCAGCGCTGCCGCGACCTCGGGCGAGTCGCTCGAATACAAGCGCCTGAACATTTCCATGGAATCACGAGCAAGGGGCTCAGCGCCTTCAAGGTCGCCTTTTTCCTGTAGGAGCACGGAGAGATTGTTAAGTCCGCTGGCTACCTGCGGGTGATCGCCGGGAAAGAGCCGCTTCGCCATCTCCAGCGCCGCGCGAATGGAGGACTCGGCGCCCTTCAAATCGCCACGTGCTTGAAGGGTGCTCGCCAGGTTATTGAGACCGATTGCAACCTCGAGCGAGTCCCCCTTCGACAATCGTTGGGTCATCTCAAGCGACGCACGCGAGTTGGATTCTGCGGCCGCCAGTTCGCCTTGATCCTGAAGAACGGTCGCCATATTGCTCAGAGCATTCGCTACCTCTATCGAATCGCCCGGGAACAGCCGTTCTGTCAGGCGCAGGGACTCGCGGTAATGCTCTTCCGCTTGCTCCAAGTCTCCGCGATCGTGGAGGAGAAGAGCGGCGTTGGCAAGTGCGACCGCAACCGTCGCGTGATCATTTGGATGCAGTGACCTCGCCATACGTACGGCCGGTTCCAGCATCTGCCTCGCTTCGTCATAGAGCGCGAGCTCGCGATAGGTGCTTCCAACCGAGCCTCGAAGCGTCAACTCCGCCTCGGGCGCGTCCGTCAAGTCTCCGTTCTCAATTCGTGCTGCGGCCTGATCCATCATCTCTTTGAGCATCGTGACGTCGCGGCCAAGCGCGACGCTTGGCCCGGCACCCTGGAGCGTTTCGCTCATGAACTCCGCGACAAGTTCGGCACTCGTGCGAGCTTTGTCGGTCTCCGCAAGCTGGCTCGTGAGGCTCGATTCGGCGCTGATGGCACGCTCCAACATGATGCTTGTCCCGATCAGACCGCATATCAGCGTGATACCGCCTGCCGTGGCGGCGATCACCAGGCCTCGGTTCCGCTTGCTGAACCTCTCGATCTGGTACCACGCCGACACGGGACGTGCCGAGATCGGTTGATCGCCGAGAAAGCGACCGATATCTGCGCCCAAGGAGCTGGCGGTTGGGTATCGCCGATTGGGGTCCTTCTCCAGCGCGTGACCCACGATTGTCTCAATGTCGCCACGCAGTGCGCGATCGATACTGGAGAGTCGTGTGGGCTCCTCCTCACGGATGATGCGAGCGGCGTCAAGGACCAAATGATTCTCAACCGAATAGGGGGGCCGCCCTGCCAGGAGTTCATAGAGAATGACGCCAAGGGCATAGACATCGCTCCTGGTGTCAAGTTCCTCCGGCTTGCCGGAGACCTGCTCCGGGCTCATGTACGGCAGTGTTCCCACCAACTGACCGATGTCGGTCTGCATCGTCGCCTGCAGATCGGAGTCGGTCGTACGAGCGACGCCGAAGTCGAGCACCTTCGGCTGTCCGTCGGAGGTAACCAGAATATTGGCGGGCTTGAGGTCCCGGTGGATGACGCCCTTCTGATGGGCATGTTCCACCGCATCGCAAACTCGCGTGAACAGCTCGAGCCGCTGGCGTGTCTCGAGCGCGTGCTCGTGCGCGTAACGGGTCAGCGGGACTCCATCAACATATTCCATGGCGAAGAAGGGCTGAGGACCTGCGCCCAGATCCGCGGTGCCAGCTTCGTAGATCTGCGCTATGCCAGGGTGCACCAGGCGACCTAGCACCTCGGCCTCGTACTCGAATCGCTTCAGCAGCGAGGCGCTCGTGTAGCCCGGCCGCACGACCTTGAGGGCGACCATTCGTTCAGGCCGAGTCTGCTGAGCCAGGTACACCACTCCCATTCCCCCCTGTCCCAGCACCGACAAAACGCGGTACGGTCCGACGGTGGCAGGGAGGGGACACTCAGGAGCGGCGTGTGACTGCTCGCGATACTGATCGGCTGCCTCCGACAAGGGAGACATATGCGGCGTGCGACTGGCGGTTGGATCGGACATCGCCAGCAGTGCGCGCACCTCGGCGATGACATCGGCGGGGGCGTCTTGTGCGGCGAGCCACGCTTCGCGCTGGTGTGGAGCGAGGTCTGATGCCTTGTCGAAGAGTTGATAGATTGATGCCGCCCGTTTCCTGTCCATCAGCTGAGCTTCTCCGGTGCGAGCGCAGGGTGCCGAGGCGATTCCGTGCTGAGATGCCACTCTCGCCCCCGCAGCGCAGGATACCAGCTCGCCCCCTAGCGCATGACAGTCCCAAACGGACATGCGTTCAAACCCGAATCTTGGTCCAGGCCGAGTGACAGCTTTCGGTGATCAATCCGGTCTCTGTTTGGAGGACAGATCGCTGAGGTCATCGGCGTCTCGGGGCGAATCATCGCGAGCGGCGTGGTCTTCGCAAGGATGTGGTCCAAGCCGCACCTCAACCCGAATGGTTGACAAAGCGTTCTCGCTTGCAGCTCCCCGTTTGACGGCCGGCCTTGTGGGCGAGGTCTCGGCCTGACATGTCGCCCATCGAAGTGGTGATTAGGCACACGTACGGATTGGACGGCGTTCAGTTTTTTTTCGAATGTGGCAGCAGTGTTTGGCTCCGATTCCGCCACATGGAGTGTACAGACTCGGCTCGGGGCCGCGATTGCGGAGGACTAGACACGTGGGCATATGGAACCTCAGCGGGCCGCATGACCTGCTCCCCCCAGAGTTGATCCAGATCCAGACTGGTAGTTTGGCGGCTGTGTCACGAGGGTTCGGGCCAAGGTGGAGCTGTCGCGGCGATCGTCGGTGGACAGGACTTTGCTACAGGATCACGCCTCGGGACGGCTCCGCGCGGCGCAGCACAACTCCTGAGCACGGAGCAGGCGCGGCAGCTGACGAACGCATTGCATGGTCACGACTTGGTCTCAGGGAGGCGGGCGTGCCGGGCGCTGAAACGGGCGCGCTCGACACAGCGATGAAGGCGGTGGCGGCGGTCTTGCGGCACGATAGGGGGAACGCTTCAGCGTCGAGCCGAATGCGCGCTCCAAACCGGGATTCGAGGGTGGCCAGAACGCCGAACGCCCGCGTCTTTGGTGCGTACTCGCGCCGACGAGCGAGCCGAGCCACTATCTTGATGTCGGATGTGCGGCCGTGAACTAATGGGGGTTGCCATGCGGAACACCGACGGCTTTGCTGGGCTGGAATCACTGGAACAGCGGACGCTGCTGACCACCGTCTATGACTTTGATCCGTACACGGCCGATCAAGTGGGGCTGGAGAACACGCTCTACGGGTCTGCGGGATCAATCTACGTCGATGAGTTTGGCGATCTGATCGCCAGGGACGGCTACGAGTGGGGCGGCGGATCCGATCTGTTCCGATTGGAATCAAACTCGTGGCGGAGCTTTGGCAGCGAGTTCGTTCCGAATGGTGACTTCATTGGGTCGTTCGAGACCTATTTCGGCTTCGGGAGCCTGCTGGCGAGCAACTACGCCGACAAGAGCTCATCTCCTCCGGCTGGCGTCATCTCCATCACCAACTCTGGCACCGTCCGCCAGGCATGGGTCCCAGATGCGAGTTCGCCTGGCGCGGAGCTGGATGCTTGGGGCTCGGTGCCAAATGGCAGCTTCCGCATCGTCATCGAGTACCATGACTCGTTTCGTCTCGACGATTCGACACTCCGTGAGATCCATCCCGAGCTCACTTCTCCGTCAGGCTCAACGATTGCGCTCACCAGCCGACGCATCGATTCGAACTCATCGGATTGGGCCATCGAATCGAAGGTGCGGTACGCGTACGAGCTTGAGCCGCCGGGCGGCTCTTGGGACAAGTCAGACAACGGCGCGTACACCTTCACAATCGAGGCCGGAGCGATCGCTGATGCGGTCGGGAATACGTTCGATCAGGAGTTCACGAGGACGTTCCTCATCGACTGTCCGGACAATGGTCTGGACTGGACCGGCCAGCCGTGGAAGCCGCTGCCGTTCACCGAGCCCGGCCCTCTCGAACCCCTGCCTCTGAACTCTTGGCGAAGCGACTACAAGGGATTCCGCGGCACGACTCTGTTTGGCTCAGCCGTCTCAGATGGCGACTCCTACGGGGGTGTTTCGGTCCTCTTGCAGGCATCCGATGGCAGCGGGTACCAGATCGCCGAGCTCTCGACGACCGGCGAGCCGGTCTACCGCCCGGTTGAACTCCCCGGCACCATCATGAAGGCATGGGGCTCTTCGAGCGGCGGCTTCATCGTCGCGACGAACAGCCCCGCCTCCCCATACGCGCCGACACAGCTCGTGCATGTAGACAGGGGCGGCGCAGTTCGCATCATCATCGATGAATCCGATTTCATCTCGTGGAACGACGGTGCGTTTGCGTCCTCAGGCGAGAGCGTGCCGTCGGTCAGTCTCGATGGGTCGGTCGTAGTCTGGTACGGCATCCCAACGGCCAAGGGCGCATCGCGGGCCAGTACGCACAGGGCATCGGGCTTCTTTGCGGCGGTCCAATCGGGCGGCGACTGGAGCCTCATGAGAGTCGGCGGCGATCGCGCAAACGGTTACATTGAAGCCGGGGAGTCCTTCACCGACTTGAATCGCAATCGCAAGTTCGACGAAGGCGTCGAAGTGGCAACGGTGTACGGGGCGTCATTCGAGGACATTGGACCCTTGGGCCTCGGCTATCGCGTCCATGTCTCTAACTCAGCCCGCACCGGCGGGGCATTCAAGGTGCTGTTCAGTCAGAGTGATTCGCCGGAGCTCTGGGTCGTCGATGTCGTGCCGGATTCCGCGTCCAGCGGTGGCTATTCGGTCAGCGCGCCAGACCTCATTCTTCAGCAGAAGTGGAGCGCCGATGGCGATACCGGCTCGAGCGGCGCAACCAACTTCTGGTGGTCCAACGAGCCGATCACGAGCATTCATCTCTGGGATCGTTCGATCAATGCAGAGGGTGTCATCGCGTTCATGGCGTTCACCGAGAGCGGCTCCCGCCTCGTTGTTCGTGCGAACCCTGCGGGCCTTCGTCCCGTGCTCTATGTCCCCGGCATCATGGGATCGTTCCCGGTGAGGGATCAGACGCTCGCGTGGCTGCTCCAGCGCGGAGCACCCCCTCAGTGGATGGAGATCGACCCGCTCGCGAATGGATACGCCGACATTCTCCGATCGTTGACCAACGTCGGCTACACACCGGGCGTCGATCTGATTTCCGCCGTATACGACTGGCGTATGCCGCCGGGACCGGCGCCAATACGCGAGGGCGGCATCGGAAGTATTGACGGCTATGTCGACGGCATCACCGCGGCATCGATCTCCGACGGCGTCTTTGAGTATGGCGTCGATTACTTGGGCTACTGGCTCAAGCGGGCGGCGTCCACCTGGGCGTTGATTCACCCGGGCGTGCCGCTCGATTCCGTGGACATCATTGCGCACAGTACCGGGGGCCTCGTCGCGCGCACGTATATCCAGAGCCTAGCGTACCTCGGTGCTGAGCAGGCGGGCTTGCCCCGGATCAACGAGCTCGTGATGATCGGGGTACCAAATCGCGGAGCTTCCAAAGCATGGAACGTGCTCCACGACAACTGGATCGGCGACATTTCCTACATGGCGGTGTTCTCGACGATCATGGAAGTAGCTCGCGAGAAGATGATTTCCATAGGTCAGATCTTCGGACCCGGTGGCACATCGATCACGCCTGCGATGGTCGCAGCTCACGCCCAGCGACTGGACCCCTCCAATCCAAATGAGTATGAGGCGTTCATCGATCTGTATTGTCCGACGATTCGCTCGCTTCTGGCCACATACCCGATGCTCGATATCGACCGGGACGGAGTTCCGGAACTGGCGGTCGGACGGGCGGGAACGGCCTATCCGCTCGATGTACCAAATCCTATACTCGAGCGTAACGAGTGGGTGCTCGACCTGAACAACGGGCTCGACCTGAACTACACATCCTGGACTTTCATGGACCTTCTCACCGATCCCGTGCGGGATCCGAATCGATTTGGTGGCCACCGTGCTGGTGGCTACACCGGCGCCACCGTCATCTATGGTGAATCGAGCGTGACACTCTCGTACGCAGCGATGCGGCTAGGTGCACTTGATTCCGGAGTTGCTCTGGAGTCTGATGAGTTCTGGCCGTGGCAGGTCTTCCGAATGACGGATGAGGTCTCTGGCTATGCCGGTCTGACGGAGAGGTGGTATCGCGACAAGTCGCACGACGTCGGCGATCTGACAGTCCCCCGTCAGTCCAGTCGCGACCAGTTCCTTGGCGATCCGCGATTCCGGGTAAGGGGCTTTACCAGCAACGTTGCGAGCACTTCTGGTCCGGGAACGACCGCGGTAACCGCAGGCAGGACTGATCACGTCGGACTCAATAGCAACGCCGATGTGCAGCGGCTGGTGCTTGAAACCCTTGGTATCGCACCCCTGTCCTCTCAGATCTCGACGATCCTTGCGGCAGTTGACGCTTGGAACGTCGGAAGCACACTGAGCGGCATGCTGATCATCTCGCTCATTGTGGATCCCGTGCAGGGTTATGTCGTCGACGGGCTCGGACGGCGACTCGGCTGGACCGAGGCAACGGGCGTACTTACCGAGATCCCTGGCAGCATCTATCGCGGTGAGGCGGATGGCTTCGGCTTTGTGACCGGTGAAGTAGTGCAGCCACTCCGATTTGTCACCATTGGCCTCGGTGGAGAGCACTTCTCGAAGGTAAGGATGGCGCGCGGGTCCCAAATGGTCGCCGCAGAGTCCCATGGATTCCTTGCTGCTGGTCAGCAGCGTGTGCAGGGCATAACGCCTCCCGCACCCGTGAATACCCACGAGGCCGATCGTGTGATGCGAGCTCTGTTGAGCGCTGTTCCCAGCGTAAGCGTTGGGCCAGGAGGCACGCTCACGATCGGCGTCATCAACGAGTACGGGCAGACCACGCTGTTCCAGCGCGGTGCCTCCAACGGAGGCTGGTCCGCACGCGAGCCCGATCCTCTTGGTACCGCTGGCACGCCATCGAGCGACTCGATCACGTGGCGAGATCCGAAGGATGGCAAGTTCTACGCAGCGGTCCCGACCGATCGGGGTCTGCTGCTCTTCCGCGAGACAGACGCAGGGACGTGGACGGTTCGGAACCTCACGCAGGAGATCACGGGCGCAGCGCTCATCAACTCGAAGATCACGCAGTGGAAGACCAACGCGACCAGGAACAACGTCCACCGCATCGTCGGCGTGATGGAGAACGGAGACGTCGTCCAGTATGAGCAGACGGTGGCGCAGGGCTCAAACGGATACCTCTGGAACTTCAAGAACCTCTCGGATGACCTCCGCGCGATCGGCGAGGCGACGCCTCGGTTCGACGGCCGCCTCGTCGCCTACACGACGGCATGGGACGCGTGGCACATCGCTGGGCTCGATGCGGACGGCCAGATCCAGACCATCTGGCGCGGCCCGAAGATGGGCCAGTGGGTGCTCTCCAATCTCAGCACGATCACCGGCGCACCTGTGCTCTCCGGCGGGCTCACGGTCTACCTGACTCCGTGGAAGGGGATCAACCTCGCGGGCGTCGATCAGTCCGGCCAGTTGCAGGTGACATGGTGGGTGCCGAAGTTTATCGGCGCGTGGGTGGTCTCGAACCTGAGTTCCTCTATCTCGGCGCCCGCGATCGACGGTGCATCGATCGTGTCCTTCAACACGCCTGCGGGCGGGCTCAACATGGCCGCACGCACCGCAGCGAACGAGCTCGTCGTCTTCTGGTGGGTCCCGGGCGCTCCGGGCAACAAGTGGCGGGTGCAGGACGTGTCGTCCGCGGTTCCGACGAGCACGTCTTCGGTGGTGCCGGAAGGCGAGCTTGCGGCAGCCGCGAGTGGCGACGGGCTCACCAGCATCGTGGGACGCACCGCAAGCGGTGAGGTCGTTCGGTTCCACGGATCCGTCATCGATCAGACATGGAACGTGGACGTGCTCGGCGATATCGCTATCTATCGGAAGTGAGTTCGTCGCGACTCTGGCCGTCTGTCATTGGGACTCTCACGGGGTGCACTTCACCTCCACACGATCGACTGCGTGATGCCGTAGGTCGGCTCCTCATCACAGAGGAACATCCTGATCCGCTCCTTCTCCATCTTGGCATCCGAGAGCTGGCCGCCTCGGAAGTGGATCGCATCGGGATCGGTCACATAGACACGCGGCGCCCGCATCGCCTCGACCGCAAGCGCGAGGGCGTCGGGTCCGTCGTCGTGGGCCGCGAACGGGAACTGGATCAACTCATCGATCAGCTTCCGATGCCGTTTGCTGAATCGCAGCGTCCCGTTGGCGACCAGCGGCTGCAGGCTCTGGATCCTGCCGAGCTTGTCGGTCGTGTGTGTGATCTTCCGCACCGGCAGGTAGACGCTGGCGGCGTTGCTCCGCTTCGTCAGCTCGGTCGCGAGGAAGTACTGGAACTGGTTGGTCTCGACGGCGAGGCCCGTCAATCGCCGCCGCTTGCCGAGCGCGATCAGGTACTCCATGGTGGCGTCGGGTGACCACCTCTTGGGGATCAGATTGTCCCGGGTCCGGCTCGCTGACTTGAGCTTCATGATTCAGCGCCGCCAAGCCTCTTGACAGACTCCAGACGCGCGCGGGAACTGCCAGATCCCGCGAAAGGCCCGCCACGAACCCTCTTACTCGCTCCCACTCATGTGAGACGATCTGAATCGCAGGGACGACGCTGCGAGCATCCTCGCCTGCAACAAGCATCGGGTACTACAGCGGAAGCGAGTGAGAGAATTGCCTTGCGACGACCAGCGGAGACCCGCTCGGTAAAGGCTCCAAGTTGCGTTACATCTCGGACTGGGGCTCGAAGGCTCGGTCATTCGTGGTTCCCTCACCCCCTCGCGATCGTCCTCCACGTCGGATGGTCATCGTCGTTCAGGAGACGCACCATGCGCTCCATGTAGGTCTCGCCGGGCCCTCCGTCGGCGGGTTCCAGAAACGCGTCTGGATCGCTGACCCAGCACACAGGCTGCCGCAGCACCTCGACCACAAGCGCTAATGCATCCGGCCCGTCGTCGTGAGCCGCGAATGGGAACTGGATCAGCTGCTCAATCAGCTTCCGATGCTTGCGGCTGAATCGCAGCGTGCCGCTCACCACGTGCGGGTGCAGACTCTGGATCCGCCCCACCTTGTCCGAGGTGTGCGTCACCCCCCGAATCGGCAGGTAAAGCCCTGCCGCGTTGCTGCGCCGCGTCAGCTCATCGGCCAGAAAGTGCTGGAACTGATTCGTCTCGATACCGACATGCGTGAGCTTCCGACGCTTCCCGAGCGCGAGCAGGTACTCGATCGTGGCATTCGGCGTCCGCTTCGAGATGTCCGATTCGAGCACATACAGAACGCCCGTCGGCGTGTCCCGCACCACCACGATGATCGCCGTGTCGTCGTTGTGCCGCCCGAGGCGACCCAGACTCGGATCGCACGCGGCGTAGTACTCCAGCGGCCCCTTCAGCGACGTCAGCAACTCCGCCTCACCAACGTGGCGGTCGTCCCAGAAGACAATGTCGCGCTCCTTGAACATGGCACGATCGGGATCGATGGGGTGGTTCTGCTTCTCGGCGTCGAAACTCGCCTGCCCCTCGGTCAGCCGCATGACCATCAGCCGCACATAGCTCTCGAGTTCAGGCCAGAGGACCTTCGTGCCCGCGAGCATCGCCTCTCGGTTCGCCTGGAAGAACTCCCCCGCGGCGGCCGGTCCCGTCGGCCCGTCCTCGGCGAGCCCCGTGTAGATCGACCCCCACTCGTCCCACAGCGACTGGTTGTCCGCCATCTGCTCGATCGCGCGATAGATGCGGCTCAGCCAACCCGGGCTGCGGACCGTGTCCGTCAGCGTCGCGAGAAGCGAGTCGTGGTGCAGGATCGTCCCGACCACCAGCACATTCGTCGTCGAGTCCCCCGCCTTCAGCAGCGTGGCGTTGAACCACGCCGCAAGCTGCTCCCTCTGCTCGGGACTGCGGACCAGCACCTCGTTCTCGATGTCGTCGGCGACGATCAGTCCGGGCCGGGCCTGATTGTGGCGGCGGCCGCGGATCTTCGTGCCCGAACCCAGGGCCGAAACCTTGACGCCGTTGCCGGTGACGATCTCGTTCCGCCGCCAGACCTGCGGCCGGCGCGACGCGGGCGGCACCATGCACGCCTCCGGGAAATCCTCCCGGAGGAGCGGGTTGTTCTCAAGCTGCTCGCGGATCGACGCGAGATGGCCTACGGCCTGATCCTGCGAGTCGCAGACGAGCAGGATGTAGTCCTCCAGCTTGTACACGATGCACCAGAGGATGGTCGCGAGCGTGACCATCGTGCTCTTGGCGTGGCCGCGTGGCGCGGCGATGGCCACACGCCCCCCGCGTCTCTCCGACGCCTGCACAATCAGTTCTCCCATCTCCATGTGCATGCGAGAGAACGGGTGCTGGGCGTAGCTCGGCAGGTAGATGCGCAGGAACTCGATGGGCGAGAGACGGGCCCGCTCGCGGCGGATCTGAGAGAGCCGCACGGCGGTTGTGGCAGGGATCGAACGCGTGCCGCCCGAGGACAGAGAACGGGGCGGCGGTTCCTTCGCGGGCTGCTTTGGTTTGCCGGACTTCATGGACGATCCCCCTCTGCGGCGTCAACTTCGACGCCCCCACTGCTGTGTGTGTCTGGTTCAGACTCGCCATCGCGACCCCTTGAACCCAGCCGCTGGGTCACGATGGAGCGCGTGAGCATGCCGCGAAGCTCGGAGAGCTCTGGCGACACGATCGGCGTGCCGTCCGCCGCCCGGAGTTCGGGGAGCGATTCCAGACGATCGATCTCGGCAAGGAGTGTCTCCGCCTGCGGCAGTTCGTCCCCGGTCGTGATGTGGGCATTGAGATTGGTCGGCGCTGTGGGCAGGTACCCCAAGCCCTGCAGCGTGACCACGAGTTCGCGCTGGATCTGCCACGAGACCTTCTCCGCCTCAATCTTCTCCGCGGGCTTGATCCCGGCTTCGCGCCCGATGCGACGGAGGCGGCCGGTCACCTGTTCGGCAACCCGCACCATGTGCCCCACCACCTGGCCGACCAGCTCGGGGCTCGGCAAGAGGGCGTTCATCTCGCGGACCGCGATCCGATCTCGGATGACCGTGCGCTCCGAGACCTTCAGGACCTCGGCGATCTCGGGGCCGGTGTACCCCTCGGCGGTCAAGTGCTCGACCACTCGCAGGCGATCGTCTCGGTGGAGCATGACGCCCGACATCCGTCCTTCGCGCACGTCCCGGATCAGGGACAGGACCGTCCGCTCGGAAGCGCTGATGGCCTCGGGATCCGGGAGACTGGTTTCGTCGGCGTCGGGCGCGACCGACGCCTGATCGCCACTCTTGCCCCTCTTCTTCCACGCGGCCGATTTCGCGCGGTCGGGGTCGGGTTGCGGGGTTCGCTTCGCCATTAGCGGCCCCTTTTCGTGGAGGGAGTGCGGGAGGCGGGTTTCGCACTACGGCCTGCGACGTGCTTGGTAGTCACGGCCTGCGGTGGCTTCGCGACCGCGGAGGACGTCGCCTTCGTCCGGGGCTTCGATGTCGGCTTGGATTGGGGCGTGGGCTGGGGCGTCGACGGGGACGTCGAGCGCGGCGTCGATCGGGGCTTCGATGAGGACTTCGATCCGCGCTTCGACTCGGGGGTGGTACTGGGTGTGGGCTTGGCCTCGACGACTTGGGCGGCACCGCGGGCACTCTGCTTCGTCGATGCCGCGGAAGAGACCCGGTCGGTCAGGCGGTACTTCTTGGCGATCGCGGGATCGACCGCGCCCTCGCCCGCGAAGGCGATGTAGCGGCGGATGATGAGGTCGCAATACGTCGGCGAGATCTCGATGCCGAAGCAGCGGCGTCCGAGCTTCTCGGCCGCGATGAACTGGCTGCCGGATCCTGCGAACGGTTCGTAGCAGATCTCGCCGGGACGCGTGTGCTGGTCCATAGGGATGGTGAAGACGTCGAGCGGCTTGGGAGTCGGGTGATCGGGCCGTTCGTCACCGTTGGGGATCGTCGGGATCTGCCAGACGGTCGAGAGGTAGGTGTTCGAGCGGCGTGGCGGCTTCTTGCCGACGCGCCAACCAAACAGACACGGCTCGTGCTGCCACGCGTACCAGGTGCGGGTCAGCACGCCGCGATTCTTGGCCCAAATGATCTGCGCGTGCACGAACGCGCCGTGCTTCACCCACATCGACTCCAGCATCGCCTGGCGACGCGACGCGTGCCAGCAGTACCACGCGGCGTTGGGCGCAATCGCCTCGGCTACGGCGGCCCCAATGAAGCCGTCATACAGCGCGGTGTCTTCGACCGCGTCGTCCCACGTCACGCCGTATGTGTCAGACCAATCTTTGTTGGCCTTGCCTTTCCCGGGATGGTTCGTGCCGTCGTAAGAAACCAAATATGGCGGATCGGTTGCGAACAGGACGGCGCGCTCGCCGTTCATCAGGCGGCGCACCTGCGCGTGGTCCGTCGAATCGCCGCAGAGCAGGCGGTGCTGCAGCCGCGGATCGCGCCCGAGTGTGATGAGATCGCCGGGCTTCGTGATGGCAGGGCCCCTGCCCGCCAGCCGCAACGCTTCTTCGATGTCGAACGACTCGTCGCGCGAGGGGTCGAGGTCAAGCCGCGAGGTTGCGATCAGACCGTCGATCTCGCCCATGTCGAAGCCGGTCAGCAGGACGTCGAGATCGGGCGTCGCCGTCAGTTCGTCGAGCAGGGCACCGAGCTTGCGCTCGTCCCAGTCGCCCGCGATTTTGTTCAGCGCGATGTTGAGGGCCTTCTCACGCTCGAGCGGCAGGTCGACAACGCTGACGTCGACTTCTTTGACGCCGCGTGCGAGGAGGATCTTGAAACGCTGGTGGCCGCCGACAAGGTTGCCGGTGCGGCGGTTCCAGACCAGCGGCTCAACCAGCCCGAACTCGTCGACCGAGCGGGCCAGCTTCTCATAGTCGGGGTCGCCCGGCTTGAGGTCGATACGCGGGTTGTATGGAGCGGGATTGATGCGGCGAGCGGCGATGCGCTCGAGCCGGAGCGAGGCGGGTGGGCGGTTGTTCGACGTGCCGCCGGATGGGGAGGGCACCGCGTCCGCGACGGGCTTGTCGGTACGCGTGCGTGGGACATTCTGGTTCTGAGACGGGGTCTTGGGAGGGAGAGAGTCTGGCTCAGTCGTACGGCCGCGGCGCGGCGTGGAACGAGAACGGTTCGTCCGTGACATATGGAGGCTCCTTGATTCGTTGTCGGAAACGATGAGATTGACGGGACGCTCGACGTAGATGAGCATGTGCATTCATGACGGACCTCCATTTTGTTCCGACCTCGCGACGGGCGGGGCCTCTCTCGTTGACGCGCGAGTGTATCGGGCTCGTTGCTGCCGTCCACCCCATAACTGGCCCACATAAACCGTGCATTGCGTCACAGACAACGTTGCTCGGTGCCAGCTCTGGTAGGCTCATTTTCAGATCAGAACTCGCGCCGAATAATCGCGCGGTGCCGTGTGTCGGTGCATGAAGCTGCGTGGCTATGCACGGAGCACAACGGGTTGCGCGGTAGCCGGGATCTTCCGCGCTGCTGGGGTTGCGCGTTGATCTACGGCGATTCGGGTTAACGGCTGTGGACCCGCATTTGGGCCGTTCTGGGGGAAGTTATGGGGCAATGCTCCGAGTTCACAGCCTTCCAACTACTCGGCTAGGGCCTTCATGAACGCATCCTTTGCGTCGCTGTAGAACTCGATGCTGATCTTCGTCCACAGGTCGTCGGGCAGGTCGTTCAGCTGCCGGCGGGCCGAGATCGGCACAAGCAGCGTGATCGCCTGCTTGTCGATCGCCAGTTCCGCGATAGCGACTGCGTTTGCCAGAAGCTCACAAGAGCCTCCGAGGTTCATCGAACCAACGATGATGAGCGCGCCCTTGGTGCTTCGCTCAAGCAAAGCCCCAGCCATGGCGATGACCACCGGCAGACTGAGACCGGCGCCGCTGCGGTCGTTGTCCATCGGGCGCATTTGAACCGAGAACTCGTGGGCGCGCGGATCCCGATCACCCACGAGGTGCTTGGATTGGGCATAAAGGTTCTGCTCGCCAATCCGAACGCTCTCCTTGAAACCGGGCGGGGAGGGAGTGTTCAGGATCTTCACACCGCCTCCCGGAGCGGTTGTTACCTCGATCCTGTACAGCCCGGGGCTCGTCTCTGGCGTACCCGTCCCGATCGCCCAGACCTGCCCAGGCGGCAAGGGGTCGGGCTCGATCGCCTCTTCGCTTCGCAGTTCTGGCGTTGCGACGAACTTCTCCACGCCTTCGACGCCCATCGTGTAACTGAAGTGCGTGTTGCGGAACTCGGAGGGGAAGCACCGCTTCTGTTGCTCCTTGACGCGACGTCGAGCTTCGAGCGCCATGCGCACGATCATCTCAAGGTCGGCATCAGGCACTGGCATCTCCGGATCGGGGAACAGGAGTTTGGTCAGCCCGCTCACTGTCTTGTGAACTGCCTCGATATCGCGGCCACGGAATGCGCCGCCCAAGAACACGCGGTTTTCCATGACGGCGACGCGGCTCTTGGTGCGGAGCTTCGTCCAGCACTCGCTCAGGAAGTCGCTCACGAGCCCGAAGTGATCGGTGAAGTGATCGCGCGCGCTCAACGACGGGAAATCCCAGCCAGGCACATACGAGTGAATCCGGTCGTGGAACGCTGTGTCGTCGCGCATCTCGGGTGGGAGCGGCGTAAGCAAGTGTCCGATCCGTTGCTGATGGCCAACATCGACATCGAGGTTGCCGACCATCACGATGCTGCCCTCGGCGCGAATGCTCTCCTTGCCGCGGCTGAACTCGCCGCTGGCCATGTACCCCTTCATGATGTTGACGCCGTCCTTCTGGTCAAACGCGATGCCCGACACCTCGTCGAAGCAGACAACGTCGTACTGGCACACAAGCCCGCGCTGGCCCGAGGCGTTGTTGACGAACATCTTGGCGACGGTCGCCTTGCCGCCGGAAATCAGGTGCGAATAGGGCGAAATCTGCTGGAACAAATGGCTCTTGCCCGTGCCGCGTGGGCCAAGCTCGACCATGTTGTAGTTGCGCTCGACAAACGGCACCATCCGCAGGAGCACCACCAACTTGGCGCGATCGGAGAGCGCACTCGGCTCCAGCCCGATCGACCGGATCAGCACGTCACGCCATTCCAAGGTCGTGAACGCGCGACGTCCCTTGGCCAGCACATCCAACACCTCGGACTTCGACATTTGAATTGGACGCACCGCATCGATCGAGAACGGTCGACCGTTCTGCTGTTGGGCGATAACCGCGTCGTAGCCGAGGGTGATCTCGGCGTAGAACCCGTCGGTGAGCATGCGTTCGTGCTCTTTCACCAGCGAGTCATCGATGCGAACTTCCTTGAGCGCAAGGCTCGGAAGTTCGGCCACATAGCAGTCGTTGCGGGCATCCAGGCGGGCCTTGATGATGTCGATGAGCTTCGTCGAGCCTTTGTCCCTCGCCTGATGCTTGAAGATCTCTTCCTGCCCCGTGCGGACCGTGCGGTCGTGCAGCTGGCGCTCCACGATCTGCAACCCTTCCTGGATTTCGTGATCATCCACGGTTGCGCAGTACCGACCGAGCAAGAACTCGACGACGTATGTCGGCACCGGGTACTGCCGAGAGTACTTGCGGACAAGGTCCTTCCGCACGAGATAGCCATCGAAAACCGAGGCTGCGAGTTTGTCCAGTTGATCGAGTTCAAGTGCCATAGGTTCAGTCCTCACTCATCGCCGCCGACGGTGGTTGGTTGCTTGGCGATCGGCCGGCCGGGCGCGTCGAGCACGACGACGATGGCGGCCGACCCGTTCAGGTCTTCGTTCGCAACGATCAGGCCGACCCGGCCATCGGGCCCGATCGGCTTGGGGGAAGTCGTGATGCTGGTGTCTGCCGAGTTCGGCTTCGTACGGATATCGGCCTGCAGGCCTGTCCCCGCCGGAGCGACAGTGATCCTGCAGCGCAGGCCAAGCCATTGGACGTCAGTGATCGTCGGTGCCGGTGCTTGCGGGCCCTTCTCTGGATGTATCACGAGATCGGGGATCAAGCACTCCTGCAGGCTGACGCCACCATGGGCGTACTCATGACCGGCGGAGAAACAGGTCACTCCCGGCGCGACTGCAAAGTCCGCCTGTTCGTTCCAGTGCCAGTGCACCGTGGGCACCGCGACCTTGGATTGCCCCTTGATGGTGGCACACCGAGCCCACTTGCACTCGGTCAGGTAGCTCGGCAGCTCATGACGCGGCAGACCGCCCGGCATCAGCAGCCATCCGTGGTCGGTCACCACCCGCACCGAGGTCCATCCCGAATCGAGCAACTCCACGATCCGCTCAACCAACCGGTCCAGCTCATCAGCGAGATGCCGAGCGAGTTGGGCCTCAAGATCGTGTCCCCGCCTGTCGATCTGCCCGAACTCAGTCCACCCGCGGGCGTCGGGCTCGCCGGCTCGCCCGGTGCCCCCTGCCTCGATGTACTGGTAGCCTTCCTCTTCGATCATCTTTCGGAGGCGGGGAGTCTCGAGCAACTGCCCGGCATCGTTGTTCGGCTTGAACGTGTCCGGAAGGCCTGCGCCCTTCACGCGCCGGGCCGCCGGCGAAACCGCCGGCTTAGCCGTCGCTGTTACCGAGGGAAGTGCGGACCAGCGCCTGAGCTGGGTCACGCGGAGCCCGCGGGCCTCAAGCACCGTTCCGAGTCGTTGCCCCAGATCAAATCGCAAGCCATCCGCGAACAACAGGCAGCAGCCAACATCGCCTTCAACGACCGGCTGACCGCCGGGCCCCGGCAGAGGCTTCTTGGCGATCAGGTCCTGCAGCCGCCTGGCCGCATCGTCGGACCAGGGCAGGTAAATCGCGCGGATCGCCGCGGTCACCGCATGCAGGTCACCGTTCACCTTCACCGCGGCCAGCGCCCGAATGGCCGCGTCGTCGGCGATGAAACCGCCCTCCGCGTAGAGCCGGGCCATTTCGTCGGGCAGATCGCCGCCGATTCGATTCGTGGTCGCGATCGCCAACCGTGCCAACTGCTCGAGCGCAACCGCCAACGAAGAACGGCCGAGCT
Organism: Planctomycetota bacterium; assembly: GCA_963204725.1. Lineage (GTDB taxonomy): Bacteria > Planctomycetota > Phycisphaerae > Phycisphaerales > UBA1924 > JAHBWV01. The sequence goes on from CAUJHH010000024.1 coordinate 118,482, forward strand.
TCGCCCACACCCAGGCCCGCCGCAGACCGTGCTCTTTCTCCAACTCGGCAATGCGGGCTCGGGCCGCCGTTTCAGCCAGCTTGCCCAGATCGATGAGCGCGGCACGGAGGTCACTCTCCGCTTCGTCATTCACATCGGGCCATGGCTCACGATCAAACGCAAGGGAGGATGGCTTGGACCGGCTCAACAGGTCGGGGAGCCCCGGATACAACGAGGGCGACTCACAGAAGCGACGCCACAGCGTCTCCCATACCGGCGTGCTGTGCACGCCAAGCCGCTCTCCGGCAACCAATTCCCCATCGGATTCTGGGTCGAACTCGTATTCCTCACGGCAGCGGTTCCTGAACGCGTGCCACCGCCCCTCATCCTTCATCCGCCGCGCCGACGTCTCCGGATCGCTCATCCACATCAGCAGGTCACGCGGCTGATCGCCGACCATCAGCTTGTCGAAGTCCTCCGCTTCCAACCTCTTGTCCATGAACTGGACCGTTGAGGTGGTGGCCAACGTCCGCAGCGAAGCTTCAAGCGACTGCCGGGTCCGCGCATCGCGGGCCACATCCAGCCCGAGCCCATCCTCCGACGTGAGCATCGCCTCAACTGTCCAATCGCGTCCGCTCCGTTGCGTCCACACCGTCCCGCGATACTGCAGCTCGACCAGCGGCTGCAGTTCGCGAGGGCATTCATCACCAGCCCGCAGTTGTTGACGGCTCACGCCAGGCAGATAGATGATGGGCGTCGGTCCCTTGGGCAGCACCACATCGGGAAGCGCTCCGGCGATCACGCACTTGATCCAGATCGCCGGCCCGGTCTTGTGCCCCAGGTCGTACGAGCCGAGTGTCAACAGATGCTGCACCTGTTCGCGCAGCAGTTGCACGACCGGGCCCCACTCGCCGCTCGGGTCCGACCAGAGAATCGCCGCCGGCGCTTCCTCGACGCCGGTCTGGTGCCGCCCCGCATCGCGGAGGCCGTTCAGCACGGCTTCCAGCAGGGTCGTTGCTTTGGTGCAGTTCTTGGTCATGCCGCGAGCACCTCCGCGACCTTCGCCGACTCACCGAGGTAGTCGTTGAAGTTGAAGGTCTTCTGCTCGATCGCTGCGAGGAATGTGCCGACCCAGTCGCCGCTGCGCTTCTGCAGGCGATCCACCATCGCCTCGGGCGATATGTACACCCGCGGCCGGCTGGCGAAGTCCGTCAGCACGTTGAGTGCCGCGTAGCCGTTGGGGCCCATGTCCTTGAAGTACCGGTCCGTCAGGTCGCGGATCTGGTCGCGGAACCCCATCAACTGATCGCGCCGGCGCGGCTGGCGCAGATCATCAGCGGTCGCGACAATGCCGAAGACCTTGCACGCGAGCCCCAGCATCACTTCGGCCGGCACGTAGTACCGTTGGAGATTGTGGACCTGCTCGATGAACTTCTTCTCGAGCTGCTGGAGCTCACCAAACGTCGTCTTGAACTCAACGGTCTGGCCGACCGCATCGTGCGTGTGCATGTAGCGGAAGCTGATGCTCTTGCCGCCGAAGATCATCCCGTTCGTGCAGATCCAGCGGCAGAAGCCCAGGTCGAATCGCAGAGGCTTGGTCCGGTTGTAGCTGTTGGTCACTCGCAGATAGGGCACCCACTTGTCATTCTTCCAGGGCTCAAAGCCGGCGCCATTGTGAATGTAATCGATGTGGCAGAAGGACCGCGTCTTGGGCATGATGATGTTGAACACCTCCACGCCGTCGGCGGTGACCTGGCTGAAGACCTTGCGGAAACACTGCTTGCCGAGCTCGATGGCCTCGGCGTTCGTGACTAGGCGGTAGTTGTCAGCGACGACCGCGAAGGGTCTCTTCCGCTCGATGTCGACGATTGCCTGGAATCGAGCGATCTTGGTGTACTGCTGAGTGGGCGCTGGGGTCCGATCGAATAGCTCGGCCTGCATCGTGTCATCCAGCATGAAGACCGGCCGCTGCTCAACGGGAAAGAGGGCGGTGGAGATGTCGGTGATTCGCTTGGCGCTCACTTCTTGGCCTCCTTCGCATGCCGGTCGCGTGCGGCCTGCTTCACCTCGTTGGTGTAGTGAAGGTCGTTCCAGCGCACGCCGTCGAAGTCCTTGCCGCCGGCGAAGTCCGTCTGATGCGCGGCACTCTCGTCGGGATTGCAGCTCCAGAACCAAGGAAAGTCGGCCTTGGGGCGGAGGCTCTGCGGCTCTTTGCCCCGGTCGCTGGTCCACTTGATGCTTCCTGGTTTCCATCGCAGGATGCCCGCGCCGGCGCGGCCGCCTTCGATCTCCGCCGCAATGAACGGCCGGATGTTCAGCCGTACCCCATCGTTGATGTCCGGCTCCCATCCGATGGCCTGCTCGTGAAGAGGCTTCCACCGCACGAAAATGTCGTATGGCGGTTCCCCGGCGGCGATCAGGTTGAGCTGCTCCTGCAACTCGAGCGCCGCCGTCAATCTCGCCTCGGCGCCGGCCTTGCCCGCGGCCACCTGCTGTTTCTGAGCGTTGATCCAGTCGCCCAAGTATGCGTACGTGAGCGCATCGAGCGTGCGCCGGCTCTCGCCCTTGGGTCCGGCGAGCCGGTGGTAGTTCACGAGGGCGTGGAAGCCATCCTTGAGGCCATCCCAGATGTGCCAGACGAATGGCCGATCGTGAAACGTGTCGCAGTGCTCGATGAAGAACCGGTCGCGGAGCCATTCCTCCAGCGACTCGGCCTTCTGACCCCCATTGCATTTCACCGCCGCGGCCGCCAAGAGGTCGTGTTCCTTGCCTGAGGACCATGCCTTGCCGAACGCCGCTGCCAAGATTGTGCGGAGCCGATCCGCGGCAGGTGATTCGCCGCGAACGGGCGAGAGGCAGACGACACCGTCGTCGTCGGCAAACTTGTCGAGGGTCTTGCAAGTCTCCACCCACGCCCGGGCCTCGGCTGCAAGCCGCAATTGCGGATCATGTTCTGCTGGCCAGTTGTACCCTACGAGACGAGCAACGGCGACCTGAAGCGTCGTGTCCACCTCGGTCTGATCGGGACGTCCGTGGAAGAGCCACTGCGTTGGATCGTTCGACTGCGGCTCCCGCAAATAGTCGTCGTTGCTTGCAGGCTTCCAGTTGTCCGGTGAACATGCAACCTTTGTAAACGTGCCGGCCGTAACAGACATCTTCTTGTCCAGCCTTCGCAACTCAGTCAAAAACTCCTCGGAGCGGCAGAACTCCCATACAGCTCCAAGGTCCGCGTCGTCGTACGGACATATCACGGCGATATTGTCGTCAAAGAGCTCGCCGTCGTATGGCGTGAAACGCAGCCGGCCAGCCTTGCCGATGGCTACTCCGCGCTTGCCAAACACTCTGTGTCCGCGAAACGCAAAACCCGTTTGTTCTTCTGGATTGTGGTTGCCTACTCCCCAAAGAATGATCTCCTCTCGGCCACACCATAGTCCGTGGTCGCTAGGACTGTTGAGCCAGAACTTGTGACCTTCTGCGATTCGATCCACCTCCCAGAAGTTGCGCAAGTATCGATAGCCGTCTCCCGACACACTGCCCTTGCCGAAGTCCGCAACATCTGATAAGAGTCCGACGTGGCTTGAAGCGGGCTCAAACGAAATGCGAAAGTCAGGATTCTTGAGCTGTCGTGCTTGCGGCACAGAGAACAGGGCGCCATTACGGAGCGCCTCGATCTTCGCGCCGAGATCGCGGATATGCCCCAACTCGCTGCCCGTGTGCACATAGGATGCGACAGGTGCTCGGCGTGTCAGAATCTGAAGGCACACGTTGACAACATCGCCTCCGATAGTCTCAAATGCACCTGGTCCGATCCGTGCAATCAAGGGCATCTTGTAGCGATTAAGCAGGCCCTCACGCAAGCCGTCGCAGTACTTCAGGAAAAGCCAGTACTGTTGAGACACGATAGCCGATGTTCCTCCTTGCGACAGAAGTTTCATGCACCGAGACGCCATGACATTGGCGATGTCGTACTTGGCGTCTCTGTAGTTCTCCTCGCAGAACTGTTTGAGCACTTCGCCGTGATCACCGCCCTTCAAGTACGGCACGTTCGTTATCACAAGCGTGTAGTCTCCCGCAAGGATCTCCGCCGCGGCGGCCATGCCGCGTGCCGCAACGGCACGCTCGTGGGCCTCGTCGTCGGACTCGGCGGCGAGGATGCGGTCGAGGAGCGGCTTGATGGTCTCGAAGTCCGCCGCGAAGCCCTGCGTGGGCAGCTCGCTCGGGTCGATCAGGGAGCCGAGCTCGGGGGCATCGCTGAAGAGCTCGTGCATGTGTGTCAGGCCGCGACGCATGGCCTCGCGCACATCAGAGCGCTCGCGCGCGAGTTCTGGCTCTGCCATCTTGAGCCACTCGTGCTTAGTGGATTGCGGCCCAATGCCCGAGCAGGCAATGTTCAGCGCTGGCAGGTCGATCGGCTTGCCGGCGAGCTTCCACGCGGCGAAGGCGAGGTTGAACGCGGCGATCTGCGTGCAGCGCGCGTCAAGTTCGAGGCCGAAAAGGTTGTCGGCGAGCACCGCCCGGATGGCGGCTTCGGTGGACAGGTTCTCTTCGGCGATGCGGAGGCGGACGAGCAGGTCGAACGCGGCGACGAGGAAGTGCCCCGAGCCGCAGCAGGGGTCGAGCACGCGGAGGGACTTCGCTTCACGAGGCCACCCTTCGTAGGTTCCCGCGGCGGGCCGCCAGGGGCCGGTGCCGGCGTTGAGGTCTTCGCCATCTCTTGCTTCGCGAACGAAGCGGAGATACTCGAAGTCGTAGCCGCCGAGCGCATTGAGGCGTACGGCATCCTGAAGCTCTTGCTCTGAGTTGGCCGAGGGGCGCTGGTCATCGCTGAGCGTCTTGCCGGCGTGCCACGCGCCGATGGTGTTGTGGAGCAGGAACTGCACCATGTAGTGCTCGGTGAAGAGCTGCGTGACGGCGGGGAGGGTCTCGCCGGTGATCTTCTCGCCGGACTTGACGCGCTTATTGACAGCCTCCTTCTCGGCTGCCTGCCAGAACTGGTAGACCCAGCCGAGGCTGTCATCGGCGGTGAATGTCTCGGCAGGCAACGATTTGAGCAGCTCCTCAAGCTCGGTGCGGCGCTCGCGAGGCAGCTTGACCGCCAGTACAGGATCATCCACGCGGAAGATCCGCGGCAGCATCTTCTGGGCGTAGCGGCTGGCGAGTTCCCACGGATCGCTGCCTTCGTCGCGGGCCAGCTCCTCGACCTCTTCAAGACTCACCGGGGCCTGCCCCTCGGGGCGCAGGAGCAGGTCGTTCTCCGCCAAGAACCGGGCAAAGAGCATGCGGTGCCAGTGTTCGTACGCTACTTCCCGGACAAGCCGCGGGATCTGCTGCGAGTCGTCGTCGCCTCGCTCGTCTCCCAATTGCTTGGCATGGGCACGAAGCTTGGCGCGCATGGCCTTGCCCGCGGGGTCAAGATGCCCGCCAGACCTTGATTCATGGACAGTTAGCGATTCCAAGGCCGCCTTGGCACCGCGTTCGGCAACCACGCGGGCCTTCTTGACCACGGTCTCAAGATCGTTACGGAGTTTGCTGGGCAGTGGAGGCATGGTTGGTCCTTCGGATCAGGCGATGACGATCGGTCCCCTCGCGACTTTCTCGATGAGAGACTTCTCCTGCTCGGCAATCCATGCCTTGACATCTTCGGGGTTCTTGAGCGTGCCGCTGCTGATTCGCACGCGCTGGGTCTTGGGCTCCAGCAGCTTGGCGGCCTTCATCGCCGCCTCGGCGAACCGGCTGGGGAGCGCATCGGTCTTGTCGCGCCAGCCGCGGAGCGGCGACGCGTCGAGGGCCGAAAGCAGCGCATCATCCGACCCGATCGAGATCGTCGGCGGCTGGGCGATGTCTTCCTCGGCAAGAATATGATCCCGCTGGTGCTGGGTGATCTTCTTCCACGCGTCGGTGGCTTCGAGCACCTTCATCTCGGCGGCGTAGCGATCGGCGAGCGCCTTGTGCGCGTCGGTCAACGCGGTCCGCAGAACCCCGGCGGCCTTCTTCATCAGGGGTTTAGCGTGATCTGTGGCATCGAGAAGCAGTCGACCGTTCTCGATGGCTTCCGCGCCGGTCTTGAGCTCGGTGAACGACTCGAGCCCGCCGGCGTGAGCAAGCATCCGCTTGAGGCGCAGCCAATCGGGCGTGCGGGAGTCGGCCAGCTTCGCGGCCGCGTCCCAGGTCTCTGCGTTGGACTTGAGTGCATCGAGCTGGGCAAGCATCTTCACCAGACGCTCGCTGCCGGCCAAGCCCTTGAGATCGCCGAGGTGATGCGTTTTGGGCGGCTCGGGCAGCGGCGGATTACCGCCGGCGCGCCCGGCCAGTTCCGCAAGCAGGTCAAGGAACTCGCTGGACTTGGCGTTCAAGTCATCCGACGGCTTGGCGCTGAGACCCGCGCTCGTGAAGAGTCCGCGGAGCTTGATCTTGTCGCCTGCGGAAAGCGTTGCCGTTTCGGCCCTGAACTCGGTCTTGCCGATCTTGGCCTGATCGATCTGGCTGACGCCGACACTGATGCTGGAAATGCGAGCAGTGAGGTGCCCGGACGCGAGCAAGCAAATCAGCGCGGCATCGATGGCATCCTGGGGCCAGCCGAACGGGGTGTTTCCGAGCGTCTTCCGGACGGCGCGACCCTCCGCGCCTGAGCCAACCACCCGCATGACTTCCTTGCACACCGGGTGCTGCTCAGTCGCGCCAGTCCAGCCGACGGCGTCGAGCGCCGAGTCGGACCCCTGCTTGGCGCGGCCGATCACGACGGCCCAGTTCTTGTGGTCGCCTTCCTTGAAGCGAGGGAACAGCCGGCCGAGCGCATCCTTGGCGGCGCTCCTGATCTTCTCGTCAACGGTGAGCTCGTGCTGCTCGTTGCCGCCGCCCTGGTACACCCGGGCGCGTCCGACGATCTCGGAAACAAGACCGTCACGGCGGCGCTCGGCATCGTCCATGCGGCCCTGCATCGCCCGCTGCGCTTCCCGACCCTCATCGGTGCCAGGAGTGCCCTTGAGATTGAGCGTCTCCTTGGCCGCGAGTTGCTGCACAATCTGGGCCGTGAGGTCCACATCGCTGACCTTGGGAATGAACACGAACACGATGGGGCTGTCGGTGCCGGCAGCGCGGGCCGAATCGAGGACGTTCTTCGGGTTGTGATCCCATTCGTCACGGACCCAGACAGGAATGTCCGCGCCAGTGATGTCCGGCGCATCGTTACCGAAATGGATGTTGATGTTCCGCGGGATCTTGCTCTCGCCGTGAGGAAGCTTGACCGACCGCACCGCGGCCGTCGCAGCTTCGCGGAGCAGGGCGTCGCGTGCGCGGTAGATCTCCGCGGTGTTGCCCTGCAGGCGGGACTTGCGGTTGCGGAACTCCTTGTCCCACTCCGAGTACTCGCGGGTCTGCAGGTTGTACTCTTCGTGGTCGCGGAGCAGGACGCCCGAATCAACGAGCTTGTCGAGCAGCGGCGGCAGCGTCTTGCGGATGGTCGCCCCGCCGGTCTTCAGATCACCCACCATCAGGTCGGCGAGCATGTCGGCCGTGGCTCGGATGCCGATGTCTGCGCCGGGTTCGCGCGGGAGGCGGCGGATGAGGAAAATGAGGCCACACACGCGCCGGGCGAGTTTGCCCTCGTCGGTGCCGTTGTCGAGCTTGCGGATGGTCTCGTCGAGCTCGCGCAGCAGAACGCTCTGCTGCACCATCCCCGCCTGGAGCTGATCGAAGATGTAGTCACCCGGAATCACCGTCCCGACCGGTGCATCAGCGAGGTCACTGACGGCATCGTGAATGATGCGGAGCTGGGCGCGGAGCATGCTGCTCGTGCCGCTGGGGTCGACGGCCCGCAGCACGGCTTCCCAGAACCGCCGGCGAGTGGGGAGGAGTGGGTAGTCGATGGTGAGGAGTTGGCGATCCTCGGTGCGCGGCGCGATCTTCGTGCCGGCGAGCTGACGCTCGATCTCGCCCGAATGGGAATCGAGAATCGCCTTGAGCTCGGCTTCGCGCTGGGGCTTCTTGCGAAGCAGCACCTTGCGGGTGACGGCCTCAACGTCCTGGTCCTGAAGCTCGACATTGATCGTGAAGCGGGCCATCAGCTTGGTCAGCTGCTTGGTGTCCGCGCCCAAGGCGCTCTGCCCTGCTCCGACGAGCAGCATGCGGCAACTCAGCTCTTTCGAGAGTGCCTCGGCGACCTCGACGACGGCCGTCGCCCGGGCGTCCTCGGACGCGATGTACTGCTGCACCTCGTCGAGCAGAAGAATCGTGCAGGGAAGCTGTTTGCCGTCACCCAGCACTTCCTTGATCGTCGCGATGAACTCTGGGGTCGTGATGTCGTTGGGTTGGTTGAACTGCTTCTTGAGCAGTTCCCTCACCGACTGACGGTTGCCGTAGCCGGGATCAACCTTCACGAGAGCGTCGTGGAGGATCGGGCTGACATAGAGATTGTTCAGCTCGCGGAAGAAGTCCTTGCCGGCCGCTTCGACCGCCGATTTCACGGGGGCCAGGAAGCCGTTCTGCTTCAGATACAGGCAGAACTTCGCCTGCGCGTAGGACTCTGGCAGGCCCTTCGACTTGCACAGGATGCCAAGCACGGTCATCCGAACGCTGTCACCGCCCCCGGCAGGAAGGGTGCCCGACGCCGCATGCAGACCGCCGAAGCGCCGGCCGGCGGTATCCAGTTCCTTGAGCGATTCCTCAATCTCTGGTGGAAGTTCCTGCACCAGGGTGCGGGCCGTGGCGCCATCCTCGGGGAACTCGGTGTTCACCCAGAGGTGGTGCAGCATCTTGAGCATGTGCGACTTACCCGAGCCGTAGAAGCCGGATACCCACGCGGCGGGTTGCTGATTCCCGCTCATCGCGCCCAAGAAGGACTCAAGCATTCGGATAATGCCGTCGGCGTACTTGCCCTCGCACACGAAGTGCGAGAGTTCGTCGCGAAGGACCGCCTTCTCCTGCTCGGTGTAGCCCTCGGAAATGCGGGCCTGACCGTTGTTGATCAGCGCGATCGATGGATCACGGACGAAGAGTTCCCGGTTTTTCATTGTTCAATATCTCCCTGATGGAGCGTGATGGGAACCGCGAGATAGTTCCAGCCATCTCTCGCGTCGAGGAGTCGGTAGTTGTTGTTCTCGTACTGCCCGGGGAAGAAGAGGACCAGCCGCCCCCGAATAGCCGGTTCGACTTCACGAAGGACGGTCGAGATTCGGGTGAATCCATAGAGCGTCGCCGCGCCGAACACGCCGACGACCGTGCCTTCATCCACATCAGTGGCGGTAATCGCCTGACGAAGCTGGTCAACGGCGTACTCGTTGAACTCGGTTTCGAGCTTCATCTCCAGATCATCAGGGCACTCGAAGTAGGCGTCCCGATACTCGTCGGCCGCCATCCACGCGGGGAACGCCCCGGTGAAGTCGAATTCCTTCCAGCTTCGGCCGGCCTCGCGAGTGCGGACCTCGAATTCCTTCTTGCGGGCACGCAGCTTCCGTTCGTCTTCCTTGGGGTAGACGACGAAGATGGTCTTCTGCGCTCCGGCGAGATTGCGCTGCCAGAGCGGGGCGATATGCCGCTCGTATCGATCTGCGAGGTCTTCAATCCGTCCCATGGCTGCCTCGAATCTCCTCTTGGGTGAGGACAGGCGACAAATCGATCTCGAGCACTCCTCCGCCGTGGCGGAGGTTCAGCACGCCGATCCTCTTGGCATCTATCGCCAGAAAGGTCAGTTTTTCCGGGGGAGCGTCGAGCACGGCGGCCCAAAGCGTTTCGAGGAGCCCGGCGCCGCGCACTCCCAGCAGGTACCCGAGAACGATTGCGTGCGCGGTGGAGAGCGGCGTCGGCTCAACGATCTTCCTCAGCTTCCGGACTCGGCCCACAAGATGACCAGACTGAGCCCACGACGACGACGCGTTCCTCGCGACCTTGTCCAGAATCGCATCGTTCAACCGATTGCCAGTGGCTTCGCGGATCGCCTCGGTCATTTGCTGCCGGCCAAGTTCTTCACCCTCACGAAGCACGAGGATCGGCGCGGCAGTCGCTCTCAGCAGGGGATCGCGTGCGAGGCTGCAGAGAAGCGCCAGTAATGGACGGCCAGTCTGGTCGGCCTCCCAGAACCGGCGGAACACGCGAAAGAGCGTGATGCTCGGGTCCAAGCCGTAGAGTTCGCCGAGCCGTTGGTTCGTCGACCCCCGCGTAGCCGCCGTGTGCTTCCCCGCCACATTGTCCTCAACGATGGCGGACGCGTAGACCTCCCGTGAGGCATCGCTCGACACTGCGCTCAGGACGGCCTGCAACTCACTGTACATGAGCGTGCGACTGGTATGGGTACCCCGGTCGCCCGATCGAAAGCCAAACTTTTCATGACGAGGTCGGATCGAGACGCTTGCGAGCGCCTCCGCCTCGGGGGCTGTCTTCGGCATATGAGCGAATATAGCCCATCGCCGGCAAGATTGCCGGCCATGCTGGCGATTTTTCAGGATTGTGCTACTATGAAATCAGATTCGCCGGCAAACTTGCCGGCGACACGACACATATGTTCCATCTTGCTTGACGATGAGTGGGTGGCGTTGTAGAATTCATCCCGTCACAAGTTGAGCCGGCAAGTTTGCCGGCGAAGGAGCATTAAAATGATTGCGACCCCTGAGAGTCTGCACAACCTGTCCGGCCGCCCTTCGGAAGCCTCAATCGAACTGCAGCTTCGAGTGACAGACTCGGATGTGGTTGCCGAGTTGCGGCGATTCGAAGATGGGCAACCAAGGGAGAGCGCCGCCGCGGACATGCTCCGCGTGGGGGCCCTCGCCATCCGCCAAGCGGCCGGCACGATCGACGCCGCCGCGGTCCGCGAAGCCGGGGCTCGGTTGATCGGAGAGATGAAGGAGGTTCTGGCCAAGCAACTGTCCGCCAATACGGAGCAGGTGAACTCGGCCCTTCAGTCGTACTTTGACCCGACAACCGGTTCGCTTCCCCAACGCCTCGAGCGGCTGACGAAGAACGGTGGCGAACTCGATTCGGTTCTTATGGGCCACCTCCGTGGCGATGCCTCCACGATCGCTCGGGAGTTGCAGAGCCGCGTTGGCCCGGACAGCCCCCTCCTGCGGCGGCTCTCGCCCGACCAGAGTGATGGAATCCTGTCGGCAATCACCAAGACCGTCAACGACATCGTCGAGCAGCACAGAACCTCGGTGGTCGGCGAGTTCTCCCTCGATAAGCCGCAGTCGGCACTCTCTCGCCTGGTGAAGACAGTGACCGACGAGAACGGAAAGCTCCGCACCGACCTCTCGACGGACACAAAGGCGCTGCAGAAGGAGTTCTCGCTTGACAACCCAGAAGGCGCCCTCAGTCGCCTCGTCACCAGGTTCGATGAGGCCCAGAAGGACATCTCCAGTGAGTTCTCGCTTGATAACCAGGACTCCGCGCTCTCGAAGTTGAACGCGGCCATCGGTGCCATGGCGAAATCGAACGATGAGTTTCAGAACGAAGTGAAGGCGACATTGGAAAAGCTGGCCGTCCGACGCCAAGAGGCGGCACGCGGCACTGCCCATGGCCGTGACTTTGAGCAATCCGTGCATGAGGCCCTCATCCTTGACAGCAACGGGCGTAGTGAGACCCTGACGAAGTCCGGCGACACTGCCGGCATTGTCCCACGCTGCAAGAAGGGCGATTTCGTGACCGAGTTGACGGCGGAGTCGGCTGCACCGGGCGCCCGCATCGTCGTCGAGGCTAAAGAGGACGCATCATACTCGGTCACCGATGCGCTCGCGGAACTGGCGGCGGCGAAGCGGAACCGTGGCGCACATGTCGGCGTCTTCATCTTTTCAAAGTCTCGAGCGCCCACGGCGGTGGAGCCACTGACCCGGCACGGTGATGACATCGTGACTATTTGGGATGCCGAGGATCCTTCCACGGACCTCTACGTGAAGGCCTCCATGTCCCTCGCGAGGGCACTGGTGATCGGCAAGCAGCGGGAGCAGAATGCCCATTCCGCGGATTTCGCCGCGATGGAAGCCGCAATCGCCAGAATCGTGAACGATTCCAAGGTGCTGGCAGACTTCGTGAAGCTCGCCGAGACCGTTAAGAACAACGGCGAAAAGATTGCCGGCCAGGCGGGCACCCTCCAGACCAAACTCGCTGCTCAGATCGAGATCCTCGAGAAGCATCTCGATGGCCTTCGCAAGTCTGGGGGCGAGCTGTGAACTAGGCCTCAATCGCCGGCCGGTGGCGAAAGCCACCGCCCGGTCTTCGACTGTCGAACGTGAATGACGTAAGACAAAGCCTGGTTTTAGGGCCGCGCCATCGGTGCGCAAAAACACAAGGAGTCGATCATGGCTCGGACGAACTCTGTGAATGGCAATCAGTGGAAGACATTCTCTCAGGTGTGTGAGGAAAGCCGCGACGAGGCTACACGATCAAGCGGAGTGCATGTGGGCACCGGCCCACATGCGCCCGCAGGCGGGGGTATTGCCCACAATTCGCCCACTTCGTCCCCATTCCTGGCGACATGCGGCGGATTCGCCTTGCCTGTGCGCGATGATCTTGCCCTCATGTGACCACGCGGCCGCCCTCGGAACCTGGCCGCGAGGAGCATGCGGCTATGACCAGCGATCAGCACAAATGGCCGACGAACGCCAACCCCGCGTCCGGCCCGACCGCCGAACCCGACAGCACCCCCAACGACAACGCCCCGATGAACCCCACGCCCTCGCTCGACGCCTTGGGCAAGCCGGCCGCGCTCGACGCCGCGATGGAACACGCGAGGCATGCCCTGCGGCTGGAGACGCTCGACACCCGCGGCCGCGACGCCTTGGACTTCCACGAGATCCCGGTCAGCGCGATCCGCGACCTCGTCCGCCTCGCCTTCGAGAGCGGGTACCGGGATGGGCTGCACAGCGGCTACCGCCAAGGCAGGTCGGACGCCTGCGACGAGGCACGCGGCAAGGAGGCCCGAACCCAGCCCCGCAACCCCGACCTCGTAGACCGATCCACAAGCGACCCGACCCCGTGAAGCCCGCGAACTGCGGGCTTCGCTGTTTTTGGACCCGACGCCAACACGCAACCCACCACACACAGGAGCGACGCCATGCACGACACCGACCTTCAGAACATCCTGCTCAACGCCGTTCAGAACATCCTCGACGCCCGTGACGAGGTCGAGGGCGAGGATGACGACATCGCGCTGGCCGAGATCGCCCGCGACATGGTCAACGACCTTGACGATCTCGCGAACGTCACCACCTTCGAGCGGGCGGGGCTGCTGACGACCAACGCGGGGATCGTGCTGCGCTTCGGCGACGGCTCGGTCTTCCAAATCAGCATCGTGCAGAGCAGGTGAGGGCCCCCACGCGTCCGCGCGGGAGACCGCTCGCGACGCGCTTCCCCGGAGCGATGTGCTTCGGGTTCCAACCCCACGACGGAGACCATCATGTCGAAGAAGACCAAGACCCAGACGACCAAGCCCACCAGCAAGCCCACGAAGGCGACGGCCACCAGTGAGCCCAGCTCCAACGACAAGGCCCGCGCCGACGCGCTGGCCAGGTTGAATGCCACGCCGGACAAGGACGCCACCAAGCGCCCCACGAAGGCCGTCACGGAATCAGCAGCCAAGCCCGCACCCAAGGCCTCGGCGAAGCCTGCTGCCAAGCGTCTTTCCGCGCTCGATGCCGCGGCGCAGGTGCTTCAGGGCTTGCCTGTGAAAGAAGCGAAGTCCGGGCTCTCGTCACAGGACCTGATTGACCGCATGACCGCGGCTGGACTGTGGACCAGTCCGGGCGGCCAGACGCCCGCTGCCACGCTGTACGCCGCGATGATCCGCGAGATTGCCTCCAAAGGTGGCGCGTCGAGGTTCGTGCGGCTCGAGTCGGCAGACGGCAGCGCACGCGGGCGTTTCGCTGCGTCCGGTGCCTCTCCCGTTGCGACGGCGTCCGAAAGCCGGACGTCGAAGCCTCGTCGCACCACGGCTGCACCCGCGAAGCCCGCACCCGCAAAGGCGGGATCACAGAAGGGCGGCGCATGAGCCGCAAACCAACTCCACGCGCCACGCGAATCACGGCGTCCAAACCGCTCGTCGATCTGGCTCGCCTGGACTCGCTCCCGCTTGGCGAGGTCCGCGAGCTCTGGCGGGCGTACGGATGTCGCGGCGAGCCGCCTCAGCGTCGCTTCATGATCCGCGAGATCGCGTTCCGCGCTCAGGCCCACATCTACGGCGACTTCGATCCGCTGACACGGCGTCTGCTCAAGGCGGCGATGCGCCACGCGTTCGATGACCGTCGCGCTTCGCCCGCGGCTTCAGCATCCACGACAACTCCGCCTCGCGCGTTGCTCTCTCACACCACCGCCGCTCTCCCAACGGGCGCGCGTCTCGTGCGCGCCTGGCGCGGCCGCACGTACGAGGTCACTGTCGTTGAGAACGGCAAAGCATTCGTCTACGACGGCACCACGTACCGCTCGCTGTCGCGAGTGGCGGAGGTCATCACGGGCTCGGTCTGGTCGGGGCCGAAGTTCTTCGGCCTGTTCAGCCGGGCCAGAGGCGGCTCGCGGAAGGGCGGTGGACATTGACGCGACTCGTCCCCCACTCTCACTCGAATCCAGCCTCTCCGGATCCGTCATCGCACTCGCAAGCCCGTCAGTACAGGTGTGCCGTCTACACCCGCAAGTCCAGCGAGGAGGGGCTGGACATGGTCTTCAACTCACTCGACGCCCAACGTGAAGCGGGCCTCGACTACATCAAGAGCCAGCGGAGCCACGGCTGGGTCGCAAGCGAGGTGGTCTATAACGACGGCGGGTTCTCGGGAGGCAACACCGAACGCCCCGGGCTGAAGCGGCTCCTGGCCGACATCCGTGCGCAGCGCGTCGACATCGTGGTCGTCTACAAGGTGGACCGCCTCTCGCGCTCGCTCACCGACTTCGCGCGCCTCATGCAGCTCTTTGACGACCACCAGGTCTCATTCGTGTCGGTCACCCAGCAGTTCAACACCACCACCTCGATGGGTCGGCTGACGTTGAACATGCTCCTCTCCTTTGCCCAGTTCGAGCGCGAGGTCGCGGGCGAGCGCATCCGCGACAAGATCGCCGCCACCAAGCGCAAGGGGCTCTTCGTGGGCGGGAACCCGCCGCTCGGGTACCGCAGGCCGATCCCGGAGGATCCGGACTTCGCCAACAAGGTCCTGCGGGTCATCCCGGAGGAGGCCGCCATCGTCCGGCGTGTCTACGCGCTCTACCTCGAGCACGGATCGCCGCTCGGCGTCGCCAAGCAACTCGACGCCGAGGGTCTTTATGCGCGTCGGTGGTCGACGAAGGGCGGCGGCTCGACCGTTCACAAGCCCTGGGACACCTCCATCATCCATCGCCTGCTGGCGAACCCGATCTACATCGGCAAGATCGTCCACATCCGCGGCCGTCGCCTGCCCAAGGGCAAGGGCCGCGGCGACCCCGAGATCTGGCCGGGTCAGCACGAGGCCATCATCGATCAGGATACCTGGGATCGCGTGCGCACCATGATGGACCAGGAGAAGCCCAAGGCCGAGGCCCGATGGACTCACACCCACCTGCTCAAGAAGAAGCTGCGGACGATCGAGGACGTGTCGATGACCCCGGCGAACACGGCGAACGCGAAGGGCCGCGGCGGCAAGCACATCGTCAGGTACTACATCAGTCTGAAGGCGAGCAAGCAGGGATACGACACGTGTCCGATCGGACGCGTCAACGCCGGAATCATCGATGATCTGGTCCGCGCGATGGTGCTCGACCGGCTCGAAGCGGCTCACGGCTTGACCCTTGACGAGTTCGAGCCCGAGGTCCGCGACCACTGGGTGCGCGAGATCATCGAACGCGTGGTGCTCGCGCTCGACCACGTCGACGTCACCCTTCGCCTCGCGCAGATCCGCGCGTGTGCCGAAGCGCTCGGCGCACCGGCGCGGGCGAGGTCTCACGTGCAACCCGACTCGCGCCCCCTACGCCGCTGCCACTTCACGCCCCAGGTGCGGATCGAGGCATCGGAACGCTCGGGGGTCAGCGGCGGCCGCGAGGTCCTCACCACCGCCCTGCAGATCAAACGCCACGATGGCCGACGCCTGCTGCTCTCGCCCGAGGGCCGCGACTTGGTCCCGCGGCTCAGCGCGGGGGGCACACCCGTGCCCCTGCCTCACATCGTCCGCGCCATCGGCCAGGCGTTCGCCGTTCACGATCGCGTGACGCGTTCGGGTGCGGAGGTCAACGCGATCGCCAAGGAGCACGGCATCCACCGCGCCCGCGTCCATCACCTGCTGCACCTCACGCGCCTCTCACCCGCCGCGATCAGAGCAGCGCTTACCGGCACGCTGAGCCCGCAGATCGCACTCGAAGACCTGCACGACGCCGCGGACACTCTCGACTGGTCGCTCCAGGCGGTTCGCCTGGGCCTGAATGGGCATGGCGGCTGAGAGATCAGCGGGCCCGAAACGCGGCGACTTCCCCGAGATTCTGCCCGAGTCACTGCGTGGATCCGGCCCGAGCCGCGGCTCACGCGAAAGCGGCCCACTCAGAACAATTCGTGCGCGCACTTTGGCCCGAGTCACTGCCAAATCGGCGCACTCAGAATCCGACCCCGGAGAGGGTCGATTCTGGGTTCTGAGCGGGATGCTGTGGCTTGGGCGGCCTCGGAACTTCGCGGAAATCCGCGAGGAACTGGCCCGCTTTCGGAGTCCCAGAGAACGGCGTGCGCCGAGTCTGGGTTCTTAACGGAGAGGGGGGGATTCGAACCCCCGATGACCCGGAGGCCATACTGGTTTTCGAGACCAGCGCGTTCAACCGCTCTGCCACCTCTCCAGGATGGGCGAAAGTCTAGCCGCCGGACGGGCCGCGGCCACGTTTGGTTCAGAGGACTCGTGCCAGTTCTTCGTCGATTCCGGGGACCCATCTCCGGGCCGTCGAGGCATCGAAACGGGGAGGAAGCTCGATGATCGGCTCGTACGCGACCAAGCAATCAACGACGGCTTCCGTCACGTGCGAGGGGGGACGGGCGCCCGCGCACCAATACTCGTGATCGACCCACGCAAGACGCACCTCGTGCGATGTCGGAGGCGAGTCCGGGCGAGAGATGCGGACCGTGTGGAGCCAGCCGCCCGGGACTTCCTTCTCCAGAAGGACCTCGATCGCCACTTTGTGCTGCCGGATCGGTACCATGCGTCACCCTTCGTGTGTCGATGCGATTATCGGCAGTCGGATTGGGGTGGGTGACGGAGATTCGGACCTTGTCGTTCATTCTTGAGATCATCCGGTTGGGCCTGACGAATCTGCGGCTGCACCTGCTCCGGTCGGTGCTGACGACGCTGGGCATCATTTTCGGCGTGGGCGCCGTCATCACGATGGTGGCCATCGGCGAGGGGTCCACGCGCGAGGCACTCAAGCAGATCGAGCGGCTGGGCGCGCGAAACATCATCGTGCGATCACAGCAGCCGCCCGAGAGCGGACAGGGAAGCCAGGGCAGCCAGCGGTCATGGGTGAGCCGCTTCGGCCTGACGTATCAAGACCTTGAGGTACTCAAGGAATCGATGCCCGAGGCCGAGGTGATCGTGCCGCTGAAGCAGGTGGGCGGCGAGATCTCGCGCGACGCGTTCCGCAAGTCGAGCCAGGTCTTTGGAACGACCCCGGACTTTCCCGATGTGTCGAACATCCAGATTGCGCGCGGTCGCTACCTCGCCCGAGAGGACATGGACAACCAGTCACTCGTTGCCGTGATCGGGCAGGAAGTCGCCAAGGAGCTGTTTCCGTTCGACGACCCGCTCGGCAACACATTGCGGATCGATACCAAGACGGTGACCGTGGTGGGCGTGCTGGCACCGGTCGGGCTCTCCGGCGGCGCGGGCGCGGCGCTCGTCGGCCGTGACCTCAATCTCGACGTCCACATCCCGCTTTCTACGGCAAGGACCGTCTTCGGTGACATCGTGATGCGTCGCTCGAGCGGCAGTTTCCAGGCCAGCGAGGTCCAGATCGCCGAAGTCTACATCATGTCCAAGACCCGGGAGGCCGTGCTGCTCGATGCGGCACGGATCCGCCGGATTATCGATGTGCGCCACCCGCGACTCACCGACATCGGGATGATCGTCCCATTCGAGCTGCTCTCACAGGCCCGCAAGGAGGCCCAGGCGGGCAAGTGGATCGCGGGCATGATCGCGGGGATCTCTCTGCTGGTGGGCGGCATCGGCATCATGAACATCATGCTGGCCACTGTGACGGAGCGGACGCGCGAGATCGGAATCCGACGTGCGCTCGGCGCGACACGGAAGCACATCATCTGGCAGTTCCTTGTGGAGACGAGCGTGCTGTCGACACTGGGCGGCGCGGTGGGCGTGGCAGCCGGACTCACACTGAGCGTGGGGCTTGCGATCAGCGTTCCGCAGCTGCACAAGCTGCCTCTGCTCGGGCGATTCGTCGCGATGGATGCGTCGATGCCGACGCACGTAACGACCTGGTCGGTCGCGTTGTCGTTCGTCGTGGCGATGCTGACAGGCCTGATCTTCGGGCTCTATCCGGCGCAGAAGGCCGCTGCGCAAGACCCGATCGTCGCGCTACGGCACGATTGAGATCTGTCGACAGATCAGAATGAACAGGGGCCGCCCGACTTCGGACGGCCCCTGCTGATTTCGGCGCTTTCGATTCGAGCGCGGCTCGCCGGGTGTCAGCCGATCCGGTTCGGATCGAACTGATCGATAAAGTCCTGCTTCTTGGCTGACTTGTCCGCCTTGCTCTGCTTGCCCTTCGGCTTGGGCGCGGCGTTCTCGCCCTTCGCGGACTCGTTCGAAGCACCCTCCTCATGATCGTCATCATCGTCGTCGGGCGCGTCCTGATCGAGTGCGTCCTGAGCGGCGTCGGCCTGTGCCTGGAGTTCGGCCTCAACCGCCTCTTCGGCATCGGCGATGCCTGCGGCCTGCTTCGCCTTGGCGAGCTGGCGTTTGACAGCCTCGATTTTCACCTTGTCGGGCGCAAGGATAATGCTCGCCTGCTTGCCGAGCCATCGCGGGTCCATCTCGATCTTGGCGATGTCGGAGAGATCGCGACAGATCTGCTCAAGGCGGACCAATCCGAGCTCGCGGTGCATCATCTCGCGGCCGCGGAAGCGCTGCGTGATCGTGACCTTGTGACCAGCCATGAGGAATCTGCGGGACTGATCGACGCGGATCTTGACGTCGTGCGGATCGATCTTGACCGATCGGCCAAGACGGATTTCCTTCATCTCGGAATACTTGGACGCCGCCCGATTCTTGCGTTCCTTCTGGGAAAGCTCGTACTTGTGCTTCCCGTAGTCCATGATCTTGCAGACCGGAGGACGAGAGTCGGGCACGACCTCGACGAGATCGAGCCCCTTTTCCTGGGCCATGCGCATGGCCTCGTAGGTCTCGACGACACCAATCTGCTCGTTATCCGCACCGACCAATCGGATCGGCGAGATACGGATCATGTGATTCACGCGGGTCCGCTGGATAGGCGGCCCAGAGTCTCGGACAAAGCGGCGAAGAGCGATGAGTCAACTCCTTGTGCATGGAGAGCCGGACGCCGCCACACGCGGACGCGTCAAGCCCAGATAGACCCGATGGAACAGACATGTGCGCACGTACCGCCGAATCATGCGTCCACGCGACGCGTATCGGGAGAATGACTTGATGCCATTTGTGCGCTCCACTGGTGCGAGAATCGGGAACCGTCCCAAACCTCGCCCTCACAGATGAAGGTTAACCGACCAATCCCCCCGGGGCAAGGGCCATTGCACGGACTTTGCCGGATTCACATCTTGCCGGCGAGGAGGATGATGTTGAAGATGATGCTGATCGCCGCGACCGCGAGCAGGGCGACAAAGAGGGGTTGGGTCAATATCGAGGGGCCCGACGCCGACTTGGTGCTCTGGTCGACTGCGATCTCGCCCTCGGAGACGGCCTCAGCCGCGACAATTGACTGCAGATCAATGGCCCCGAACTCGCGGTGAGCGAGCACCGGTGCCTCGCCCTTTCGAACGGCACGGAGATCGATGAGCAGGTCGCGGCAGTTCTGGTACCGGGCCTTCGGGCTCTTGGACATCATCATCTCGATGATCTCGGCGACGCCCTGGGTGAGCTTCGCATTGACGTGGTCCGGAGGCACCAGAGCGGCCTTCAGGTGCTTGTGCATCACAGCCGAGGGGTTCTTGCCATCGAAAGGGACGTTGCCGGTGAGCATGTGGTACATCGTCGCGCCGAGGGCATAGATGTCGGCGGGCGGCCCGATGTTGATCTCTCCCCGGATCTGCTCTGGCGAGATGTAGTATGGCGTCCCGAACGCCTTGCCGGCCTCGGCCTCGGCGGCTTCCTTGTCCGAGATCGCGCGGGCTAGTCCCATGTCGGCAAGTTTCACGACGCCGTCGGACGAGATCATGATGTTCTTGGGCTTCACGTCCCTGTGGATCAGCCCCTTCTCGTGGGCGTGGAGGAGAGCCTCTGCAACCTGGATCGTGATGTCGATCGCCTCGTGCTCGCTGAACCTCTTGTGCTTTAGGATGTCGTCGTAAACAGTTCTCCCGTCGACGAATTCCATGACAAAGTAGTGGTAGTCGCCGGCCTTGCCGACGTCGAAAGCCTGCACGATGTTCGGATGATTGAGCGCAGCGGCGGCGCGGCCCTCGGCGTAGAAGCGCTCGATGAATTGTGGATTCGAGCTGAACTTGCGGGGGAGGATCTTGATCGCGACCGTGCGATCGAGCGACAACTGCTTGGCCTTAAAGACCGTGGCCATCGCGCCCTCACCGAGCTTACCGAGCACTTTATAGCCCGGGATCTTCTGGCCGGTGCGCTGCGCCTCGACGATCTGCTTCAGCCGAACAATCTGACGCTCGGTCACATAATCGTGCGCGACGAGGATCTGGGCGAGCGATCGCTGGTTGCGATCCTCCTTGACCTGCTCGAGGCAGTGCGAGACCTCGTCGTTGGTCGCCAGCCCCTGCTCTACAACGAGGCGGCCGACGAGTGTGTCGAGGCTGGTGCCCGACTTGTCCGCTTCCGCCTTGATCGCGGCCTGAGTCTCGGAGAGCGAGGCGGCGGGTGACGGCGCGGCGCGGTGCGGACGCGGCGAGGTTGCTTCGCCGGCCAGCGGGGGCGTCTTGCCCATGTCGTCGTTTGAAGGAACGCTCATGCCGATCGAAGATCCCGAAACGCCGGACGCCACCGTGACGCCACCACTCTTCTCGGCACTCGGTCGCTCCACGCTAAGTCCCCCTGCAACACCTGTCAATACGGAAGTGACTTGAACCAAACTCGATACGGCCCTTCGGAGGGGCCGGTTGCCCCCCATCTCAGCACCGGCACCGACCGACCGGATCCCTACACTTGTTATCGCGCCTCGGTCGAGGCTGGAACTTTGGACAGGAAAAGCACCATGCCAACCGTTGCGGTCGTCCTCTCCGGGTGTGGAAAGGCCGATGGAAGCGAGATCCATGAGGCGGTCTCTTGCCTCATCCACCTTTCACGCCATGCAGCGGGATACCGGTGCTTCGCTCCCGACAAACTTCAGGCCGATGTCATCAACCACGCGACCGGCAAGCCGGCGCAGGAGTCTCGAAACGTGATGGTCGAGGCGGCCAGAATCAGCCGCGGGGAGATCACCCCGCTGGCGTCTCTGGACCCCTCACAATTCGACGCCGTGGTGTTTCCAGGCGGATTCGGTGCGGCAAAGAACCTCTGCACATTCGCAATAGACGGGCCGGATTGCTCGGTTGACCCCGAAGTAGAACGCGTTGTTCAGGGGTTCAAAGCGCAGAAAAAGCCGATCGGTATGTGCTGCATCGCACCTGTTATTGCGGCCAGAGTGCTCGGCAAAAGAGCGGGCGGAGAGGGATGCCAGGTCACGATCGGATCGGATCCCGGTACGTCGGCAGCGATTGCCGCGATGGGGTCATCCAATGTGGCGAGACTGGTCACGGAGGCGGTGGTCGACGAGACAAACCGCTTGGCGACGACTCCTGCCTATATGTGCGACGCGTCGGTCCACGAGGTGTTTATCGGGATCGGAAAGATGATCGATGCGGTCGTCGCGATGACAAAGCGTTGAGCTGGAATCTGGGAATAGGGTACTTTCCCTAATCGTCACGTCTGGGACTCTGTACCCTTGGCTGGCGGCAACCATGTACGGCCAATCGCGTCCGCCGGTGGGTGGCGCATCAGTCCGGACGCGAACTTTCATGCTGGTCACTGAATCACGCCCTCGCAATCTCAAGTGGTTTCACGCGGGCCCGCTCCTCTACGGAGACTGGGGCACGAGCCGCTTGTACGTGCTGGGGCTGGCGTACGCGTTCACGGGGCCTGAGTCGGTCGTTTACATGGTGGCGATCGGCGTTCTCATGGCGGCCGTCGCGTGGGCGTACGCAATCGTCTGCCGCTCGTTTCCGGACGGCGGCGGCGTGTACACCGCGGCGCGGCAGCTGAGTCCGGTTGCGTCGGTCGTCGGTGCCACGCTGCTCTTGTGCGGCTACATCATCACGGCGGTGATCTCGGTCGTCGAGGCCCTCCACTACTTCGGGATACCGGACGGGCCGTGGCTGGCGACGATCGCCGTGGTGACGCTGGTCTTTGTCGGGCTGGTGAACTGGCTCGGGGCGAAGAGCGCGGGCACCTTTGCGCTGCTGATCGCGTTTGCGGCACTGGCGGTTTCCGGCGTGATGGCGGTGCTGGCGGTGCCGTACATCCCGGACGGGTTGTCACGGGTCCACCTGGATCTGTCGCGAGGCGTCTGGTCGCACTGGACCGGGTTCACGCAGATCGTGCTCGCGCTGGCGGGAGTCGAGGCGGTCGCAAACATGACGGGTCTCATGAAGAAGCCCGTGGAGCGGACGGCGAAGCGGACGATCATCCCGGTGCTCCTCGAGGTGGTCTTGCTCAACGTGCTCTTCGGCATCGTGGCAACCTCGCTGTTCGCGACGCTGCCGGAGATCCAGTCGCTCCCCTCGCCCATCGCCTCCATCGATTCTGCACAGCTGGCGGCCATCGAACACGCGGCACCCGAGACGGCTGAGCGTGTCGCGCAGATCAAGAACACCAGCATGCACCTGATTGCAGAGATGGTGGGCACCAATGCGTTCGGTGCTCCGACCGGCGTCGCATTCGGGCGGGTGTGCGCGTTCGTGTTCGCGTTCCTGCTGCTGTCGGCCGCCAACACGGCGATCATGGCAATGGTCTCGGTGCTCTTCTCCATGGCTCAGGACGGCGAGCTGCCCAAGGCGCTCAGGCGGCTGAACTACTCGGGCGTGCCATCGTTCGGGCTGATCGTGTCGCTGGTCGCGTGTGTTGCGGTGGTGCTGATCGAGCGCAGGCCAGAGCGATTGGCGGAACTCTACATCATCGGCGTGTGCGGTGCCATCACCGTGACCATCATGAGCTGCGCGATCGGACGCAAGATTGAGGTACGGCCATGGGAACGCGGGGGGCTGTGGGCCCTCGGACTGTTCCTGCTGGCGATCACGCTGACAATCATCGGAACGAAGCTCAACGCAACGCTCTTCGCCGGCGTGGTGGTCGCGGGCGTGCTCGTCACACGAACCGCGCTGCGCCGGCGCGCTGCGCTCGCGACTCCTCCCGAGGAGCCGCACGACGGCTGGCTCGCACAAGTGAAACGCCAGCCGGCAAAGCTGGACTCAAACCGGCCGCGGATCATGCTGGCGGCCCGCGGCCATTCGCAGCAGTCGTACGCGGTCGACCTCGCGAGGAAGCGCGGCGCGGTGTTGTTCGCCATTTTCGTGCGCACGGTGCGTGTGCTCGATCTCCAACCGGGGCAGGTCCCACGTGTCGAGGACGATCGCGAGGCGCAGCAAGCACTCGGTTCGGCGGCTGTTCTCGCGCACCAGGTGGGAGTCCCTTTCGTGCCGATCTACGTCACCTCGACCGAGATCGTCGAGGAGATCATGGACTACACGGCCACATTCGGATGCGACACCCTGATCATGGGTAAGTCCCGCCGATCGCTCTTCGCCCGTGCGGTTGAGGGCGACGTCGTGGCGCGAATCGCGGATGTGCTGCCGAAAGAGATCGATCTCATTCTGCGCGCGGGCGATCCACCATCAGTGAATCGCGAGTCGGCTCCGTCCCAGGATTCGCCGGACACCCCCGTCGCGAGAGAAGATGACGACAGCGTCCCGGCGGGTCCGACGTGATCGGAACCGATCGCGGCGCCGGTACAATCGCGACCGTATTTGCAGGACCCTTGTGCGCATGGAGGCCACGGGATCGATGAACTCGTTCGACCACACAGCGCCATTCGAGGACTCGTTGCTCGCCGACCTGACCGCGCCTCAGCGCGAGGCGGTCCTGCACACCGAGGGGCCCCTTCTGGTGCTCGCGGCGGCGGGCTCTGGCAAGACCCGGGTCATCACCCGACGTATCGCCCACCTCGTACATATCGGTGTGCCGGCGTGGTCGGTGCTCGCGCTCACGTTCACGAACAAGGCGTCCGGCGAGATGCGCCATCGCGTGCAGTCGCTGCTGGGGGACGGACGCCAGACGCGCGGGCTGACGGTCTCGACGTTCCACGCCCTCTGCGCGCGGCTGCTCCGCAAGTACGCCGAGGTGGCTGCACTCCCGGGCCTGAAGCCCGACTTCGCCATCTACGACACCAACGACCAGATGTCGCTTCTGAAGCGAGTGATCGCCGATCTGTCGCTGTCGACGTCGAACTGGCCCCCCCGCTCGGTGCTCTCGGCGATCAGCAACGCCAAGAACGAGCTGCTGACCGCGGAGATGTTCGCGGCTCGCGGCACCGACTTCTATTCGCGTTCGATCGCGAAGATCTACACCGCGTATGAGCGTGGCCTGCGCACGGCGGGCGCGGTGGACTTCGACGATCTGCTGCTGCTCACCGCAACCATGCTCGAACGGTCGAGCGAGGTGCGGGAAGACTGCCATCGGAGATGGCAGTACCTCCTGATCGACGAGTACCAGGATACGAACCGGGCGCAGTTCAAGATCGCGTCGTTGCTGATCGGCATGCCGGAGTCGACGCCGGATGATGGGCCTCTAGGCGGCCTCACGCGCGGGCCGAACGTGTGCGTGGTGGGAGATCCCGATCAGGCCATCTACGGGTGGCGCGGCGCAGATATCTCCAACATTCTGGACTTTGAGCGGAACTATCCTGGTGCCCACGTCGTGACGCTTGGAGAGAACTTCCGTTCGACGGCGCCGATCCTCGGCGCGGCCGACGCGTTGATCCGAAACAACAAGCGCAGAAAGCACAAAGATCTGTTCACGTCGCGTGATGGGGGCGACAAGCCCGTTGTGGTCACGACTCGCGATGAGCAGCACGAGGCGGCGCTCGTCACCGATTTACTCCGCAAGGTGCGCCATGAGGCCCAGGAGCCCATAGGGTGGCGCGACATGGCGGTGTTCTATCGCACGAACTCGCTCTCGCGTGTCATGGAGGATGCGCTGCGAACCGCGGGGATCCCGTACACTATCGCGCGGGGCACATCCTTCTTCGAACGAGAAGAGGTTCGCAACGCGTTGAGCTACCTGCGCGTGGTTGCGAACGCGGCCGACGATGTGTCGCTCTCGCGGATCGTCAACATGCCGACGCGAGGCATCGGTGGCACCTCGATCGATCATGTGCGGGCATGGACAAGCGAGCGAGGGCTCCCGCTGCTCGAAGGGATGCGCCATGCCGGAGAGGTGCCGGACATCTCGGCGCGGGCCCGCACCTCGATGGGTGCGTTCATCGAGATGGTCGATCACTGGACGGGTGCTGGCTCGTTCATGGGTGCCAAGGTCTCTTCATCGCTGTCGGAGCTCGTCGAGCGGGTGATCCGCGAATCGGGCCTTGAGTCACACTATCTCGCGCTCTCCAAAGCAGGCAAGTCCGAGGCAGACCTGGAGCGCCCGGAGAACCTTGCGGAACTGGTCTCTTCTGCACGCCAGTTTGAGAATGAGTTCGATCCGGACTCTGATCCGGCGAGCTTTCCGGGTCCGGAGGCGGCGGCACAAGGCCGGCTCGCGCCTGTCCCTCCGTTGCTAGCGATGCTCCGCGCGTATCTGGAATCTGTCGCGCTCGTCGCCGATGCGGACGCGGTCGATCCGGAGCAGGGTTCGGTCACGCTGATGACGCTCCACGCAGCGAAGGGCCTGGAGTTCAAGGTCGTGGCGGTCATCGGGCTCGAAGAGGGGCTTCTCCCCCACTCTCGTGCGCAGAACTCCGACGCGGAGCTTGAAGAGGAACGCCGCCTGCTGTTCGTCGGCATCACGCGAGCCATGGAGCATCTTCAGATCTCGTCGTCGCGCTATCGAACCATCAGAGGCGTGCCGGAACGAACCATCTCGAGCCGCTTCCTCGAGGAGTTGCCGCGCGAGCACGTCACGTTCTCCGAGCAGGCGGACCCATACCGCGACTCCGATCCGTTCGGAGACGACTTTGGAGACGACGCGGCCGGCGCGGCGCGGCCCTCTTCGGACCGGAGATTCGTCAGCCCGACACGTTCGGCAAGCGGGGTAGGGAACCTCGCCACGGGCAGCCGCGTGCGCCATCCGCAGTTTGGCGACGGCGTTGTGGTGACGGTTACGGGTGGCATGGGCGCCCGGGCCACGGTCAAGTTCGCCAGCGTCGGAACCAAGACGCTGGTGCTGCAGTATGCCCGTCTCGCGGTACTCGACTGACAGTCCGCACGGGATGCCGTGTCGCGTGCGGGCCATCGGCACAACATTCATCCTTTGATCCGGATGAACGGATATAGTTAGCGACCGCCCGGCTGGACCGCCCACGCCGGCGGAGGTGGACGCGATCGCGAGTTGCCATGCACATCTGCGAGCACATCAAGGCGAGAGGAACGACGTTCTCGTTCGAGTTCTTTCCTCCGCGGACACCCGAGGCATCTGATTCGCTGTTTGATGCGATCGCGGATCTCACGTCGTTGAAACCCTCGTTTGTCTCGGTGACCTATGGCGCGGGGGGATCGACGCGCGAGCTGACCCGGGCGCTTGTAGTCCGGATCAAGCGAGAAACCTCGCTGGACCCAGTCCCGCACCTCACCTGCGTCGGCCACACGGAGCAGGAGATTCGAGAGATCCTCGAACGCTACGCGGAAGCAGGGGTCGGAAACGTGATGGCGCTGCGTGGCGATCGCCCGAAGGACGGTGACGCGGAGGGGACTTTCAAGCACGCGGGCGAGATGGTCGCGCTGATCAAGCGACTGAATGCCCGGGGAGCGCATCACGGCACTGGCGACTCGCGAGGCTTGGGAATCGGCGTCGCGGGGTATCCAGAGGGTCATCCGGAGACACCAAACCGACTGATGGAGATGGAACGGCTGAAGGCGAAAGTCGATGCGGGTGCCGACTTCATTGTCACGCAGCTCTTTTTCGACAACCGAGACTTCTACGACTTCCGGGATCGCTGCGATCTCGCAGGGATCCGAGTCCCGATTCTGGCCGGGGTCATGCCCATCACATCGCTCGACGGGATGAAGCGGATGGCCGAGCTCGCGCTCGGCGCACGATACCCCGCGCCGCTTGTTCGGGCCCTGAACCGCACCGGCGGCGCGGGCGAGGGCGTGAGACGTGTGGGCGTCCACTGGGCGACCGAGCAGTGCCGCGATCTCCTCGATCACCAGGTAACGGGCATCCACTTCTACACCCTGAACCGCTCGACGGCGACGCGCGAGATCTACACCACACTGGGGGTGGCGGACTCGAACATGCTGGCAAACAGCTCCGGCGGTCGATGATCCTGCCGACATCGCACGCCGGATACGATGGGATTCGCACGCCTTTCGGAGACACCGCATGGAGCTGTACATCGACACCGCGAATCTGGCCGAGATCAAGGAGGCCCACGCGATGGGTGTCCTCGACGGAGTCACGACCAATCCCTCACTCATCGCGAAGGAGGGGATCGACTACGGCAAGCGTCTGGCCGAGATCTGCGAGGTCGTGAAGGGCCCCGTGTCGGCCGAGGTGATCGCCACCGAATATCAGGCGATGCTGAAAGAGGGCCGTGAACGAGCGAAGATCGCGCCGAATATCGTCGTGAAGCTCCCGTGCACGGTGGACGGCCTCCGTGCGTGCAAGGCGTTCAGCGACGAGGGCGTGAAGACAAACATGACGCTGTGCTTCCAGCCGTTGCAGGCGCTCATGGTCGCGAAGGCGGGCGCGTACCTCGTCAGCCCGTTCATCGGGCGGCTCGACGACGTGGCCGAGGACGGCATGGTGCTCATCCAGCAGATCCGACAGATCTACGACAACTACGGGCTCAAGACGAAGATCCTCGCCGCATCCATCCGCCACAACAAGCACATGGTCGATTGCGCGATGGTCGGGGCCGATGTCGCAACAGTGCCATTCAACGTGATCCAGCAATTCATGAAGCACCCGCTGACCGACTCGGGCCTCAAGAAGTTCATCGAGGACTACAAGAAGGCGTTCGGGGGCTGAGCGAACGGGACCGTGATCAGATCAGAGCTTTCAACTCACGGCGCATGATCTTGCCCGTCGCGTTGCGAGGCAGAACATCGATGCGCCGGATCTCTCGCGGGACCTTGTAGCCCGCGAGGCGCTCGCGGCACCAGCCGAGCAACTCCTTCTCATCGAAAGATGCGCCCTCGACGAGTTCGACGAAGCCGATGGGAACCTCGCCTCGCATCGGATCGCTCGCCCCCACCACGCCCGAAGCATGGACCGCGGGATGGCGATGAAGCACATCCTCGATCTCGCGCGGAAAGACGTTCTCGCCGGCCACGATCAGCATCTCCTTTAGACGCCCGGTGATCGATAGAAAGCCGTCGGCGTCAATCCGCCCGATATCGCCCGTACGGAAGAATCCCTGCGCATCGAAAGCGGCGGTGGACTCGGCGGGAAGGTTGTAGTAGCCGCGCATGATGTTCGGCCCGGCGATTCGGATCTCGCCTTCGCGACCCGCGGGGAGATCCGCGCCGGTCTCAAGGTCGACGATGCGTTCGAAGACTTGCGGCAACGGTCGGCCGACTGTTCCGCGGCGCCACGCGTCGGGGCTGCAGACATTGGTGGCGGGCGCGGTCTCGGTCAGTCCGTATCCCTCGCAGAGCGCGATCCCGAATCGATCATGGAACTGCTCGAAGACCGTCGCCGGGAGGGGCTCGCCCCCTGAAATCGGCAACCGGAGGGACCGGAAGTCTTCGGGCGTGGCGTCCTTCACGTGGAGAAGCGCGTTGTACATCGACGGAATCCCGACGAACGCGGTTGGTCGGTGTTCACGCAGGAGCTTGATAATCTTGTGTGGAGCGAACTTCGCGGTGTAGATTGCGAGGCACCCGGTGACCAGGGGGAGCAGCGTCAGGACGGTCAGGCCGAACGAATGGAATTGAGGAATCACGCCGAGCAGAATGTCTCGCTCGTTGAAGTGGACACCCTCGCGGCACTGATCGATGTTGGACAGGATGTTCCGATGTGAGAGCATGACACCCTTCGGCCTGCCGCTCGTGCCGGATGTGTAAAGAAGGACTGCGAGATCTGTGTCGGGGACTCGGGCAGGCCAGCGTGGTTCGGGCGCGCCTCCGAAAGCGCACTCTTCGAGTTTCACGAGGTTGGCGACACGCGGAGACTGGTTCACGGCCGCGAGAAACGCGCCTGCCGTGATGATGGTGTCGGTGGCGCAGTCGTCGATCACATACTGGAGTTCTTCTGGCTTTAGAACATAGTTCAGTGGAACGACCGCCTTCCCGAGCATCCAGGCGGCCAGCGCGACCATGGGCATGGCCGAGCCGGTCGGCAGCATGACACCAACGAACGGCGAACGGCTGCGCCGCTCGATCAGATCCGCGAGGTGGAGGGCCCCTACGACGAGTTCGATGCCCCTGCGCGAGCCGCGATCGTCGATGGTCGCGACACGGAGCGGATGTCGGAGTTGGGTCCTGAGAATCGCGTGGGCAAGGGACACTTGGGACTGGTTCCTGCGTGGTCTGGGTCGCGAATGGGCACGCCGAGTGTCAAGTCTGAGAGGCCAACTGAGCCGATACCATAGCCGAACCGCCGGGATCTGGAGCCCGACGACAGACGCCACGAAGCCGGCCCCTCGCGGCCCGGAATGAGGATGGATCCACACATGATGAACTGCTCGATCGCCCGATTCTCGAAGGTCGCCGCGGTGGCCCTGCTCGGAGTGGGCCTCACTCTGGGTGGCTGCAAGTCGTCCAAGAGCACGAGCTACATGGACGCCTACAACAGCGGAAACCACGCCGAGGCATACAAGCGGGCCTCTGAGGCGTCCACTTCGGGCCCCCAGGCGCAGCGTGAGCAGGCTTCGCTCGTCGCCGGGCTGTCGGCGCACTCGCTCGGCAATGATGCCGAGGCGAAGAAGTACCTCCAGCCGATCTCATACTCCTCGAACGTCGAGGTGGCCGGCAAGGCGAATGCGACGCTGGGCCTGATCGCTGAGGCTCAGGGCGACAACGCTGGTGCGGCCCGCGCATTCGAGTTGGCAGGCTCCAAACTGACGGGCGACGAGGCGGCAAGGGCCTACCTCCATGCCGGCGACGCGTACGCCGCAGCTGGCAACAAGACGCTGGCGGATTCCATGTACAAGCGCGGCCTGTCTATGGCGACGGGTGACATCGGGTTGGCGACCACAATCCGCGAACGGATGAACGCCCCGGCAGCGGGCGGAACCGAGACGGCCAGCGGCTACGGCGGCACGCCGAGCGGCGCATTCTCGATCCAGCTCGGAGCATTTGCGGCCCGGGCGAATGCAGAGAAGTTGGCCTCTCAAGTGGCCGGCTCGGCATCGACAATGGGTCTGGGCCAGCCTCGAATCGTCCCGACCAACAAGAGTGGCCAGATGCTGTACGCCGTCCGCGTGGGCGGTTTCGGAAGCCGCAACGAGGCGGCTGCAGCTCGCGATCGGTTCGGCAAGGGCGGGTTTGTGGCCGCGAACGTCGATTGATCGAGTTGCTCAACAAAGGCATTCGGCGGGCCGGGAGAACCCGGCTCGCTGTGTTTTTGGAGCCGTGAATGGGGCGTTCACCCGTATCCGGGCGTTTCACCAGGCGCGAACGAAACTCGGACAGGGACTTGTCCGTAGAGTGTTGAACGCGGAAACGCGAGGGGCACCACACTCGGAGGAAAGCGATGCGCTCAGGATACTTCTCGCGGCACATGGCGTTGATCTCCGTCATTGCGAGCGCGGCGTCTGCGATCCCCGCAACCGTCGCATCGGCTCAGGCCGACAGCAGCGCTCCGGTCCTGATCGCGGACCCTACTTCGCCCGCGTCGCAGCACAAGGCGGCGCAAAACCGTCGCCGGATCGAGTTGGAGCGAGAGCTCGCGAAGCTCCGCGCAACTCACTTCCGCGCCACACGGAACACCGAGCTGCGTCAGCTCGGTATCACGAAACTCCGAACGTACACCGCGCCCGAGTCGTACCCGTCCTTGCTGAAGACCTTTGAGCGCGAGGGCGACGACGTCCGACGCGCCATCGTCCAGATGCTCGTCGAACAGGGCACGGAAGAGGCGGATGCCACGCTTGCCTGGGCTGCGATCATGCTGAACAACCCGGCGTTTCGTGCAGACGCTCTCGAGGGCCTTCGCTGGCGGATCGGAGAGGCGGGTGTGACGCAGCCGATGCTCAACGTGCTCGATATCGCTCTCCAGAGCGAGAACGAGTCGCGGGCGAATCTCGCGGCAGAGATCGCCGACCACTACGAGATCGTCGGCCTCATTCCGCGCCTGATCTCCGCACAGTTTTCCGGCAACCCCGGTGGCGGAGGGCGAGAGTCCGGCAGGAGCGGCGACCTTGCGTTCATTGCGATTGGAAGGCAGGTGGCGTTTGTTTCCGACCTGACGCCGGTCGTCAGCGACAGTGCAGTCGGCTTTGACCCGACCGTAAGCGTTGCGAGCGAAGGGACGGTCATCGCCATCCATGACGCCGCGGTCACGATCTACCGGACAGAAGTCCACCGCTCACTGGTGGGACTCACCTCACGATCGTGGGGACAGCCGACCGAGTCGCTCGGGTACGACTACGAGGCGTGGAAGCGGTGGTACTTCGACGAGTTTCTGCCATCTCAGCAGACGTCCGAGCCCGCCCAAGAAGCCCCGGACTCGCCGGGCGGCGACTAAGCGTGCGTGTTTCAGCGGCGGCGCTGCGCGGCCTTGATCTGGCGCTCAATCGACGAACGCAGCATCTGTCGCATTGCCGTAGCTTGTGTGGGCGTGATCCCAGAGGCACTCAAATCGACCGTGATCGCAGAGAACCAGTCGTCGCCGACCGGCATGTAGCCAATCGCCGCGAGACGGGTTTCGAGGTTCGAGAGGTGCCCCGCGCCATAGAGGATTCCGACGGTACGAACGTCCGGCTCCGTAGCGATGATGTTCTCGAGATCCTTGACCACGACCGCGTTGCGATCCTCGATGATGACCTTCATCATGCCATCGACATTGGACATGCCCATGCCGCCCGCACCGCTGGCGAGCAGTTCGTCGGCAGAACCGAGCATCTCGACCATCATGAGCTTTGTCATAGCGCGAGACTGCTCGGAGGATGCCACGAGCTTGAGCATGAAGCCAGCAAACTTGGCAGCGAAAGAGTCGCCGCTGAGCATGTTGAACAGGGGCGACGCGTCGACGCCCTCCGCCTCCATCAGCTCCTGCACCTGATCAACGGACATGTCGCTGTTCCGCCAGTTCGGGCCACCCTCGTTCATCACTTCGGGCTGGAACACGAGTCCGAGCGACGATGCCAATTGCTGCTGGATTCCGACGGGGGCATCCTTGGACTCGCCGGGACTCGGCCTGGGTGTGGTCACGG
Organism: Planctomycetota bacterium; assembly: GCA_963204725.1. GTDB lineage: Bacteria > Planctomycetota > Phycisphaerae > Phycisphaerales > UBA1924 > JAHBWV01. Next base: position 151,164 of record CAUJHH010000024.1, read on the forward strand.
CGATGTCTGCTCCCGTTCCTTCGCCACCGGGCACGCCATCTGCTCCCAGGCTTGTGATCGTGAACTGGTCCATTGCGCCGTCGGCCGAGTATCCAATCGCGTTTCCCCATGCGTCGTTGCGCACGCCCTGGAGGATCCGGGCGAACCGCTCATCGATGGATGACTCGATCTCGGTCATGTCGGCCGGCAAAGAGCCCGACGCTCGCGCCTGACGCTCGACAAAGAGCGTGAGCAGGCGAACGCGGCGATCAGATATCTTGGCCCGCTGCTCGTCGGTCGCGTCTGGTGGAACATCACCCATGCCGCTCGGCTTCACGCTCTCAAAGAGCACGACGTCCTGGGCATCCATCATGTTCTGGATCGCCTCATAGAAATGGGCGTCTCCGATGTGAACAGCGCCGGTCATGCGAACGGCAGGCCTGCTCTTGTTCTCGTGCTCGAAGCGGCGGGAGGCGACCTCGAGCCGAACCGCTCTGGCTTCCGGATCGTCGACCACGCGAATGTATGGCGCTGGTCCCGTGGTTTCGGCCGGAGGAGCCGCCTGTGCTGAGGCGATCCCGGCGTGCGCACATGTGGCAAAGAGGGCCAGAGAGAGCGGACCGGCGTGGCGGACAATCGTTGCGATCTGACGCATGGGTGGGTGCTCGTACAAGGGAAGGAACCGAGAGGTCCCCGGCCGGCTACGGGTCCGCCGCTCGGAGTTGCTTGGGAATGCGGCGTGCGACATTGCAGGCCGTCAACCATCGGTGATACCGGCTCGCTCCGGCGTGGTGTCGCAGAGGAGCCGCCGAAGCCGGGCGATTCTGCGAGGTGGTCCTACCGCATCCGAACACGCAAGGGATGCCAGATTAGGGCTGGCCAGAGCCGCGAGAGGCTCAATACCCGCCTCCCGGCAGAGCGAACGCAGATACTCCCTGTCCGCGTGGCCAAGCCCGACAACCCGAGCCAGACGCCGAAAGGCACGCTCGGTGTCGTTCAAGGCCGCGGCGCGGTAGCGGATCGCCCACCACCCCCACCACCCGAGCGTCGCCACGGTGATGAGGCATGCAACCACGATGAGCAGCGTTGGCGAACCGGCTTCTGCGGCCTCGGGCAAAGCACCGTCGCCGGTCAGAAGTCGCGGACGCGTCATTCCTGTCGGAGCGGCGCCTGAAGCGGTCGCAAAGAGCAAACCGAAAGCCGTCGTGAGGGTGAGAAGAAACAACCTCATGGCGCGGTCTCCGCGGCTGCGTCGATCGAGATCGTGCCCGGTTCGAAGTAGATTCGGGCTCGAGAGGCCACCCACGCTCCGGCGAGCGCATGGGAAGGGCGCGTGTCGTGCCGGAGCGACCGGATCTCCGCCATCGCATCAGAGAGTGCAAACCGCGACCGAGCTGCAAGGGCCGCGAGTCCGCGGACCGATGCGCCACGCACACGGTGCGGAACGGCGTTCTTCAGTTCGACAAGGCGGGCCAAGATCTCATCGGGGCGCGTCGTGATCGCGGACCCGAGGACGAGTGCATCGATCGCATTGGCCTGAACGCGCGGATCGGGATCGCCCGACAATCGCTCAACCGCATCGATGGACTCCGCGTCGGAGAGCGTGCCGAGCGAACGGGCGATCGTCGCTCGGAGTCGCTGATCTTCTTCGGATTGCGGCCTCTCCTCAGCAAGAAGAGCGATCAGCTCCACACGGATCTCCCGCACGATGTGGAGCCATTCGATCGTGCGGATGGTGCGCATGCGTGTGGCGACGTCGCCGTTCGCGAGGTTGGAACGAACCAACGAGATGAAGGCGCTGGGATCGGCCTGGAGGGATCGACGCGCTGCGACGCGTGATTCCACGAACTCCGGATGGAACGGGTCGGCCGCACGCAGGTCCTCGCTCGCGATGCGCCGAACGACTACGTGGGGAGACATCGCCATCACGTCGAGAATCCGCCGAACCTCGGGCGATGGCCCGCGGCGGCGTATTGGCGTGATTCCACAACGCGTCCACCGGGTAATCGCGACCCTCGAGACCCGATGCGACGGGTCGAAACACAGATCCCTCGCGTCGGCGAGCGTGCCGCGAAGGGCAACGGTGAGGCGGGTGTGCTCATCCGCGTCTGTGAGCAGCGGTTCCAAGGGCGATAGACGAGGCGTGGCGTCGTTGCCGAGTGCCGCAGCGAATCGCGCGAGGTTTCGTCGCGCGGTCAGTGAAAGGTCGGGCACCGACGACGCCTCCGGGACTGGCCCCGAGGTCGACGAGCGCTCGGTGTGGATGATCCCAAGCAATCTCGCGCGGGCGGGGCGGGCCGCGAGGTGGGCAGCGCTCAGCACCAGTTCGTGCTCCTGCGCCGTTGAAGCTCGCCCGAGTCGATCCAGGCATGAACGCTCCAGCCCAGGAACCAGGCACCAGCGAAACGCCGCAAGACGGATCAACGGGTCTCGGTCCCAGCGGAGTACGGAAGCGAGTGCCCGCCCCGGCCCCTCGTCAGATGCAGCGGTCCGGACGAGGATCCTTCGTCGAGCATCCGAGGCGGCCGGTTCACGCGCCGGAGCCGACTCCATGAGGGTCCACGCGCTCCAAGCCATCCCCCGTCGGATCCGGGCGTCCGGCCGTTCGAGCGCATCGGCCATCGATGAAACGAGAGAGGTGAGTTCCCGCTCTTCGGCACGAACGAGGGCGGATTGAACGAGCTTCATGGCGGCGCGGTCGGCGTCCTCGGCGCCCGGATGCTCGACGGACGCAACGCGGAAGAGCGCGCGGACACACGTCTCGTCGCCGACATCGGTCAGAAAGGAGACCAGAGCGCCAATCGGACCGAAGCACCCAGACTCAACGACCTCAATCGCAACCCGCCCCCACTCCTTCGAGCCGATCGCCATTGCCGCCGACCGCTCGGTCGGGGACATCGAATTCCAGCCGGTCGCGATGGCGCGGAGCGCGATATCGCGTACGCGGGCTGCTTCGGGAGTGGAGATCTTCGCCCAATTACGCAATTGTGAGATGAACGGATGAATCGGCGTTTGCTGGAAACAGGCGAGTTCAAGCAGCTCCGACCAGATCCAAGTCTCGCCTGCGCGCGAATCTGCCGCGACAGATGCAAGTGCCTCTGCCCGCAGGGGTTCCGGAAGCCGGCGGAGATGTGATCGTCGGCGAGACATGTGGCCGCTCAAGGCCGGGGATCCCTTTGCTGCGCGCGGGTCGTGCGAGCCGATTGACGCAATTGACAGACGTGCGGGGTGCTTTCCCTAGTAGACGTGCGCGTGTCAGGTAGATTATCTTGTATAGGCCGTGGCTGCAACGCCGGTGGTTGTGGGTCCGGCGCATTCTGAGAATTGAGTCGGACAATTTGGAATGACCGACTAGAGTGGTTGCTTACTTGATCCCGGTGAGTCGACGCGGGAGGGACCCCGGTCGAATGCGGAGCCGCAAGGGAACGCGATGAGCCAGCACACGAAAGCGACAAGTCTGCAGAGTTACCAGTCCGTGCTCTACGGGCGCGCTCTCCATCCGGAGCTGTTTGTGTTGAAAGATCGCAAGGTCTTCAAGACGCGCGAATACGAGTTTGAGGCTTGGATCCTCAACGGCGGGCACATGCTCCGGTTCGAGCACAAGACCATGTGCGCCTGCGAGCTCGTCACCGACCAGGATGGCTCTCTGCCCGACTCCGGGGTGCTCGCGGCGGCCCTCTGCGCCGGCGAACGCGACTACGAGCACCGATTCCCGAGAGACGGCGTGGTCTATCTGACCACCGTCCAGACCGAGACGCTCTCCGAGAATCTCTTCGCGGCAACCTTCGATGAAATGGTGTCATTTGCGGCAGAAGTCAACGGGATGTGCAGCGTCTGGGAGGACGGCGCGGGGCGGTGCCTTTCCCTGATCGATATCCAGCGCTATCCGCAGGAGATCCACGCTCAGGCGTACCACCTGCAGGCCCATGGGGGCGTGGTGGTCCGGACGCAGACGATCTTTGAGCACGCCTGACCTCACCACTCGAACCTGTCGAAGATTGCCCCGAACCCGTTCCGAGGAGAGGGCATATTGTTCGACCTCATGGCACGCGACCAGCTCATCACTTCGACGCGAATTACCCGGCCCTGCTGAGGGCTGGGCGTGCGGTTGATGCGTTCCCATCCATTCGGCAGGGCGAAAGAGCCGCGAGCGATCCCGCTCGCGCGTGTGCGATCGCGCATGACGAGCGGCCGACGCCCGTTCCTCAAACAACGAACTACGATCTGACCCCCAATTCGGCCCCTGATCCGACCCCAAACGCGGCTCGGCGGGCCCCGAGGTGCACGACCGATGACCCAGGCAAAGGCCGAGACCGGCTCCGGTGGAGCCGAGCAGAAGAATCCGTATCGCGCCACGCTGAACCTGCCCAAGACCGCCTTCGCGATGAAGGCAAACCTGGTACAGAACGAGCCAGCGTCGCTGAAACGCTGGCAGGCGATGGGGCTGTATGAGAGAGTGCGCCGGGCCAGGAATGGCGCGCCGAAGTTCACGTTCCATGACGGCCCCCCGTACGCAAACGGCTCGATCCATCTCGGCCACCTGATGAACAAGACGCTGAAGGATCTGGTAGTCCGGTCGCGGACGCTGATGGGCATGGACTGTGCGTTTGTGCCGGGATGGGACTGCCACGGCCTTCCGATCGAACACAAGGTCGTCACGGAGATGGTTGAGAAGGGCAAGTACGACAAGCTCAAGACGCTCACGGAGGATCAACGCCGCATGGCGATTCGGCGAGAGTGCCAGATGTACGCAGAGAAGTTCCACAAGCTTCACACGACGCAGATGTCGCGCCTGCTCACGCTCGCCGACTACGAGCACCCGTACCTCACGATGCAGCCGTCTTTCGAGGGCGCAACGCTCGAACTGCTCGCCGAACTCGCGGCTCAGGGGCTGGTCTTCCGCGCCACCAAGCCGGTGCACTGGTCGATCGCCAACGAGACCGCGCTCGCCGAGGCGGAACTGGAGTATGAGGACCGCGAGGACCTCTCCGTGTACGTCGATTTTGAGGCGCACGACGCCGAAGCGGTCTACGACGCCTTCGGCCTTCCATCGCTCGGCGACGATGCCGAGAGCGACGAAGAGCCCGAGGATGGAGCGGAGGACAGCGGGCGCGAACCGCGAGCGGGTGTCAGGCCTGCGCAGCGCCCGTGCTTCATGATCTGGACAACAACACCGTGGACCCTGCCGGCGAACGTGGCAGTCGCGGTCAACCCAAGGTTTGTCTATGCGCTCGTGTACGTCGATGGGAACTACACCGTCATAGCCGAGGCACAGGTCGAGAGGGTCACGCAGGCGGCAGGGGCCGATCGCGTGAAGGTGCTCGCAACCGTCGATGGAAAGAAGCTCATCGGGCTGCGGTACAGGCATCCGTTCGTGACCAACATCCCACCGTGCGGGCTCGGTCACCAGTGCGATCCGCAGAAGGTCTGGTCGATCGTCGGCGCGGACTATGTCACGCTTGAGGACGGCACCGGTCTGGTCCACACAGCACCCGGGCACGGTCAGGAAGACTACCAGACAGGTCTTCGCGAGGTGCTGCCGATCTACTGCCCGGTGCAAAAGGACGGCACGTACGACACGTCTGTCCCCGGGTGGCTGCTCGGCATGTCGATCTGGGAGGCGAACGGCAAGATCGCCGAGCACATGGACCAGAGCGGACACATGTTTTACAAGCATGTGTTCACGCACAGCTACCCGCACGACTGGCGCAGCAAGACCCCCGTCATTTTCCGCTGCACCGAGCAATGGTTCATCGGCGCGGACAAGCCCACCAGACGCGAAGGGAAGTCGCTCCGCGAGATGGCGGTCGGCGCCGCTGACGGTGCGATCCAGTTCGTCCCCGAATGGGGTCGCAATCGCCTGCGCGGCATGCTCGAGTCACGTCCGGACTGGTGCATCTCGCGCCAGCGCGCGTGGGGGCTGCCGATCCCGGCGTTCTTCTCCCCCACTGGCGATGTCCTCTTCACGCCCACGTCGATCCGTGCGATCTCGGCGGTGGTACGAGAGAAGGGCTCCGACGCCTGGTTCAGCGGCAGTCCCGCCGACCTCCTGGCCGGATACGACCCCGTGAGCGACCCAGACGCGCCAAAGGGCCTGACTCGGGAATCGCTCGCAGCGTTTACCAAGGGAAAGGACATCATCGACGTCTGGTTCGAGTCCGGTTCGTCCTGGAACGAGGTCCTCCGCGAACGGAACGGTGGGTTCCCGGCGGACCTCTACCTCGAGGGTTCCGACCAGCATCGCGGCTGGTTCCAGGCATCGCTGCTCGTCTCGCTCGGCGCGACGGGTTCGCCTCCCTACAAGTGCCTCCTCACACACGGGTTCATCGTGGATCGCGACGGAAAGAAGCTCTCCAAAAGCCGCCCCGACGCGAATCGCTACGAGGTCGACAACCTCTTCGGCGAGTTCGGCGTCGATGTGATGCGCTGGTGGGTCGCCTCGCTCGCGTACGACAACGATGTGAAGGCAGACCTGGAGCTCTTCGCACTCGCAGGCGAGTCATATCGCAAGATCCGAAACACCATCCGATTCCTGCTCAGCAATCTCGACGACTTCGAGCCCGCAACGCGCGAGCCGGACCCGGAAGCGCTCCGCGCGATCTCCGCGACGTCGCTCGACGCGTGGGCACTCGGTGAGTTCGACCACATGGCGCGTGAGGTGATGCGCGGGTACGAGACCTACCAGTTCCGCGTTGCGCACCAGGCGATGTTCGACTTCTGCAACGAAACACTGAGCTCGGTGTACCTCGCGGCGGTCAAGGATCGTCTGTATTGCGACAAGCCGGACTCGCCGCGACGCCGCCAGTCGCAGCGGGTGATGCACGCGTTGGCGGAGGGACTCTGCCGCCTGCTGGCGCCCGTGCTCTGCCACACGGCGGACGAGGCGTTCCGCGCGTTGCGCCGCGTCACGGCGAACGATCTCGAGACCTGCGTACACGTCGAACCCATGTTCAAGAGCGGGGATCGCTGGGGATTCGGCGTCGAAGCGGACCCGCGATGGAGCGAGGTCATGGAGATCCGCTCGGTCGCGCTCGGATCCATGGAGCGGATCCGCTCAGAGCGTGGCGTCGAAAACCCACTCGATATGGGCGTCACTTTGCCGGACAAGGACGGCGATCTGGAGGCGTTCGATCCCGTCGATCTCGCGGACCTCTTGGGCGTCAGCATCGCAACCACTGATCGCAACGTGACCGCACCCGAAGTGAAGGACCTCAGGCAGTCACACGAGCGTTGCGATCGATCGTGGAAGCGCGACGGCAGCGTCAAGCAGCGCTCAGACGGCGGGAAGCTCAGCGCTCGCGACGCGGTTGCCCTCGGCGTTGCGTAGGCGCGGCGGGCTGCGGCACGCACGCTACGGGAGTTCTCGGACGCTCTTGTCGCGTGCATGCCTCACGAGCCGCCCAGACGGGCCTCGGCGTTGCGTTGACGCAACATCGAGGGGGTGTGACGTGTCCGCGTCGACGATGCTCTGTCGATGCCCGCGCACCCACCGAAGCCGAACCCACCCGATCCCAAGCCGCCCGTGCGGGAGCCGTCGGACGAAGTCGTCCGACTGGCGACGCTCTCGCATGAACTCGCCAACTTGCTCGACGGCTCGACCCGCTGCCTGACGCTCGCCCGGAGCGACCTTCGCGATGCGGTCGCGGACGCCGGCTCACTCGACGGCGTCGGACGACGGCTTGCGACCGTCGCGCAGGCCCTCGAACGCATGGCGTCGCTCGTCGACGGGGCGATGCGCGACGCGAACCGCGGCGCGACGCAGGCCGGCGGACCGATCGCGGCGATCCCCCTGCAAGAGAGCGTTCGCCACGCAATTGATGTATCGTCACCGATTGCCGCCGCGTCGCTCACCCACCTCCACGTTGAACTCGACGACCGGCTTGGCGCCACGCCGACAGGCCCGCTCTATACACCGGTTCTGAACGCGATCAGAAACGGCATCGAAGCGGTCGAGCGAACCGGCCGTCCGGGGCACGTCCATGTCAGCGTCGTGCTCGAACAGGGATTGCATGGCAGCCGGGTCGTGGTGCGAGTCAGCGATACCGGCACGGGCCTTCCCGAAGGCTTTCTGCAACTCGCCACAGAGCCCTCGCCCGGTGGCACGGGGATCGGCCTCGCCCTGACCGCCGCGGTCGTGCAGAGCATCGGTGGCACGGTTCGCCTCACCAACGCGTCGAGCGGACCGGGTGCGGCCTTCGAGCTCTCGTGCCCCCTTCGAGCGCTCACACGCCATCGCGAGGACTTCGTCTCATGAGCGGCCCTCAGAGAGCGGCAAGGATCCTGGTCATCGATGATGACCCGATCGTCGCAGAGTCACTCGCCGAGTTCCTTCGGCGCGAGGGGCACAGCTCAACGACCGCCCTCGGAGCGACAGAGGCAATCGATCGGATCGCCGCGGCAGAGGACCCTGAGGGCGAGCGGCTGCCGTTTGATGTTGTGATCTGCGATCTCTCCCTGCCGGGCGCGTCCGGACATGAGTTGGCGCGCTCGATCATGCGTGAGCACCTCGGGATCGCCGTGATCATGCTCACGGGTTACGGCACAATCGAGTCCGCCGTCGAGTCTCTTCGGCTCGGCGCGATCGACTTCCTCACCAAGCCTCTGCTCGATCAAGAGCTGCGCCTCGCGCTCGAGCGTGCCCTGCGCCACCGCGCGATCATGGCAGAGAACCGGACGCTGAAGCGCCGGCTGAGCGGCAGGACCGCACTGGCGAGCATCTTGGGTGCCGACCACCGGATGCAGAAGATCTTCGATCTGGTCGGCGCGGTCGCGCCGACCCGCACGACCGTGCTGATGACCGGAGAGTCCGGCACCGGCAAGAGCATGATCGCCCATGCCATCCATCGGTTGAGCCCCCGCAAGGAGAAGCCTTTCGTCGAGCTCTCGTGCGGCTCCATCCCCGAGACGCTCTTGGAATCGGAGCTATTCGGGCATGTGAAGGGCGCGTTCACCGGCGCGCACGTCGACAAGCCCGGGCGTTTCCTGGCTGCCGATGGGGGCACGATCTTTCTGGATGAGATCAACTCCGCCTCTCCGGCGATGCAGTTGAAACTGCTCCGCGTCTTGCAGGAGCGGAAGTTCGAGCCCGTTGGAAGCAGCCAGACGATCGAGGTCGACGCACGCGTGATCCTCGCGACCAACCAGCCCCTTGAGTCTCTCGTCGCAGACGGCCGATTCAGACAAGATCTCTACTACCGCATCAACGTCGTGAAGGTCGAGCTGCCCCCGCTCCGGGATCGCTCGGGCGACATCCCCATGCTGGCGACGAGCTTCCTCGCAAAGTTCGGCAGCGAGTTGGGCAAGCAGCTCACCGGCTTCTCACCCGAGGCCGTCGAGGCGCTGCGACGCTACTCCTATCCGGGCAACGTGAGGGAGTTGCAGAACGTCATCGAGCGTGCCGCCGTCCTGACGAACTCACCGACCATTGGCGTCGAGGACCTCCCGTCGCACGTGCTCGATCCACAAGCGACCGGGCGCGTGGTCATGGCTGCCTCCGAGAAGCGGTCCTCGGATCAAGAGCCGTGGACGCCGACGACGCTTGAAGCGGCGATGCGCGAGCCAGAGCGCGAGATCTTGGTTCGCGCTCTCAAGGCGAACGGCTGGAACCGTCAGAAAACGTCGGACCAGCTCGGGATCAATCGCACCACGCTCTACAAGAAGATGAAGAGTCTGGGGATCGACGGGGGAGACGAGTCAGCTTCTCATGAGCGGGCGGCCTGATCGCCGCAAGCAATCTCGTGCATGTCGAACAAAAAAAGAACCGCCCCGGAGTAATCGGGGCGGCTCTTGGATTCAGTTCAGACCATCAGGTCTGCCGCGTTTCCTTCCGAGGAAGGATCAGCGGTAGAAGTTGGTAGCCTCGGTCTCCTCGACGGGTCGAGTGAGCTGGTCGCTCGTCATCGACGTGCCGAATCGGACGGAGCCATCGGCCGCTGCCTTGACCTGGACGGTCCAGACGGCGCGAGCACCGGGGGCGAGCGAACCGAGCGGGGCGAAAGTGATCGTCTTGCCGCTTGTGGTCGCGCTGGTCGCGCCACCCGCTGCGACGAAGGCCATCTGCTCCTCAAGGGTGCAGGTGATCTTGACGTTGGTGTCAGCGAGCGAGCCCTGGTTCGTCGCGACGATGGTGTAGGTGGTCGTGCCGCCAACCTCGACGGGGTCGGGGCTGTCCACCACTTCGAGCAGGATGGCCGGGATACCGGCGAACTCGGTGCCCGCCTCAGCCGAGACCGGGTTGGCACAGGTGGCCTTCGCGGTCGCGACGTTGCGGATGCTGCCGATCGTGGCCACGTTCATGGTCACGCTGACTGTCTTGGTCGCGCCCGCGGCGAGCGAACCGATGTTCCACTGCACGGTGTTTCCGACCAGAGCGCCTCCGTCGGTCGCGCTCACGAAGGTCGCGCCGGCGGGAATCGGATCCTCGATGACGGTACTGGCGGCAGCCGCGTCACCCTTGTTGGAGAGAGTGATCTCGAAGGTCACAGGGCGGCCGGCGAACAGCTTCGCGGGGCCCTTCTTGGCGATCTGGAGCACGGGCTGACGGACGAGGGTCGTGGTCTCGTTGGACTTGGCGTTCAGGCCGTTCGCGGAAGCGGCGGAGGCCGAGTTCTTGTAGGAACCGGTCTTGTCCGCCTTGGTGACGAACGTGAACTCCTTGCTCTGGCCAGCGCCGAGGTCGCCGGCGGCCATTTCAACAACCGACTTGCCGTCGGTCGTCTTGAGACCGGCGGGCAGCTCGTCCTTCACAACGACGTTGCGAGCGACGCCGGTGCCCGTGTTGGTCACGACGATCTTGACGGGAATCGTGTCACAGAACAGCACCTCGCCGGGGGCCGACTTGGTGATCTGCAGGGCCGGAGCGACGACGTTGATCGTCTGGCAGACCGGGAGCGTGTAGTAAACCCGAGCGCAGGACTCGATCGTGCCCGCGGCACCGGCCGTTCCCTTGATCGTGATGGTCTTGCTTTGACCGGGCGAGAGCGTCCCGAGGTTGTACGACATCACGCCGCCGTCGCGACGGGTGCCATCGGGAGTGGAGCTCGCGAAGGTGAAGCCGGTGGGGAGCACCTCGTCAACAACGACGTTGTCGAGCGTGGTGGGGCTGACGTTGGTCGCCTTGATCGAGTACTCGAACGGCGCGCCCGCGACGACTTCAGAGGGATACATGCGCTCGACGAGGAGTGCGGCGTGCTCTTCATGGCCAGACGGGTAGTAGACCGCGTTGGCAGAGGAGGGCTTTACCGGAGCGGGAGCGGGCTTCGCCGGAGCGGAAGCGGGTGCAGGAGCGGGAGTGGCGCCGTCGCCCTTGTACCAGACTTCTCCGTCCGGACGAATCCACTTGTCGCCATCGGAAGAACCGGGACTCTCGCAGCCGGCGAACATGCCGCAGATGCCGAGGGTCAGGGCCAGAAGTTTGAGACCTCCGCTCAATCGCATTGCATTTCCTTTCGTAATCCGCCCGCGTTGTCAAGATGCCTGTTGGTGCATGCGCACCAGCAGTTCGCAGGGCTTCAGATTCAATGATTATTCCAGAGTGTACGTTTTAGGGCTGAAACGAGGCGAAAGCAATTCACCAATCGTGGTTTGTGGCCTGTCGGGCCGCACCTTCCCATGGCGACGTAGGCCTCATTCACGACAAAAGCGCACAACACGCGCGATGCCTTCCTGGCTCTTGGGAGATCGCAAGATGCTATCCGAACGTGCCTTGCGCGTTTGGGCCAACGAAAGCGGGGCCCATTGGCGGCCAGATCCCCGCTTGCGTTGCTGCAACTGGCCAGACCCATAGCCACCGCTGCTTGCGTTCCGAGCAAACTCCGCACGCGGTGCCGAATCGGTCGCTGCGAATGTTCATGCCGACTCCAACAGTTCGCTGTGCGGCTCCATCGCAGCCACGTGCGGCGTCGACGCGATTCCCTCTGCGATGGCATAGAGGGCCAGCCGGAGCCGGTCTCGGATGCCGAGTCGAGACATCAAACGCTCGACATGTCGTTCCACAGTTCGCGGGCTCAGGAACATGACGTCCGCCATCTCTCGCGTCGAAAGGCCCTGCGCGATGTACTTCAGCACTTCAAGTTCACGCGGCGAGAGCCGATCGAATTGGGAGCTTTGTGAGATCCCTTCGTGCGAGAGGCCTGCTGAACCGCCCCGTGCAACGCAATCGAGCGCACTCAGGATCTCGTTCGGTGATCGGGCTTTCTCGAGAAACGCGGCGGCGCCGATGTCTGCTGCCTCTTGCAAGAACCGCCTGTGGCGGTGCCCGGACAGGAAAACGATCTGTGTACCCGGCGACGCCGCACGGATCGCCCGGGCGGTGTCGAACGCCGATCGACCCGGCATCTCGATATCGATGATCGCGATCTGTGGACTGGAACTGCGCGCCGCCTCGTGGGCATCGTTGCCCCGGGCAAGCAGGTTGGTCACTTTGAACCTTCCGGATGCCTCCAGAAGCGCGGCGATGGCATCGCGAACGAGCAACTGATCGTCGACAATCATCACCGTCACGGCCTTCTTTGGTGTGATGTAGCTTTCCATCGTTAGCAGACTCCATCAGAGTGGGCGATCCGATCGCGCCGTACGAAAGACGAGCGATCAGTCGCGTGTGTGAAACACGAATGGCTCAGAACTGTGCGCCATGAGGAAACGCGAACACACCTTGGCGAGTTCGAAAGCGGCTATCACCCAGTTCGCGACCTCCGGGGGAGAAACCCGCAATGCCATAACCCAATTCCGGGCATGAAGACGCAGAACCTTGCCGAATGCCAGTTGTGTACCAGCAGACGTTCCTGGCTGTTCGGCTTTCGCTCGCGTGACTTCGCGAGTGCGACGTCGCATGCGGAATGCGATATGGCCAGTCTGGGCCCGTGGAAGTCGGGTCGCGCGGTCACAAGGATCCCGATATGGCGAACACATATTTTGTGACAGGCAGCAATCGCGGGCTCGGGTTGGAGTTTGTGAAGCAATTGTCGGCCAGAGGTGATGTCGTCATCGGCACCGCTCGCGACGTCGCCAGGGCGGAAAAGGATGGCGACCACGCCGCAGCGATTGTGCCGCTCGAACTGACCGATCCGGCGAGCATTGAGTCGCTTCCCGACCACCTCACGGATCGTACCATCGATGTGCTGATCAACAACGCTGGCGTGTCCAGCGACTCCAACGGACTGTCCAAGGTGCGGATGGACGAGATGCAGCGCGTCTTCACAATCAACAGCATCGCACCCGTGCTCGTTACCAAGGCCCTCTTGCCAAGCCTTCGCAAGGGGTCACGAAAGCTGGTTGTGACGGTGTCGAGCCAGCTCGGCAGCATCACGAACAACGCCGGCGGCAGCTCGTACGGCTATCGCGCCAGCAAGGCCGCGGTGAATATGCTGACGGTTTCGATGCACCACGAGCTGAAGAGCGAGGGATTCACGTGCGTCGTCGTACATCCGGGCTGGGTCCAGACCGACATGGGAGGGCCCAACGCCACGCTGACGCCCGAGCAGAGTATCTCATCGCTGATCACCCTGATCGACAAGCTGACAACGGCGGACAGCGGCAAGTTCTTCAACTACGACGGCTCGATCCTGCCCTGGTGATTCCAGTCAGCTTGCCTACTCAAGACGCTGATCGTCGGCCATCGGACCGGGATCCGGGCCGTAACGTTTCACGCCACCGGGGGGCGGCGGGAAAAACCTCGATTCAAACACTCTGAGCATGACGAGTGTGAACAGAGTCGCTCCGGCGAGGATGCACGCGATGCCGTAGAGCCCGAGCCCGCTCGCGGCACCTATCGCGGCAACGCAGAAGACCGCTGCCGCAGTCGTAAGACCGTAGACGGTTCCCCGATTCTGAATGATCGTGCCAGCGCCGAGAAAGCCGATCCCGCCGATCAACCCTTGGATCACGCGGCTGATCTCTGCCTGGCCTGTCGTGCTCACCGGATCGCGTGCGAACGTTTCCGTCCCCAGCAGCATGAATCCGGCACTGCCGATGCTGATGAGGATCATCGTCCGCATCCCCGCCCGGTGCCGATGCCACTCCCGTTCGAGGCCAATGAGCGCGCCGAGGCCAAGTGCCGCGAACACGCGCATCGCAACTTCAAGAAGCGGTACCGAGTCCATACGGAGAGCATACACACTGTCAAGGAATCGCGAAGCTCACCCGCGCCCGAATCGTTCGCCCTGCGAGTTCTACGAACATGGCTCCCATCACGCCGATGCCGAGCGCAATGAGGTCGCCGGGATCGAACACCTCGCCGAAGACAAGACGCAGCAATGGATGGATTTGGGAGAGTCTGCCCGGGATTGGCGTAAGCTGAAGGATCTCGATTCCGAGCGCGATCACGAGAGCGATGACCGCGCATCTTCGGGCACCAAGCGGCAATGCCACAACGCGGACCGCGCAATACACCGCCACTGCCCAGAGCGCCGTGCCAAGAACTTGCGACCACCATCTGGGCAGATGCACAATACCCATGCGGACGGTCATCCCAACACCGATTGTGACCAGGAAGAACGCACTTGCGATCAACCGCTCGAGGGTTGTCGACGCGGAGACGAGCATTCCGAGACTACGCCTCGGGCACGAAAGGGTTCGTCGGGCCGCAATTCCAATTCCTCTTCGAGCAGCGCGAGGTTGCGCATGTTTGCTTTGAACACGATGTCAAAGACATCCCCGAGCACTGGGACAAGGCCAACAATCCAATCAACCGCGATATTGCCGGCCATCTTGAGGAGCGTGCGCCTGCGAACCCGCTTCTGCACCGCCTCGGCCAGGATGAGCAACGAGAGACCCGCTGCGATTGTGTCACCGATGCCGGGTATAAGTCCGAGCAGACCATCAAGCCCGATGCGCATCGACGTGCCCGGGAGCTTGAACTGATTATCCAGAAGCCACGCGAGATGCGAGGCGCGGCTGCGGCCGATGGACTCGGGAATCGGGCTGTCCTGACCTTGGACCGTGTTCATCTCTTGCATTCTTCGGGATCGGGTCGCCTGCATGTCGGCCGAGGGTCCGGCTGGTCGTCGACCGAAAAAGACAACGGGCCGGGATCATCCCGGCCCGCTGAACAGTGCTTGGACGCGACTGCAACGCGCGATGCGTACAATCTCGCTCGGTCTGGATTACCAGCCGCCGCGGCCGCCACCACCGCCGCCGCCACCGCCGCCGCCACCGCCGCCGTAGCCGCCGCGACCACCGCCGCCGCCGCCACCGAAGCCACGACCGCCGCCGCCGCCGCCGAAGCCACGGCCGCCGCCGCCGCTGCGCTCTTCACGCGGGCGAGCCTCGTTGACCGTCAGGTCGCGGCCATCGATGTTCTGGCCGTTGAGGGCCTCGATCGCGGCGCGTGCCTCCGCGTCTTCCTTCATCTCGACGAATGCGAAGCCGCGGGGGCGACCGGTCTCGCGGTCCATGACGAGCGAGGCGGAGAGAACCTCGCCGTGCGCCTCGAAGATCTCGCGGAGGCGCTGCTCGGACGTATTGAACGACAGATTACCAACGTAAAGCTTCATAGCTTTCTACCTGCCCCTGACGTTTGAAACCGGCGGCTTGAACTCGGGCAAGAGAAAGCGTCGGTGATCTTGGACGCCACCCGACCTCGGGTGGAACGAGTCTCGAGAATCCCCGGATGATAGGCGGGCGGACGGGTGAGGAAAGTCCCCTGACTTTGCCAGGATCGGGGTCGCTGGGCGCGCCGGTTTCCGGCTTCCGGGTCTCTTGGGTATTGGGGCCAGACGTGCCCAGATGCCCCGTACAGTCAGCACAAGGAGACATCCCATGAAGTTGAGAACGCGCAACAAGTCGATTCTTGCGATCGCGATCCTGGCCGCTGTCGCGATGAGCGGCTGCAACACCATGGAGGGGGCAGGCAAGGACGTGGAGTCCGCCGGCGAGGCGATCCAGGATGCGGCCGACTGAACTCGGGAGTAGGTCTCCTCATCCACCGCGTGCGCCCGAGCGTGGCGCACGCAACCTCGATAGCAAAAGGAGCAAGCCATGCTTTAGGGCCCCTAACACAATGGCATCTGGATTGCGGTGAGTTCGTCGTGCAAGGAGGCACGACATGGCCAAGCCGCTCCTGGAAGACGAGTTGTGGGAGATCATCGAGCCGGTCATCCCTGTCAAGCCGCGCAGGTTCAAGCATCCG
>CAUJHH010000025.1 GCA_963204725.1 Planctomycetota bacterium
GCGTGACACCGCGCTGAAATCCGGGATCTGGCTGCACCGACATGCCTGTCGGGTATACGCAACTCGCGTATTCAGCGTGGGTTACGAAAAGTGGAGCGGACGTGAGTCGAACACGCGACCTCATCATTGCGAACCCGAACGTAGTGCAAACCTGAACCGCTAAACCACGCTAGAAACGACACTTCCGGATTGCAAGCGATGCACTCGTTATACGCCTTTGTACCGCTTTGCGTAGCGGAGCGCGGTTCACGCCGCGCAGCATGACATCGAGCATTGAAGTTAACCTGGGGTATCTCCGAGCAGCGGCAAGACCCATGAAGGTGGATGACCGCGCTGCACCGCGCGGAGAATATGCAAATCAAGGGTCTGTGAAGGTGCTTGTGGGCGGGCCGTCCGTTCGGTACCGTAATTCCATCCCGCAAAGACGAGTGCGGTAGGCTTGGATGACCGGGGAGTTCCATGTATTAAGGAATGCCTGCGATGCGCGATCGTGAACGTTTTGGACTCGCTCTTGCCGCCCTCATCGCAAGCTCAGGCGTCGCGGCATGGGCGGACTGGCCGACTTTCGAGGTCATAGGGAAGCCAGCAGGCTGGTCGCGCGCCCAGTTCAGTGCAATGAACGCCGACGGAACCGTGCTCGTTGGCGAGGGCAGATCTCCTCTGGGTGACGAGGCATTGGTGTGGCGAGTTGGCTCAGGCTTTGAGGTCGCGGGTGACTTGCCCGGGGCGAGCGTTGACGGAGAGTTTCGTGCGGTATCCGGGGACGGGCAGGTGCCGGTGGGCTCAGGCCGAACAATCGAAGGCTTAGACCCGGTCACCGAAGCGATGTTGTGGACTTCCGCAGGCGGTCTCGTTCCATTAGGTCGATTTGGTGGCTTCACGATCGCAAGGGCGGCGTCATATGACGGTAGCGTCATCGTCGGCGCTGGCAGCCCGGACTCGGGCGGCGTCGAGTATGCCTTCCGATGGGAGGAAGGGATAGGCATAACTCGTCCCCTCGATCTCATCGGGCAGTACCTTCGCGGGACTGCCAACGCAGTTTCGGGCGACGGCTCCATCGTCGTAGGGCGAGACACCAGTTCAACATCGACGAGCCAGGGCAAGGCGTTTGTATGGCATGAGGGCAACGCACATATCGAGTTGCTCCCGCTCCCGGATGAGAGTTCCGGAACGACCTGGAACCCGGAGCGTTCTTCAGCGAACTGGATCAGCCAGGACGGAACCGTAGTGCTTGGCACCGGAGACCCGTTCACCTTTGGAGTTCAGGTTGCTCCACTCATCTGGATCGACGGCGAAGTGTCCGCTCTGGAAATATACCCGGGCTCCACACATACATCAGCTGGTAGTGCTTCCGCCGATCTTCGAGTGATTGCGGGCTCAACAACACTCCCCGGCAGTACCACACATGCGGTTATCTGGCTTGATGGCTCGGTTATGCGGCTGCGCGACTACTTTGTCGCGCAGGGAGTACCTTTCGGCCCCGACGACGGCAGATTGTTTGAAGGCGTCAGCGTTTCTGAGGACGGCCAACGTTTCTTGGGAACTGGCTTGTACCAAGGGAACAGCATCTACTGGTTAGCTTACGTTCCATTGCCCCCTCCGCCGTGTCCCGCAGACGTGAACGGTGACACGAACGATGACGTTCTGGACTTTCTCGATTACATGGATGCGTTCGGACAATGCGAGATGCTCCCGGGGCCCTGCGTCCCTCCGGGCTCGGTTGTGGACGCAGATTTCAACGGCGACACGACCGTTGACGTTGTTGATTTCCTTGATTTCTTTGACGCTTTCGGAACGGGTTGCCCTGGCTAAGTCTTCAGAGTCGCCTCACTTGAAACGTGATTCCGTGCCCGATTTGCGGGAGTCGTCATGACGGCTCAAGAATCTGATCATCGGACCATTGTATAGGGAGGCGATAGCAGAATGGGCGTCATAGACATCGCAAGCAGGTACCTCTGCATCACACCCCTACTTGTCGGCATGCCGGGGCTCGCTACGGCCGGACCGCGTGTCATCGCTAGCACGGATCAGGTTGGCGATGCATCGAGCGGCGCGAAGTTTTCCTTCTTCGAGTTTCCGACTATCAACAAGTCAGGGCAGGTTGCCTTTCAAGGCTGGCTCGAAGAGCCGGTCGTTACGGGGAATGCCAGGCGAGGAGTCTGGAGGGGCGATCTGCAGCACCTCGTGACCATCATGCAGGGTGGGCGAACCGTGCCCTCCACGATGGGTAACGGACAGTGGACCGGCGGGGAGTATCCTGTCCTGCTTGACAATGGCGCCGTCGCATTCTTGGGCGGAGTGGACGCAGAGCCAACGGGCTTTGGCGGCATCTTTCGACATCGGCCAGGCGCAGGATCCCAATGGGCCACGTACTTTGACACCGCGTCAAACATTCCGGCCGACCCGCCGGGAGATCGCTTCAGAACCCTCAGCTCCGTGTTCTCGAACCCGGTTGCCGCAGACGGAACGGCGGCCAGCCGTGTCCATGTCACCTACGGCGACTCGCGTGCGGCCGCGATCTTCGTCGGAAAGCCCGGCGCGATCGTGAAGGTGGCGCAGACTGGAGAAGCATTGCCCGGCGGGGCGACGCCGTTCATGCCCCACGCGCTGAGCGATCCCCGAGTGAGCCGATCCGGGCGAGCAGTCTTCAATGCGTATTCCGACAACAGGATCGCGATCGGTGGCACTGAATATCCGGACGAGGGAGTGTGGTGCTACAACGGCGTGGAAACCCTTCCGATCATGCGAACTGGAGGTCAAGCACTCGCGCTGCCATCCGGCACAAAGTTTCGGGGCGTCGATTCAGACCGATTCAGCATCAATGATGCCGGGCGCATTGCGCTCATCGGCTCCTATCGAGACCGGCCGTCCGGCGGGCCTGCGAGTGGGAGCGCCGTGTGGACGGGACTCCTCGGAGGCGGGTGGCGGGTCGTTGCAACACAGGGCCAGCAAGCCCCCGGTGTCCCAACCGGAGCAACCTTTGGACAGTTTTATGACGCCATACTGAGCTCCGGTGAAGATGTCGTCTTCACATCGCGGCTCGGCGGATCCAACTCCGCGTACTTTGACCGCGTCGGCATCTGGACGAGTGGGGGCATTGGAGATCTTCGAAAGGTTGCCGTCGTGGGCGAACCGGCTCCGGGAGTCGGAGACAGCATGATCTTCCAGCATCTGGGGCAGCCATCTGTCAACGACGCCGGAGTTATCGTGTTCGATGCGAGCTTCGGACCGTTCGGCACGACCACGACAATTCCCGGTGCCATCTTTGTATCTGACATTCTGGGGTTGCGAGCGCTGATGATTCCCGGCGACGAGGTCCGTGTAGGGCCCGGCGACGTACGGATCGTCAGCTCTGCGTTCATCAACGTCGCGTCCGGCGGCGATGATGGGATTCAAAGTTGCCTGAATGATCGTGGGCAAGTCGCGGCCCGGGTGAGCTTCACCGATGGCACGATGGCCATCGTTCGAATGGATGTGCCCTGCCCAGGGACATTGCTCGCCATTGGCCTTCCCCTTTGCACACGGCAGCGTCGGAAGGCCCCGTTGTGAAGATGGAACACAACCACGGGTCCATGACCGCAGAGCCCGCCTCCATCGAGAGTCTCCCTTTGCGCGTTATTCTGCCGTGCACGGGGCCGATGCTTGACCTTCTGCCGTGCCGACCCCATACCCGCCAATATCTTGCTCAGACGCGGCTCTCAAATCGAACGGAACACAAGCCAAGCGTCGCCTGAGAGGCTTTATGAACCGATTTATCTCGATCTGGACATGCATCATCGCCGCATCGCCCCTCGTCGCACAGAGTGCACTCGGGCAGGAGTTCGTGCATCGTGTCATCGCGGCCACCGGTGATCTCGCAGATCCGCGGGACGGCGAGACGTTCAAGACGCTTCGCACTCCCGTGATTAGTCACGACGGAGATGTAGCATTCCGGGCGACGCTGAATGGTCCATCGGGTTCCCCCTCGCTCGGTTTATGGCGGACCGTGAATGGCGAACTGGTCAACGTCGTACGTGGAACTTATCCCGTCGATGCAGCGCTTGGGGGGGGGACGTGGGAAGATGGCATCGATCCGATCTTTCTCGCTGACGACTCGCTTGGGTTCTTCGGATTTCGGCGGATCGGTACTACGAGTGTAAAGGGTCTGTATCAGGTGGACTCGAGTCTGCAAACGTGGACGGGGTTCATTGATGACGGTCCGTTTGAGCCTGACGTTCCCGGCGGCGTCGAGTTTCCGGGTTCCGGGCGACCCGTCGCCTTGTCCTCAAACGGATTTGCTGGAGTGTTTGTAGGTCTGCAGGGATCGGATTCTGAAGATGCTGGCATTTGGGCTGGGGTCCCGGGAGCCATGTTTCCTGCGGCGCGAGCGAGAGTCCCGCTCGGTGACGGACGTCCGGCATTCGAAGCTCAGCACCTCTATCGGCCACGCGTGAACAGTTTGGGGCAGACGCTCTTTGTGGCACGATCGGACGTAAACGTGTATGTCGGCGGCGTTCCCTATAAGGACGAAGCCTTGTGGCTCCATGACGGATCCAGCGTGGTGCAACTTCTGAGGACAGGTCAGCAGGCACCGGGGATGCCGACCGGAACGCTCATCAGCAATGGCTTCTACTACAATGAGAAGTACATGATCGATGACTCGGGTCGCATTGCGGCGATTGGCACGTTTCGCCTGCGGCCTTATACCATCTACTCAGAAGGCGATGCGTTATGGGTCGGATTGCCCGGCTCGCTCGCGCTTGTCGCATACCGCGGACTACCCGCACCGGGACTCCCCGCAGGCGTTGTGTTCGGAGGCTTCCACTCTCCGCCGCTGTTCGCGGCGGACGGACATGTGGTACTCCAAGTAATCCTCGACGGAACCGTGCATGCGTACGACGGCAGGCGCGGTCTGTGGGTGCGGGATCCGTCCGTCGGCTGGCGGAACATTCTTCTGCAAGACACTCCGAGCAGCGTTCTTCCTGCTGATCACTGGTTTCGGAACACGGCCGCTAACGCAGTGAACAGCCGGGGTGAAGTGATGATTCAGAGCCAGTTCAGCCTCTTCACCAGTAGCCTAATGCAGGACGGGCTGTTCCTGTACAACAGCGATGGCCTGCAGCGAGTGCTCCTCACTGGAGACGCGATCGAGATCTCGCCGGGCATCTCCAAGATCGTGCGCGATATCGCCATGGAAGATCCCGGCAGCAACGAGGGCGGTATGTGCACGAGCATCAACAACGATGGGCAGATGACGTATCTGGTGACCTTTACAGATGCCACCCAAGCGATTGTCGTTTCTGCGAAGCTCCCCCCACCTTGTCCTGGCGACGTGAACGGAGATCGAACGGTCGACGTTCAGGATTTCCTCGACTACATCGACTCCTTCGGCCAGTGTCTGTCCAGCCCAGGTCCTTGCATTCCACCCGGATCGGTCGTGGACGGCGACTTCAACGGAGACACCATCGTCGACGTTGGGGATTTCCTCGACTTCTTCGATGCATTCGGTGCCATGTCGGGGGCGTGCCCGGAGTGACTAGCGCCGATCCCTTCGCAGGCTGAAGCGTCGATTGATTGAGCATTCGGTGTGAACAGCTGCGAGCAGGGCGCGCAAATGTGGCGGTGTCCGTGCTGATGTGTTGGATACTGGATGGCGGTTTGCGTAACTGCGATCGCTCATGGCAAAGCTTGCTCACTTGGCTTGCAATTTCACGCGACGCCCCTGCTTATGAATTGTGAACTCCCTGACACTCTTGCCGGTGCAGCCGTTGCGCGCGTTCCCTAACCCGTGCATCCGGTACCAAACGCATCGAAGAAGTCGAGGAAATCCCCAACGTCGACGATGGTGTCTCCATTGAAATCGGCATCAACCACGTTTCCAGGAGGCACACAGGGGCCGGGGAGCGTCTCGCACTGGCCAAACGCATCCATAAAGTCGAGGAAATCGAGCACGTCCGACCCAGTGTCACCGTTTACGTCCGCGTAGCACGGGGGCGGCGGGAGCGGCACATAGGCATACCAGTACACAGTGCCACCGGCGGGTGCGCCGACTCCAAAGAAGTACTCGCCATCATCTGAAACGGTGACGCCCTGAAAGAGCCCGATGTCGCCCGGTCCATATGGGACGTTCTGTGCGATAAAGTAGTCCCTCAAACGCATCAGCGTTCCGTCAAGCCAGATCACAGCTTCGGTTGTGCCGGTGGAGTTTTTTGTCGATCCGACGATCACACGGAGATCGGTCGACATGTCGCCCGCATCGCATGCTGCGGCGTTTGAAAACATCTCTAACACAGACACTTCGCCGTTGGTCCACATCAATGGAGCGCGGCTTACGCCCGAGATACTGGGATCCCCGAACCCCAAAATGACACTTCCGTCAAAGTTCGCCGCATAGGCGGCGGAATTCACCTCGCTCCAACTGACCTCGTCGGTATTCTCCGGCAGCGGAAGCCACTGAAGGTGAGTGTCATTCTCATGCCAGATGAAGGCCTTTCCCTGGCTCAAGCCGGTGGCGCTGGTGTCGCGCCCAACGATGACAGAGCCATCGCCGGAGATCCCAAACGCAGACCCTCTCGCAAACTCGTTAGCCACATTTAGCGGTCGCGTGATACCAATGCCCGCGTCCCATCGAAACACGTATAGCGTAGAGCCCGAAGCGATGGTTCCCGAACCCGCGATGGCACTTCCGTCGAAGGAAGCGGCCTTCGCTTCAGTGAACCCAACCGGCCCGAGCCGTCCGAGCCGCACGAAGCCGCCCGTACTCGTCCAGGAAACGGCCTCAACCACCGTTTCGATTCCCTCCACCGTTGAGCCGAATCCGACAGCGGTTACGCCGTCGCCAGACACGCCGCTGATACGGCAGTCCACCGCCCCGCCTGGAAGGTCGCCCATGATTTCGAGTCCAGAGGCGGGCCGCCAAACGAAGCCTTCCTTGCCGAAGGGTGAACTACCGTCACCAACAATGACCGACCCGTCTGCGTTCATAATCTTTGGCTGGATACTGCTCCATCCCACGGGTCCTTGGATGATCTCAAACGTCGGCCAGTCCGCATTGGTGGGAAACGCGATCGCTATGCACGTTCCGGCAGAAAGCGCCCAGATGGCACATTTCATAAGCATTCGGCACACTCCTGGGGGACGACGCATCATACAAGTGCCCATTACTGCGGCAATGGCCAATCTTGTGGCGGCGACCCTAACACGTGCCGTTAGCGATCTCCCAATCTGCTCTTGGGCTTGGATCGGATGCCATTGTCCACATCGCAATCATGATCGCTGTGAGTCGGACACGACGCACTGGCGCCGATAGCGTTGCAGGAACTGAGGCGATGCACTACTTTGGCAGTCGCTCGGAATCGCCCTTTCCGACGATGACATCGATGCGTTGCTCGGACACCGGTGCGTCGCCCAATCATCCGGTCTTGGAGACGATGAAATGACAACTCGGAAACCTGGATCCGTATTGGCAACCGGTGTAGTGGGAGTTGCCGCGGCTGCTGCGTGGTTCGCCCCTGCCTGCCACGGCCAAGCGTGCGGCGAGCAATGGCTGCCCGGCCTTCCCATGCCGGGAACGAACGGAGCGGTCCATGCATCGACCTTGTGGGATCCGGACGGTGGCGGCCCAAGCGAGCCGGTGGTCGTCGTGGGAGGCGACTTCACCCTTGCAGGCGGAGTGCCCGTCAATCGCATCGCAGCGTGGAATCCTGCGACCCAAGAATGGTACGCGCTGGGCAACGGATTTAACGAGACGGTGCTTGCGCTTGTCGCCAGACCGAACGGAGAGTTGTACGCGGGTGGAGAGTTCACACACTCTGGATCTACCCCGGCACTTTACTTATCCCGATGGGACGCCGGCACTTCTTCATGGAACGGCATGGGCACCGGCGCGAACAACATCGTCTATGCCATGACGTCGCTTGCGGACGGTGACATCGCCGTGGGTGGCGACTTCACATCTTTGAACGGCCTGCCATTCAACAGAATCGCTCGCTGGAACGGCACGAGTTGGACCTCGTTCGGCATCGGAGTGAACGGCCGTGTGTCCGCCCTCGCGGCACTCCCTTCGGGCGGCGTCGTTGCCGGTGGCCTTTTCACTTTCGCAGGAAGCGGGTTGGCCACGCGCATCGCGCGTTGGGACGGATCCGATTGGTCGCCGCTTGGATCGGGATTGAACGCTCTCGTTCGAACGCTGGCTGTCTTGCCCGATGACGACGTAATAGCTGGGGGAGATTTCTCGCAGGCGGGAGGTCTTCCGGCCTCGCGCGTGGCGAGATGGAGTGCGAGTTCTTCCACTTGGTCGGCGATGGGCGCGGGTGCAACTTCGTGGGTCGCATCTCTGGCCGTGCTGGAGACCGGTGAGGTGGTAGCAGCAGGGAGCTTCGAGGCCATAGGCAGCGGTACGCTCCCGCATCGCCGGCGTATAGGACTCTGGAACGGTACAAACTGGGTTGCGCTCGAGCAAGGTCTCAGCGGCACCGCTCGCACCCTCACACTGCTTCCAACGGGCGAGCTGTTTGTTGGCGGAGACATGCTTACTGCCGGCACCAGCACGGGTGCAGTGGGAGTTCAACGCACTGCGCTTTGGAACGGCGCAGCATGGAGAACCGTTGGTGACGGAGTAACCGGTTTGGTGAGGACGGCCGTGGCTCAGTCCGATGGGGGCATGGTCGTCGGCGGAAGTTTCTTGTCTGCAGGAGGACTCCGTGTGAATCACATCGCACGCTGGGATGGTCTCGCATGGAACGAGCTCGGCTCGGGAGCGAACGCTCAGGTGCGCGCGGTGGCGGAGCTCTCAGACGGTCGGGTCGCTGCGGGGGGCGATTTCACGGCCATCGGCGGGGTAGCGATATCACAGATTGGTACTTGGGATGGAAGTGAATGGGCGGACGTTGGCGGAGGTGTGAATGGCCATGTCAACGCACTAGTCGCTGTCCCTGGCAATGAGTTGATTGTGGGGGGTGTGTTCGACCAGGTGGGTGCGGGACTGGTTGTGAACAACATCGCGAGGTGGGACGGCGCTGAGTGGCATGCGTTGGGAGATGGCTTCGATGACTGGGTGCTGGCTGTGACCAGACTCTCAAACGGGGACATTGTCGCTGGCGGGTGGTTCGACTTCACCGGCTCGCTCCCGGCGCGTCGCGTCGCACGCTGGGACGGAACGACCTGGCACGCGATGGGCGACGGTCCGGGGGGCGGCAGTGTTCAATCGCTTCTCGCCATGCCCAATGGTGACGTCATCGCTGGCGGTGATTTCACATGGCCTTCGCAGAGCGTCGCGAGGTGGAATGGAACGGAATGGCAGCCCATGGGAAGCGGCTTAAACGCGCCGGTACGTGCGCTCGCCGTGTCAAGCAGCGGCGACATCATCGCAGGCGGCGACTTTACCGTGGGCACCTCACCAACCACCAAAGGCCTCGCGCGATGGAGTGGCACAACGTGGATTCCGTTTGGTGGAGGTGTTGCGCACGCCGAGGCTACCGCAGGCGTCTGGGCTCTCGCCTCCCAACAAGGAGACACCATCATCGCAGGCGGCAGATTCGAAACGGCTGGAGGCAATCAATCCTCCACGGTTGCGCGATGGACCGCGTCGAACTCCCCTTGGATCGTCGGCCACCCGCAAGAGCAGACTGTCCCATCGGGCGAATCCATCGTTCTGACCGCCACACCGGCGCCGGGACACGAGAGCGTCGCTGTCCAGTGGTTCCGTGATGGAAGTCCGATCATTGATGGACCCGGCGGCGCGTCCGGCGGTGGCGGAAATGTAAGCGGCTCAGCCGGACCCATGCCGACGCCATCAGATGGCACTTCTGCCACCCTCGCGATCTCTGATGCCAGGGTTTCCGACTCGGGCTCATACGCTGCGGTATTCTCGAATGCGTGCGGCGACGCAGGGACCGCGTCTGCCGTCATCGTTGTTGTCCCTTCCTGCATCGCCGACTACAACGGTGCCGGGGATGAGGGCGATGTGGTGGACTTTCTCGACTTCATCGACGACTTCGGCAATTGCGTCGGCGGGCCCGGTCCGTGCGGCGAGTACGGGAATGCGGACGTGAACGGCGACACTGTTGTTGATGTACTGGATTTCCTCGACTACATCGACGCGTTTGGCCTAGGGTGCTAGTCTGGCGGGCGTATGACCTAGGGCACCGCGTTGTAATTGTTGGGGATCGTTTCCGGGTACAAAGCGAGGCCAACCGGTGCTTGCTCAACTTCACGGTTGGAGCGGGTTCAAACCGTCGAATCCGGGCTGCCCGAGGGGTTCGGGCCGGCGATTCTCGAGGTTATCACGGCTCACGATTCGGTAGCTGGGTGGGTCCCATTTCCAGTAGGCGCGAATTAGACCCACCGAACCAAGAACTATTACGCGAGGTCAACCAGAACCGCCCGAAGTCGGCCGGCGGCCCAGCCACCGGCTTGGGGCAATACTTGTTCCAAGTTGCCCCGTATCACCGTAGCCAGAGGCCGGAAACGGTGTCCGGCCCGACCACGGAGCAGGCGACAGATTGCGGAGTTGGCGTTCATCGCACACGAACCCCTTAGGACCAGGCCGAAGAAGGCTTGGCGATCTTCTTCGTTTCCCGCTCGCTGCTCAGCCGTCTCGGCCAACAGGTGGACCAAGTGCGGGGCCCACTCGGGGCGACGGCGTGCTGCGTCATCGACCAGGGCGCATCCGAGTGCCTGCGCGGCAATTCGATCAATAACTGGCCAGGTGCTCTTTTTCCAGGCGTCTGATGACACAATGCCCCAGAGATCGTCGCCCGCGAGCGCGCCCACGGACACCCGCTGGCGAATGGCGTGGCACCGCCAGCGTTGAATGAGAACTTCCTCCTGCTCGACCCCTTCCAACGCCTTTGTGAGAGAGTCCGGCGGAGTCCAGTCGACCGGTTCCGACCACCCCTTCAGGATCGCGTTTCGCGCCTCGTCAGGTTGATGGCTAGCGATCCAGCCGAGCATTCGGCGAGCCCCGTCCGACATGCGATAGAGGTCGTGGTCCCCGTTTAGGCCCAAGTTGGCTACCTGCATGGCAATCGCGATGAGCGCATGCACGCGTTCATCCAGTGTGCCGGGGCCTGGGCCCGTCAGCAACCGCTGTGCATCTTCCTCCGTCCCCACGGTCGCCAGGAGCGACAACGCCCACGGGGAGGGTCCGAATGCAGTCAGGCAATGGAGGATGGACGGGCTCGTCGGCGGAGCTACCAGATCCCAGATGTCCGTAGCAATGGAGCCGTAGACCTGAGCGAGCTGTTCTCCAAAGGCTCGCTGCCGCGCGGCGCCATTCTCAATCACTGTGATCATCCGCATCGCCATCCACCAAGCCATCGCTGTGATGGCCTCACCATGATCCGACGGTACACGCACCTGCAGATAGTGCAGGTAGTATCTGGCCAACTGGGCCACCAAGCTCTCAGCCGCGCAGTCGCCCTTTGCCCCGACGCAATCCCGAGGCGCAAGAACAATCTCCCAGAACCACACTGCAGCCCGCGATTGATCCAGAGTCGCCAGGCCCGCCCCAGCGGACATTACGGCCTCACAGGCGTGATATCGTGCAAATGGGCTTCCGTGGTTGGTTGCCCAATCAAGGAGTTCTACCAGGACGGCCTCGCTCGGGGCACCACCGTTGATCATCGAAAGCACGCCGGAGAGTGAGCGTCTACCCCCGAGCGGTATGTGTCCCACCGCTTCCAAGTAGGCAGTGTACAGCGCCAAAGAGCTGCAACCCTCCGCCTGCCATGCCTTAGCTTGCTGGTCCATCGACTCGGCGTGCAATCCGGCACACAGGATGGGCGGCCAACAAGCGTTGACCGACGCCAGGGAAGGCCGGAGCACCATCGTGACGTACTCACTCCATACTTCCTGCAACGCGGGATTCTGTGCCTGACGCACACCGGCAATGCCAAGCAGCCAGTCCTCATCGACCGCATCGACAAGATTGATAGCTGCTCGGCGCCACTCGCTGCCATCTGGCGCCAGCAACGCGGGCCTGAGCCGATCGAGTTCCTGGCGCGTGTGGCGAGAGGACAGCCCCGGCAACGCAAACGTGTTCTCAAGGTGGGCGACCGCGACGGCACGTACTTCCGGGCGACCGTCGAGCAGAAGGTCTCTAACCCGAACCACTGACCGGCTTCCGCTGTCATTGATGTAGAACAACAGCGGTCCCAGCGAGGCCTTGGCCGCCGGGACGGCGACTGCCTGGCGCAGACCCTTAATGGACTCTTCGGAATCAACGGAGGGCTCCGCACTAATGACGTCACAATCTATGAGCACCAGGGCGTCGCGCCGATCAATGCCGCCACCTTCTGGCAGCAGAGCTCGCGCGATCCGGCCCATGAACGCTCGATGGACGCGCTCTAATTCACTTGCCGCGATTTCCGATTCCATCGATGATCTCCACGCCGGCGCGAATGACGGCATGCTCGGGCATCCCCAGAGCGTCACCCACGACCAGCACACCACGGCGTACGCGATCGATTCCACCTACTCCAGACCGCGCGATGCGTATGAGGAACGTGGACCAGAACAACGGATGGCCCAAGTCCCCCAGCATCCGAATGCGCGGCTCCATGACAGCGGGAGGCGAGGGCAGGAGGTAGGACAAGGACCACGCGGTAAAGGACCGAGCGCGGTCCTCAGGGAACGCCTCGTCAGCCCATAGTGACCCGATGAATTCGCCGACCGCGGTCTCAACAGCTTGATGAAACTTCATCGCCATCGTGGAGGGAGGGTCGGTTGGCTCAAACCCACCGAAGAGCCCGGGATCGCGCAGGCATGAGTGCAGATACACTGCTAATGCCTGCAGATCCGGCCCGGGCGCCGCGGTTAGCGCTCGCCGAGCCCACAAAAGGAGGAGTTCGGAGTCCGGAACGACAAACCGATAGCGGAGCCTCAGCAACGCACGCACGTGATCAGCGTGCTCGTCGCGCGTGATGTGGCCGTCGTTCGCCATTGACGCCAGCAGGTCTACCGTGCCGAAGGCCGAGGACGCCGACGTTGGCCGTCCGTTGAGCGCCGCCGCCTGGAGGCACCGATCGTCCGCCAGGAGCGGCAAGCCCAGGCGCTGCGCCAGCGATAGCGACTCGAGCGCGAATCCAACCGGCACCGAGTCGCCGTCTTCGTCATCCTCCCCGTCAGGCGAGGTGCCGCGGGCATGCCGCTCCACACCCACATCATCGCGTAGGAAGTGCCACAGCGTACGGTGTGCAGCTCTTAGGCGCTCCTGTTTCTCAAACCAAACACTCTCGCCCTGTACCAGTCGATGGTCCTCGGCACTCAGATGAACGCGGAACTCAGATATGACGATGTCCAGGAGCCCACAGTATTGAAGGGTGCCAAGTGTTGAGACCGTGACGACCACAGGGTCGCCGACCCGCAATGCCTCGTGGTCGCCGGGCACCGTTCGGGGACGGTGGGCAACCGAGGCGAGTCGCGCAAGAAGTTCATCCGTGGCGACACCACCTTCCCGGAGTGACGCCTGAAGATCCGCAAGGTGATAGACGCCCGTTGGTCGTGCATCCTGGGGATAGTGCTCATCCACGAGCTGCGGGCTTCCGACTACTTCCGAAGTGGGACCATCGATTTGAATCCGCCCTTCCGCAAGAGCTTGCCGAAGCACAGTCAGCACGGTGCGGCGCGATGGCTGATGGGGCCGAAGGCGATCATTGTCCAAGAACATCTTGAACAAGTAAGCCTCCGGCACGTGTATCCGCCCGCAGTACTCGACCACGGAGCGGAGCATCCCAAGTTGCTGGAGCGTGATCAGTGCGCTGAGGTCGGCGACGACCGCTTGTCCGCGCCCGGTCGACTCTATCGAGGCCAGATGGCGCGGGCCATCAGTCTGTACGGCAGTGAATCCATTCGTGCAATAGATCGCAGAGTCTGAAAGATTGACAGGATGCTCAAAGATCCATTGACGCTCGCCCGCGCGTTGCGCCCAATCACGATATGCCGGTTCGTGGCGCCACTCAGCAACCATCAACCAAGGCGCCCGCCCTCGCAACACCGCTGATGCGAGCGTCCGTTCTCGCTCACGATGCGACTGGCTCATTTCGATCAGGTCATCGAGGGACTTTTCCACCAGAATATCCGCTGGGGCAATGCCTGTTGCTTGCAGTATGCGCATCTGGACGAACGCCTCATGTCCCGCGTTCTCCTGCTCCGCGGCAAATGCGATCGACCAGTAGGAACCCACGAATGCGTACTTGTTCCAGAACCGGGAACGATGCCGATCGACGAGAGCAAATGCCTCCTTCGGTCGATCTCGTTCCACAAGCAGTTGCGCGAGCCCGATGACAGCGTGGATGGGAGGGTCGGACCGTTCGCACGCCTTGGAAAGAACTGCCACGGCGTCTTCCGGCCGGCCCGACAACACCAAGCAGGAGGCCGCATTTACCGCATGAGACGGATCATCAGGCTGCTCCTCGGAGAGCGCTGTGAGAAGCTCGCCAGCGCGGGTGTGCTGGTCCAATTGATGCAGTGCCATCGCCAAACCGGCGCGGGCTCGTTTATCACCCGGACGCAGTACGAGGAACCGCTCGAGCAGGGGCGCCGCTCGTTCCCACTGCTTATGGGCCAAAGCCAGAGACCCCACTCCAGCGAGTACATCTGGTTGATCGAGGATGCGGGCGGCCTCGGACAGGTCAACGACACCTTCCACCGGCTTTCCAGTTTGTAGTTGCCTCTGGCCGTGAAGCTGCAGCCACAGGGGATCGGCTGGGCTCCGCAACTCCTCGAGTAGCTCGTCGACGCCTTCCGTGCGCCCCGCCCGGAGCATGCGGGTAACGCCCCACAAGCGCGCTTGCCGGTCATTCGCCCCCACGAGCGACGGCGCCAACTGCTCAAGCTGATGCTCCGCAGCCTCACCGAGCTGCTGGGCGAGCTCCATGAGCAGACCGTGCACCTGCTTACGCTGATCGTCTGTGGAAGCTTCCTCGGCAAGCCGAACGGCCGCGGCAAAC
This sequence comes from Planctomycetota bacterium, assembly GCA_963204725.1. Classification (GTDB taxonomy): domain Bacteria; phylum Planctomycetota; class Phycisphaerae; order Phycisphaerales; family UBA1924; genus JAHBWV01. Next base: position 14,931 of record CAUJHH010000025.1, read on the forward strand.
GCCGCACTCTCTGAGCCCGCTTGGCGACCCTCCAGTGCCGTCGCTACCAACTTGCGTTCGAACGAGGCTTTACCCTCCGCTCGGAGGCGCCGGGGCCAATCAGCTTCGGGGTCAATCCGACCCCGCACCGCGAGAATGCCAAGCGAGAGATCAAATGGTCGCCGCCGAGTGAGGGCCGGAATGATTCGATGAAGGGCGGCTGTGTCGTCGCGCCTAACCGCTATCTCCGTCGCCAGCCGTAGAATGCAATAGTCCAGTTCGTAACGCGGCTCGGACAGCGCCAGAATCTCGTCGACCATTGGTTGCAGCAGTTCACGGGACCTCTCCAACCGAGCGATGTCAGGCTTTGGCGGAGCAGTTGACTCCTCAGGCTCATCCGCTGGCCCGCCGAGCACCACGGCCTCCACGAACAGCAGGCGTGACATCCGTTGAACGCGCGGCGGCGCCGCGATCAACACCCAGTCCATGAGTCGCTCCGCCTCTGACCACTCTCCGCCGCGAATGGCCGCAACGAGCCCCTTCTCAACCCATTCAGGCGCCGGAGACGTCCCCCGAAATAAGGCTATCGCCTCGGCATGACGCTCGGCATCGGACAGAATTGCCACGCGCCGTCTGATTGCGTAGGGGTCGGACCTCCCATCGAGTCTCGCCAGGCCCGCTGCCGCAGTGTCCAATACCGACTCAACGTAAGCGGCGTGGCTCGTGACCCGAAGCTGTTCAGCTCCTTCCAAGCGGGGCACAAGGCTATCGAGTGACTGCCCAAGCTGACGCAAGCGAACGAGCGACTCGGCGCGATCGTTCTCCTCCGATGTTCGCGTCCGGACTATCGCCTCATCAAGCAGCCGTTCGAGAAGCTGAGCTTGAGCTGAGGGTGACAAACGACTTCGGGAACGCTCAAGCCACGCCTGGCATCGGTCCGAAAACGGGCCGGCCCTTTCGTACTCCATTTGATCGAATAGGGCCTGGAGAGCATCGATGCGGAGACGGCAGCTATCTTGCTCGTCGATTGCCCGTGCCGCCAGTTCCTCCTCGGTGGGAACGGCGTCACGAACCTTGATGAGGGTGTCCACCTTTTCATGCAGGCCATCCACGTTCGCGGAGATTCCCTGGACCGTGGTGTCGATCCGACCCAGCATGTCTGCCTGCTGTTCCAGCGCTGTGAGCAACCGCTGGTCCCAGGTTCTCAGCCGATCCGAGAGCGAGGACAGCATGCCGCGAACCTGGGCATCCCGCTCCACCAAGGAACTGACGCCGTCATCGCTCGCCACCAGGATCGCAAGAAGTGTGCGGGCGGCGTCCTTGTTCACGAGTTCATTCGTCTCACGGCCCTCAACAATGGCTCGGACCGCGGCGTCCAATCGTCCGTGGCGCCGTACTAGCTCTTCAAGCCATGTCTCAATCCGCGAGAGTTGGTCATTCGATTCGGCGGCTTCAGCAACCGATTCAACGATGACACACGTAGCGATGACGCCGATCAGCCCTGCCAGACCGATGGCACCGGCGGGACCGCCAGCGGCCGCGGCCATCGCCATCCCGGTGGCCGCGCCTCCGGAGTAGTTGGCCGTCCTCCGCAGCAGCTTGAGCGCGAACTGCATCATTTACGCTCCACCTGATCCGGCCCGTGCTTCCATCGCTGTGGGGCCGACCGGCTTTGCCTCGACAACGCCGATCGCCTTGCCGTCAACGTACAGCAGGTAGTCGGCGGGGCCGTTCGTGCCGGGAGACTCAATAACCGGGATGCCGCGTCCGGCACCGAGGTTTATGCCGCGATAGGTCTGGACGATCCACCCGGAAGCGGCCAGCTTCGAGTCGATGATCTCGCGGGCTCGTTGTTCGGGTGCGGTCAACCTGCCTCCACCAGCATTGGAGTCGGGGCAGTTTACACAGCCAGCAGGGGTCCTGTCACGGTCGAAGTGCGGGCGGCGGCCTTGATTGCCGCCGTGATCCGCTTGGTCTTGGTGCCCGCGTCTTCGAAGGTCCGGTCGAGCGCCTCGCGGGCCAGCCGCATCTGCTCCTCCCACGGCGTCCCCGGCGGCGGCGGGACGTGCTTGTCCGGATCGCGATCACGCAGCCGCTCGGCCTCAGCGAAGTCGCCCCGCGCCCACGCGAGGGACTCTTGAATGTCGCGGTAGGTCTCGGGGTCGGTGTGCTCGGGACCGACCTGTTCCAAACCCTGTTGATGCGCGACCAACGCGCTGCTCAGCATGTGCATCATGCGGCGGTGGTCGTCGCGACCGGCTTCGGACTCGACTCGCCGCGCCTGCTCCATCTTGGCGACCTTGGACTTCAATGCCCGCATGGGATCCCCCTTTCGCGTTGGGGGATTGTTGCACTGAAGTGGGCGAGGCGCTATCCGCGGGCTACCCCATGGCCGGGGATCGGGACTACGGCGGGAACGGAGCCCAGCGGTGTGCGCGCAGTGTCACTGCTTACCGAGCATGGCGAGGGCGTGGGCACAATCCCGTTCGACGCCTTCCCTGTCTTTGTCGAGCCAGAACTCCGATCCATTATTGGACTTCGCCGTGTCGATCACGGATGCCTACAGCAGCGCCATCAACCGCCGCCCCAAGCGCCTCCAAGTCCGACCAGTTCAGAGCGCCCTTGGGCATCGGCTTCTCAAAGTCAATGAGCGCCTCCAGAAGGCTAGATACCACACCAAGAGAGGCATCATCCTCGCGGAGGCGGCGAAGCGCTTCGTAGGGCTTCTCTTCATCCGCCTCCTCCCCGAAGAACGCGCGCTCGAAGTCCGGGAGTGAGGCAACGAGGCGCACGTTCCCGGCTTTACGTCCGTCTGCGGTCGCATCCAGAATGCGGGCGTTGGCAGTCCATGCCGGGTTGCTCTTGCCCTTAGGGGTTTTCGGAGTATCGGCGTCGTGGAGCACTGCATACCGCTTGCCGAACTGATTGAGAATCTTGCAAAGGGATGCGACCGGGTATTTACCCCTCGCCCGAACAACATGAACGTTGCTGAACTCGGCGGGGCGCTTCGCAATCGCAAACCGAAACGCGGTGTATTCCGTGTCACCTTCAACAACGATGGTCCGGCCCCCGAAGAAGAACTCGGCAACGTAGGGGTCGCAGAGATTGAGCAACTTCAACTCCACCTTATCGTCTTCGTCCAATTTGGCCCGTTGGGGGCGAAAGATTGTGGTACCCTCCACATTACCCTCTTCGTCTCGCTCCACTCGCACGACGGAGGTATTGTCACGCGAGAAGTCGATAAACACAGGCGAGTGGGTCGTAATCATCACTTGCCAGTTCCCGCGCTTCGGGAGATCGTAAAGCACACGGCACGCCTTTCTAATGGCGTCCGGGTGAAGACAGAGTTCCGGCTCATCCATGAGGAGAACGTGAGGACGCTCAACCGAGCCATCGTTCTTTGCGTGCTTCCGCTCCGCGAGGATCCGCAACGCGGCCCAGAGCAAGGTTCGACAAGCGCCGCTTCCCTGTCGGTCAATGGCGGATTGGTGCCCTTCCTTCGGACCCATCCGCAACTCCGCTTTGAAAAGTGACAGAGTCTTGTCAAGCCCATCCTCGGGCGTCGCCTCCACCATCACGGCATAGCCGGTAAACACCTCTGCAATGGTCTCTCCCAGATCTTTGCACACACTCTCCACTGCGGCGGTGGCGTCCGATGCGATGGATGACTGGAGATTTCGAGCCGCTTTGAGAAGTCGGTCGTATTCGCTTTCTTCCTCGCCCTGCGCCTCCGCGCGCCGCCTACTTACTTCCTTGACGCGGGACTTGATCGCTTCCTTCAGTAGGTCGAGAACTTGCTCCGCTTGTTTGATCGGGTCCTCGAACGCTCCGACGCGGTGGGGCCGAGGGCGGTTCGCTTGGGCGATATTGCCAGGTCCCCATGGAAAACTCGTGGAGTCCCAATCCCCTGTCTCCACGTTCCATCCGTCGCGGTCAGGCGCGCCTTCTCGCTTCCACTGCCATCTTTCCTTCACGACGCGCTCGCCCGTATCGGGATTCGTACTGACCCACTTCGTCGCTGGGGAGTTGCCCTCGTGTACCACGGTCTCAAGTTCAATCGTGGGTGGACGCTCCGTGTTGACCTCGCCGCCGGGGAAATCATCTGTGGTGAGGTGGCCTTGCTTGTCTCCCTCCAGCATCACGACTTGATAGGCACGAAGGATGGAACTCTTGCCCGCATTGTTCGGCCCCACGAGAACAACAATGTCGTCGAGCTCAATCTCCACCGGAGTCGGGCCGATGCACCGGAAGTTGCTCACTCGGAGTTTGTGCAGACGCGGGCGCGGTGCGTAGGGGTCCACTGCCGGGCCCGGCTCCGCTACCGCAACCTTGTTTGTCGATGCCTTCTTCGCCATCACTAGCCTCCCGAGTTGGGGCCAGTCTATCGCCACCGCGCCATTGAGAGCGTCAGCCCCGTCGCGGTTTGATTCACTCGGAGTGTCACAGACCATTTCCCAAGAGGTCCAGGATCACGACAACGACCGAGATCCAGAATGACATTGCTGGGGATTTGATGCGAGGTACGGAACCTGCACATCCTCAGGGGCTCACACGAGTCTCAAGCGGTGATTGACTGGGCGTGCTCCATTGCCGTGCCTTCATCGCATCAACCACCGCCGTCGGCTGGATGTGATCGAGATATTGAATCGTCGTGAGCAGCGACCGGTGCCCGAGTTGGCGGGAGATGATCCCGACATCGACGCCCTCGGACCGGAGTTGGGCGGCGTGGGTGTGTCGCAGGCCGTGGGCGTGGACGCGCTTGGCAATCCCGGCTTGGCGGCCCAGCCGCTTCATCAGCCGCCGCACGTACCCGGTCGTGACTGGCGTGCCGAAGGCAGTGCAGAGCAGCGGCGCGGCCGCGACTGGGTCGGTCTCCCCGTTCGCCCGTGCCGCCACCCGTTGGGCCCTACCGCGTTCGACAAGCCACGCCGCCACGACGGCCGCCGCGCCGGGATCGAGGCCCACGGCCCGATAGCGGTCGCCCTTGCCATGCAGGACGCGGACGATCCCGTTCTCGAGGTCCACGTCCTTGGGCTGGAGCGCCAGCGCCTCGGAGACCCGGAGCCCAGCCCGGTACATCAGCGTGATCAGTGCGCGGTTGCGGAGCGCGACCGGGGTGTACCGGCCGCAGGCGTCGAGCAGCGCCCGGACTTCCTCGTCGGTCAGCACCTCGGGCGGCAGGCGGCGCTTGGGCTTGGCATGGCGCTGGGGTCGTGCGGCCGTTGGGGCCGACGGGGCCAAGGTTTCCCCCGGTCGTTCCAAACGCTCCCTTGCGGCCCGATCCCTCCGACGCGGCGTCGCGTCACCCGTCTGGCGTCCTCGCATCCTTTTGCTCCCGCTGGGGTTACCGCTCTGGGAGCCGATCGCGGGAGCATCCCGCGGCTTCGTTCCGGCGACCAAAGCGGCACCGGGTGATGGAGGGGCGAGCAGGCATAAAAGGCAAGCGCTTGCCGTTGCGTCCCATGGAAGGGAACTGTTCGCTCGTTTCCGGAAGCCGGTGGCACAAACGGGGATCGTGTGGCATACTTCTTCCAGCTATTTGATGGAATAGCGCCTGCGGGCCGTCTGCTGTTGACGGCCTATGGCCCTGACCCACACGCCGAAGCCGCACGATGCTGGTGCGGGAGGAGTTTGTTAAGTGCCCGATACCTTTGGAACGGCTCAGCGCCCGTGGATCAATGTCAGGTATACGGATGTAGCCGCGAACTTCATTGATGCCGGCGCGTTCGCCTACAGCCATGACCGTCCGGAAACCTACCCTGAGCCCCCGCCTTATCCGGACCCGCCCGGCCCGATCGAGTATTTCGTCCTCAACCTCGACCAAGGCGATCCGGTCGAGCTTGCAAACTCCCTCGCGCTTGTCTTCTACGGCGCCCCGAGAACAAGCGCGACCCAGGAAGCCCGCGCCCGAATCTGGGCCGTTTCGCAGGGAGCCCTTATCGGTCACAATCCGGGTGCATGGATGGGAATGCACCTTGGCGACCTGTTGTTAAAGCAGGGCGCGACAACGATTCCGACGAACAGCGAAGTCATTCCGATCGACGTAGATCCGCCCAACAATGTCCAGTTCCAGTTTGTCTCCGATATCCTCATTACTAGCGATCGCTCTCTCACGCCCCCCGCGATGCGTGTCGTCGGTCAGGATGCCACCAAGGGCGCGTGCATGCTCCTCCTCGACTCGATCGGGGCGGCGTGCATCGTCGTTCAACTGACCGTCAGGCGTTCCGACGGCGGCGCGGCGGGCATGCTCAACTGCGGGCTCTGCTACCGTACCCTGTAACCGGGAGGATTTGCCATGGCCATCCTCACACCGGGAACAGCGCAGCGCCTCTGGCGTCGTATGGGCTCCGCCGCGGGCGCGGCATCCGCAATGCCCGACATCGGGGCGTACGCCTACCGGGAAACGCTGCCCATCGGTTACGACTTCGATTGGAACTGGACCTTGGAGGTGTGTCCGCAACCTGATCCGGTGCCAGATCCACCGATACCAGCGGATATGTGCTGCGCTCTGCGGTTCTACTTCGTGAAGGCTACCGAGACGGTGCCGCCCGCGATCGCGCGCATCTGGGGCGTCTCAAGGGCACACTTGTTCGGTGAGAGCGACGAGGCGTTCCTCGGAACGTATCTCGGCCAGGTCGGTTTCAATGTCGGAACCTCGAACGGGTTGCCGATCGATGAGGATCCGTTCGACACCTACAAGAACGTGCTCCTGGACAACTCGTATATCGCCTCGCGGGTCGTGGTCCAGCACGATCGGGCCCTGAGTCCGCCGGGGTTGAGGGTCGTCGGCAACAGCAACGCCAGCAGCGGCCGCTCACCATTCGTCCTTTTTGACGCGATGGGATTCGACAGGATCGTCGTCTCGCTCCGGTACACGGATACCTATGGCTCAAACGGGTTGGGATTCTTCTGGACCACCATGTAGGGTTTTCAATCGAACACACGCGAGCGCCGCTGCGAATCAGGAGAGGGCCGCGATCGAAGATAAGGAAGGGGTCGAAACATGAACCATTTGATGACTCGCACGCTCGCGCTCGCCGCGGCGTCAACGCTCTTGCTCGGAGGACACACCATGGCAAGCCCGATCGTCGTGCTCAATGATGGACCCGACAGGGACACGATCATCTCGCGCGGAGATTTCTACATCCATCTTTTCGCCACCGAGTTAACACTTGATCCCCAAGTGCCTGGCGAGTCTCCCGCCCCGAATACACTGCGAATCTCGTTCCAGTACTCCTTTGGAGAGATTGCGGGAGTGATTCACGGAAACTCTCTACCCGACTGGCCGCCACTGCCGGTGCAGACGCCAGCACTGCTCTCTCAAGGCGGCTTGCACCTCAAGGACCAGTTCATTGATTCCTCGTGGGGATTTGCCGAGCCCGCGTACGATCCCACCTCCGGCGGGACAAATGTAGCGTCGATAACGCATGGAATGGGGTCAGACTTCAATCTGAACGATTTCGAGAATGCAGGCGATATGGCGTACATCGGTTATGCGTCTTCTGATTTCTCGATCATCGGCTATATGCAGATCAAGCGGGTGACCGAAGTGGACTGGACGCTCATGGGCTATGCCTTCGACACGAGCGGCGACGGTATCCTGGTGCAGGAACTGTTCATTCCTGATCCCCCCGCTATGGGCCTGCTCGCGGCGCCGATCCTGATGCGGTCGAAGCGTCGCAAATAGTAAGGGATGACATTATGCCATCAGTATGGACGCTCGCATCAACCCCACGAGTCAATCGTGAAGGCAATCAGATTGAGCTAGACTTTCTTATCCCATTCACGGATCTCGGGTTTATTCCTCTCTATAACCAATCGGATGTCGTGATTCCCAGTGGCGACAACGACTATGGTCCCCTAGCTGGCTGGCGATCGGACGAGATACGGTTTCGTCAGACATTTGTAAGCGAGCTTGTTTTGCCGGATGATGAGGCCAAGCTCTTCTCCGGTGCTCTTTATTCGATTTCAGAGTCTAGTGGAGTAGTACGAGTTAAGGCGGCACTCCGGTTGATGAAGCGAGCCCAGATTTCTTGTGGCGCGGACCTCCGCCCGATCACGTCTGTCCCAGCCACGTGGATTGTGCAGTTGCCAGAGGGCTTCGTCTTTCTTCGGAATGGCACCGATGACGATGAGTCACCGCAGTTCGAGTTCAGCGATGGATGGGTAGGTCTCAACCTTTCCGGCGCGGCAACCAACGTTGGCAAACTTCCGGGCTGGAACGGGGCGATGGGAGCTCCGACGCTCCGGTTGCAGTGTGATTCCTTTGCCGAACGCAGCCGGCGCAAAGTTGGCGGCACGATCGTCAACAATGAGCTGCTCGACGGCTGGGCCGACCTGCGCTCCACCAGCCCGAACAATCTGACGCAAAGCAACGCCGCATACCAACCGAAGCTGTTCGCGAACACCGCGACGCCCCCCGAACTCCGTTTCCTCAAAAGCGAAGACTACAAGGGCACCGTTTTCGAGCAGACCCCCGATTACGATCTCATCCAGTCGGCTTGCGCATTCGGCGTTGTGTTCCGGGCGGATGATGGTACAACCACCACGACGCAGCACCTGATTGGGCGCTGGAACGGCGTACCGCCAACGGAGAGCACCGCGTCGAAGCAGTGGCGCCTGCTATACGAACGGACTGCTGGTTCGCCCCCGACGCACAAAGTGAGGGCGAGGTTTGTATCGTCCGGTCCTCCCTACACGATCAACTCGATCGAAGCGACGATCGATGCGCCCACGGAAAAGACGATTGTCGTCTATCGCGTCACCACAACCTCTCCCACGACCGGTGAACTCTGGGTGAACGGAGTCCTCGTCGCCTCGACAACAACCCTCCACACGACAACCAACACCGGCGCCTCCCCTAACCTCACCGTGGGCGGCCGGTGGCCCGCGATCATCGATGTCGAACACCCTGTGGCCGACTCGCTCGTTGGCTCGATGGATCAGTGCTTCGGTTACTCCTCCGCGATCTCCGACGCGACGCTCTCCGCCGTCCACCACGAACTCGCGCGCCGCGCGGGAATCAAGCTCGGGCCCCTCCCCGATCCCAATCTCACCCAACCCTACGGCGACTCCAACCCCGAGCCGCACCGACGGCTCGACCGCTGGCCCGTCGGTCTCATCAACCTTTTCGGCGGCAGTAACTACGACAACAACCCTCTCAGCCAGATCGAAGCGTGGCGGAACGGCGGCGACCGCCAAGCCATCGTCGACTGGTTCCACGAGCGCATCATCCGCATCCTGAACGCCTGCCCCGACTTCGACATCATGATCAACAGGCCACAGGGGAACTACGCCAATGACATCATCGCGGCGGGCGTCTTCGGCGACATGGATGTGTCGCCGAATCAGCCCATCATCCAGCCCTACCAGTGGCAGGCCCTCTCCGGCTGGAGCGATGACGGTGGCGGCGTCGGCGTGTACGGCGAGTGGAAACTCTCCGACCACAACAACCGCGACAACCGGGCCTCGGAGGACGACACCGACTTTGCCCGGCGTTGCTGGATCTACACCGGCAACCCCACCATCAATGACGATGGCGCTGCGACGCAGGATGCACGAACCGGAGCCCGCAACCTCGCCGCCTGCTCCGCCACGTTCTACACCTCCAACTTCCTTGATCCGTGGGCCGCGAAGGACGAACGCTTCCGCTGCTTCTTTGTGGATTCCGCCAGCAAGTGGGACCGCAAGTGGGTAGAAATCCTTCAGACGCCTTCCCTCAACGAAGAGTTCACGCTCATCGGAGAAGCCATCACCGGCGATCTGGATCTTCGCAAGGGCGCTCCGTGGTTCTCGATGTTCGGCTTCGGCCAGGCGCCGTGGTGGACGAGCGGATCAGATGGAACGCGTTACGACTGGCAGTGGAACGCGGGCGCATGGGACCAGATGCCGATCTATATAGGAATAAACCAAACGCTTGCGAACGGCGTGACCTTCGATGTGAACCGGCCCAAAACGGCAGCGAATGAGCAAGAAAGGCTGCGCTTCGAGGATTCGTACCGGCTTTGTAACGCCGGAGCGGCTCCCATCGCATGGGACGGCGATTACCAGAAAATCGGCGCAGCGTGGTACTACGGAGGCCGCCGCATCCCCGTCGGCCGGTTCACCATGCTCTCCCCCCGGATCAGCCGCGTCTGGCGTTGAGGTCCGGCCGCACCTCTGCGCTCCGTTCCCTCCCAAATAGCGATCCCCGGCGATGCGGGGGCGGTTTCGGGGTAAGCCCTAGGTCGGGACCGGTGGTCGCTGGGCGGATCGTGGGGTATATTGGGCGAAGTCCTCCCATGGACGCTGTAGCGCGCGGATGAACAGCAGCACCCGCGTCGCGGCCCGCTCGGGCCAAGCGTCCTCAGCAGCCAGCCTCTTCCTTTGCGGGAAGGGGCTGGTTTCGTTGCGGTGTCGCGAGGTGAAGGGCGAGCGGGGCAGAGTTCAAATCCTGTTATCCCGATTTTTCGAGAGATCAAGTCCTTTGACGAGCACGTCGAAGGGCTTTGTGGGAACAGGACTTGTGAGAGTTCAATCGATCGAGCCTAATCCCACGAAAATGGGCGTTGTGGGGGTGGGTGTTGGCGGGATTTGAACTTCAGGCTTTTACAGGCGGCGTCGGGTGTGCGACGACTTCGTCCGCAGACCCTGACGCCATCTTGGTTGACTGTGGCGTGCGTTCGTCAGGTTCGATGTGAATGAGCACATGCCGGACGTTTGGGTGCTTCTCGCGAACGAATGCCTTGACCTTGCCCGAGAGCGAATGGGCCGCACGCACGGCCAGCTCAGGCGCAACGTGCAGGTGCATGTCCACCAGATAGCCGCGCCCGCTCTTGCGGGCGTGGATCTTCTCGACGAGCCGGACGCCCTCGACCCCTGAGGCGGTTTCCTTGACCTTCTCGGCCAGCTCTGGGGCCGTCGCATCGAGCAGTTCTCGCAGCGAGGGCCGAATGAGGCGAACCGCCGTGAACAAGATGACACCGCTGGCGAGGATCGCCGCAGCCTCGTCGGCCAGCACCAACCGTGGGGCGTTGAACAGGCCCGGACCCCAAATGGCAATGGAAATACCGATGAACGCCGCAGTCGAAGTGATCGCATCGGAGCGGTGGTGCCACGCGTCGGCGCGGGCGGCGTCGGACTCGAACTTCTCGGCCCCCCGCAGCACGAGCCGGAACAGCACTTCCTTTACGGCAATGACTGCCACCAGCGCGGCGAGGGTCCACGCCGCCGGGGCTTCGTGCGGCTTAAACATCTCGGAGAACGCCTTGACGACGATCACAACCGCCGCGACCAACAGGAGGGCACCCACGCTCAAGGCCGCGACCGTCTCGGCACGGCCGTAGCCGTAGGGGTGCTCGACGTCAGGCTCGCGGGTGGCGACGCGGAAGCCCTGCCAGATGGCAATCGAGCCGACTGTGTCGGCGAGCGACTCCACGCCATCGGCGATCAGCGCACTGGAATGCCCGAGCACACCCGCAACGAACTTCCCTGCGGCGAGCACAACGCTCACGATAAGCCCGATGATGGTGTTGCGCTGCAACTGGGCGGCGGACATCAGGCCATCTTAGCTCTTGCGCTGACCCATACATGAGGCGCGATCAGGACCGGCGACGACGGCTCGCCATCAAGCCTGCTATACCCATCAATGCCGCTGCGCCCGGTGCTGGCACTGGCATGGTCCACAGCAGCGCTTCGGTTTGCAGGGTCACCGTGTTGTTGCCGAAGCCCGCGATGTAGATATTGTTCGCGTCGCGCGACATGCCGAACGCGAAACTGTCGGAGAAACCAGCTGGCAGGAAGGCGGACAAGTCCACCCACGAGCTCGCGGTGCCGCTCCAAAGACTCGCGCGCGTGACGCTGCCATCAAACGACCAGCCCGCCTGTAGACCGCTATCGGCAGCGAGCGCAAGCGACTGGATCGAGCCCGCGGGATGCATGTCAACCCACGAGCCTGCGGTGCCATTCCACACGCTCGCATGCTGCACGCCGCCGATGGAAGCCCATCCCGCCTGTTGCCCGTTGTTTATGGCGAGCGCCTGCGATTGCGACGCAGCGGCGGGGTTCAGGTTGATCCACGATGCCGCCGATCCGCCCCACAGGCCCGCGCTCTGTACGCCGCCCACGACGGCCCAGCCCGCCTGCTGCGCGCCGCTGATGCCGAACGCACGCGACTCGCTTGAGCCCGCCGGATTCAAGTCAACAAAGGACGCCGCGTTGCCGCCCCACAGGCCGGCGCGTTGCACGCCGCCGATGGAGGCGGATCCGACTTGCTGCAGTCCGTTCGTCGCGAGCGCGGTCGAAGAACTTGCACCGACGGGACTGAGATCGATCCACGAGCCCGCCGATCCGGTCCACGCGCTCGCCCGATTCACGCCACCGACATTGGCGAATCCCACTTGCTGCCCGCCGCCAGCGCCGAAGGCCTGCGAACGGGTCGAGCCCGCGGGGTTGAGGTCGATGAACGAGGCCGCGGTTCCGTTCCACGCGGCGGCGTGCTGCGCAAAGCCCACGAGTGCGAACCCGGACTGCTGCGTTCCGCCCGCTGCGGCGGCTTGCGACGAACCCGATCCGGCCGGATGCAGGTTGGTCACGGTCCACTGCGCACTGGCGGTTGAGGCCAACCCTCCTAGGCACACCAAGACGGCCGCGGCTGTCGGCAGCGCTGAAGTCCGCTTGGCGCTGCGGATGATGAGCGTGGATTGGATTTGACGGGGAACGGCGATCTTCAACATCGGGAAGCTCCTCGGCTTGCCATGTTGAGTGGGGGCCGCAGAATGGACGCACGCGAAAACCGCGTGCGGAGTTCACGGTATGCGGTTGAGCCGAGTCCAAAGCGTCAGAACTTCACCGGCGCAATTGAGGCGATGAAATCGAGCACGTTTCCACTGCGCCCTGGGGTTCGGCGGCAGTGCTGGCTCGTGGGGGGCGTGAGCGAGAACCAAAATTCCGTCCGCATCGCCCCTGGCGGCTTGCCCGTCACTCGCGTTTCACTTTTTCACGGCGAGCAAAAGCCGCGCTTCTGGCGTCCAAAGGCGGATTCCCTCCACACAAAGTTCCATTGATGGACTGTCACCCCGATTCACGGCATCGGACGGTTCAGGTAGACCGTGATCTCATCGTCCAAGAGGTCTTCGAACCGTTGGTCACCGCTCGGTGCCGCCTTGAGGGAGTGAACGTAGCCGTCCACTGTCGCGGCTTATGCCGCGCGTTAGCCCGAGCGCTTCAGGATCAGGTCCGCGAGCCGCTCAAGTTCCGAGGGCTGGGGCTTCTCAAATCG